>CAJFNZ010000064.1 GCA_904395905.1 uncultured Oscillospiraceae bacterium | reverse complement strand
CGTGGCGCAGGGCGTTGCGCCAGTCGGTGGGGTTGTCGGGATTGTCGCGCATGGCCTCGTTGACCACGTCCCAGGCGTCGAACTGGTTGCCGGCCTCCTCAAAGTGGCCGGCGATGGTGCGGATGTACCGCTCCAGCTGGTACCTGGCCTCCCAGTAGTCCCATTCGACGTCCTGGGTGTACTGCGCCGCCCGCTCCGGCCAGTGGTTGGACTGGTTGTGCCAGGCAAAGGCGTGGCCGACCACATAGAAGCCGTCCTCGTGGCCGTTGGTGATAATCTTGTCCGCGTTCGTGAAGTTGGGCTCCTGAGAGGGACGGTTCCAGATTTGGTCGGGCTTCGTCTCATTCTCCGGGGTCATCGCGTTGAAGTGGTACTGGATGAAGTCATACTTCGTCGTACCGAAGTTGCCGCTGCTGATGGTCGTGCCCATCAGGAAGTCGTCCGCATAGATGTCCTTCAACGGCGTTACCGTATCCCAGTTCCCATCCTCGATGGCACCGGCCGCCTGGGCTGGTCCTGCCAGGAGGCCGGCGGTCCCCACCAGCATCACCAGGGCCAGGAGGCCAGAGGTCAGCTGACGGAGCCGTTTGCGTATCGTAAATTTCATAAACTCTTCCCTCTTATTTGTGAGTTTCAGCGCGGCAGACCCGCAGGCGCCTGCAGCCGGCCGCGCCGCGCGGCCGCAGGTCCTCTTCACGCCATCGCCGTCACCTCTCCCCTCGCCGGATTTCCTCAGATTCTGCGCAAATGTATTCCCACGGCACGCAGCGCCACGGCGCGGCGCGCCTCCCCATGGGCTAGATACTATGGCTTCCACGGAATATTCATTCCGTGGAGTTCCCGCGCCGCGCCTGTTCCGGGATTGCCCCGCATCCGGGCACTCCCACAAATCGGAAGGAACGAACAATAGGCCCGCAGCCGCTTCCGCAGTTTGCAGAGCGACAGGGGCCTCCATTGCCTTGTCTATTTTGTTGAAAAATCATAAGACGACTTGACTTTTCTGCGACAGATTGATATACTGTAACAAAATTTGGCGCAAGGCTTTGAGAAGCCTTCCACGGAATGAATATTCCGTGGAAGGCTTGTTTCGTCTCCCCGTTGTTACAGCAGCAGATGCAGGCGTTCCAGCTGCCGGCGGTGCTCGGCTCCGGTCGTCATAATATAAATTCTCGTCGTCTCCAGGCGGCTGTGCCCCAGGACGTCGGCCAGGCGCGCCAGATCCTTCTCCACCCGGTAGAAGCTGCGCGCAAAGAGCCGCCGGAGGTTGTGGGGGAAGACCTTGTCGCGGCAGACGCAGGCGAGGCCGCAGAGGGCTTTCATCTGGGCCCAGATGTAGCTGCGGTCCAGGGGCTTCCCGCCGCGGGTGCGGAAGACCACGCCGGCGGCAATCCCCTGCCGCCGGGCGTAGGCCAGCAGCCGTTCGCGCAGCCGGCCCGGCAGCAGGACGGTCCGGGTCTTGCCCTTGCAGCGGATGGTCACCTCTCCCCGGCGGACCGCCTCCACGGTAAAATGGCGCAGTTCCGACACCCGGATGCCGCTGGCGCAGAGGGTCTGCATCGCCAGCTGCAGCCGCTCCCGCCCCCGGGCGGCGTCCAGGAGCCGCCGGTACTCCTCCCGGCTCAGCTCCCGCCGGGCGCTGCAAAAGGCGCTCCGCTGGACCCGCACCGCCTTGACCCGGCAGTCCTCCCAGCCCAAAAAGGACAGCAGGCCGTTGATGGCGGCCACGGCCCCGTTGACGGTCGAGGCCCCGCGCCCGGCCTCGACCAGCCGGGCCTTGTGGGCCGCCACCAGCTCCTTCGTCATCGGCCGCCCCTCCGCAAACGCCGCCAGGGCCCGGACGGCCCGGAGATACTTCGCCACGGTGCTCTCGCTCCGTTCCTCCCGCCGCAGGTGGGCGGCATAGGCCGCCGTCCGGGCTTCCGTCAAAATCCGCTGCATGGGTTCCCCTCCGCAAATCCAGAATGTCGGCCAACGGCCGCCTCCATTGTACGGCAAATCCCGCCCCGGCGCCGCATTTTTTTCGGCCCAGGGCGGCATGTGAGATTATGCGCGGTAAATCTGGAACCCATAGGCTGCCGCCCCCCTCTGAAAGCCGGAGAAAACGGGCCGCACAGGATAGGGACCCCATATCCTGCGCGGCCCGCTTTTCGGCAGGCAGACGGCCTGCTCAGAGCTTCTATGGAACCGCTCCGTTAACTCAGAATAATCAGAATAAATTGAAGCTGTCGAGGAACTGCGTGATGCTGTCCCAGGTCAGGAACTCGTCTGCCGCAGCGAACAGGATGCGAAGCCTCGGCGGGTAAAAACTAGGAAGCGCCAGCCCTGCAAAGAGCAGGTACACAATCAGGAAGATAACCGCCACGGCAATCAGGAGGTATACTTTCTGATTCCGGTTGCCAAGGGTCCGGCTTTCCAGCGCAACCGCCATGGAACACACCCCGGCCACCGTTCCCACCAGGTAAAATACAATCAAGCCTGCCGGGATACTAAACAAGAAAACCACACAGCTGAACAGGGAGAGCGGCGCAAGCACAATGGCGCGCAGCGACGCCATGCATGCCGCCTCCTGCGGGGTCAGTGTACTTTTCACAATTTTTCCCGCAACAAGCAGCAATCCCGCAAAAACCACAGACAGCACCACCGAATATAGCAATGCCAGGAAAAATGCTTTCACGCCTGAAAACATCACCGACTCTGTAAAGGAACCGCCGATTGCAATCACTCCGTTAATTTCCCGAACACAAAAAGCGGCGAACACCCCGGCGCAAATTCCTTGCAACAGGATAAATCCAAGCGCAACTACCCAATTTCCGCTTTGAATGTACAGGGGACTCTCCATAGCGGGCGCCTTCCACAGGCGGAAAAGCTCGTCGAAAACTGTCTTGAACACGTTTCCCTTCTGCGCCGTCGCACCGGCCTCAACAGGCGCCGCTTCCATGTTTTCCCGACAGGAACAAATTTCCCCCTCTTCCAGCTTTCTTCCGCAATACCTACAAAAAGCCAATTGGAACCAACCTCCTTCTTCGCATTTACGCTGCTGTCACGCTGGACTCGTAGGCATATCGATCGATGTTTACCGTCACGCACTCCCGGAACATCGCATCCAGATCCTCAAAGCCACGGAACCGGTAACGGCTGCCTCCAATCTCCCTCGTAAACCGCTCACTCGGAACGTCGTAATCGCCAAAGTCTACCTGTACGGTCCCATCCGCATTCAGCAGCAGGTTGTCAAACATCACGGTATAGAAATACGTCACCGGCTCTTGTCGTTCCGTTGTAACGGCGGGAGCATCCTCGGTTGCCTCCGTCTCTTCCTGTACCGTAACTGAGCTTTCAATCTGATACACCAGATAGATTAGATTGTTGACGCTACCATCATCCATATCCTTCGCCGTCAGCAGGATACTGCCCAGGCAGGAAGCTGCCGTCAACGTGACATTCTCCCCCCAGTCCTGCGCCGCTTCCGCACGGATGGCGTCTTCTCCGCGGGCCTGCATCTCCTGCATGGCGTCCGCAGGGATTTCCGAAAGGGACTTTAGGTACGTTGTCAGGCCCTCCACAGGATACGTCTTTTCCGTCTGCGAGAAGGAAATCCCATAATTTTGCAAGTAATACGTACGCATTGCATCAGAATCCACCTGTGGGATAGAAACGGTAACCGTTGCCCCATTGTCCAGGTTTTCATAAGTATCCATCTCAAACGGGATGTCGCCGGCATAGGGGGCGGAACTGTGGTTTACAAGCGTTGCCTCGCCGAACGGCGCAATACCGTCAACCACTAATTCCACATCTTCAAAGGGGTCTACTACATCCGCTGCTTCCAATCCAATGACCTGGATGGAAACATCCTCATAGTCCAGCCGTACGCCAAAGTCCCGCTCCGCGGTAGCATCGTCACAGTCCCAGGTGAACACAACCGTATCGCCGTTGGAAAGTTCGGAAACTTCGCTCAGCTCCCCATCAATGCAGTCCTGCACCAGGATCTCACAGGCTACCTCTCCGCTCACCAGTTCCCCTAGCGGCTCTTCGCCCTCATAAGAAATTTTATCTGCATAGTCCGCACAAAAACTTTCTTCGTCAAAGTGGAACGCCGCAGTTCCGATGGTGTCGTAGCCACTAAATTCCACTGTCAGATACGCATCCAAGGAAATGCTCAGAGGCCTCGTTACAAGAAATACTACCACTGCTACAACCACTGCGATGCCGCCTGCTGCAATCCCCAGGAGCTTTCCGTTCTTCTTTACAAAATTTGTTATTTTTTCAGTGGAACCGCCGGTTTTCGGAGTTGTCGCCCGTCCAGCCTGTCCCTGGGGGACAGGCTGCGTTTCCTCCGTCTCCGGCTCAATGCGAGCACCGCAGCTCTCGCAAAATGTTGAATCATCCGGCAGCTGCTGTCCACAGTTCGGGCAAAACATGCTCATTCCCTCCTAAATCATCGATTTCTTTCATTTACGGCATTGCTGCAAGGGGCAACAATTCTGTGTCAAGAGGAATTCTCCACCCGTTTTCTCCATAAAACCGCACTTCCAGCTGGGCCGCTGCATCCTCGATTTCAAACGCCACAACTGCCTCATCTGCCAAGACGTTGACTAATTCTGGCATCAAGCCCACCAAAAAGTCCGCCAATTTCGCGTCAATAACCGGCGAGTACGAGAGCACCTGGACGTTTTGAATTGCAACCATTTCTGTATCACCAACAAGCTGGTTTGCAAATGCCGGCATCACATCAATCAGCGCGTCCAAATGCAAATCCACGCCCAACAGCGCCTTAACCACAGCATTTGCCAGTTCCGTTCCGCCGCTCAGCAAATCCTCTGTACCTGGCTCCATGCAGGAAACCATTCCCTGTATATCGGCGTTGTTGTACGCAGAAAAGAATCCCTCTACCGCCCCCTGCGGCGACGATGCGTATTGAACCAAATACACCTTTAGGCCAATGACAAGCATCGCCAGTATCAGCACCGAAGCGATTCCCCGCCTTGCCCACCTCACGTTGTTTCCCCCGTTTCGCAGTTTCTGATTAGCCGAAGGTGTTGTAGTGTGCGGCCAGCAAGTTCATCGCACGAAACAGCTTATACAGG
Organism: uncultured Oscillospiraceae bacterium; assembly: GCA_904395905.1. Lineage (GTDB taxonomy): Bacteria > Bacillota > Clostridia > Oscillospirales > Oscillospiraceae > Avoscillospira_A. Next base: position 41,095 of record CAJFNZ010000064.1, on the reverse strand, counting down.
TAGACGAACGGTCCAACCACAATCAATGCACCCAGAACGCCCCAGCCCCAATAGGTCGATGCGCTGAATTGGTATGCAATTCCGCGGCGGCTCAACTCTGCCCCAATGCGGTTGGAAAGCCGGTGTTGCCAAACAAGCCAGCCTATGCCAAACGTAATCCATCCCACCAAAAACAACATCAGGCAATAGTGCATGGTGCGCTTGCCGTCATACCGGCCAGCAATCAGGTTGATGTCGCTCGACACCGCAGACATGACAACTATGCCATAAATTCCAAATGTAACCGCCGACAACAAAATGTATTTCAATAAGCTGCGGTTGGTTTTTAACTGCCCTACCGGCGCAGTCGAAGCCTGATACGGCTGGTTTACAGTTTCTGTAGCCACGAAAAACTCCCCTTTTCATGCGAATATGTTGTATCCAACGGTTCCTTATTTTTAAGGCGGTCATGCCGTATGCCGCCTTTGGAAAGCCGATTATCTTCGGCAATCTTTTCAATCGTACTCGAGCCCTTCCATGGTGCGTCATCCAGTTGGACAAGCCTCTTCTCGCCAAGTGATTGGGACTGGCAGCCGGCAAGCCAGACTGTCATCACAAGCAGAATGACTATCCGCCAATGTCCTCTCCTTCTGTTCTTCACAGTTCCCCTCCCCTAAATTTTCTCAAATTTTCTGCCATGGTACGGTAAGTCTCACCTCCCTGCCCACCTGGCACGTCTTTCAGAAAAGTGTACTTTTTCCAACTCTCTCATTTTTCGGAATGTCTCAAGAAAACACTTGCAATATGTCGTTATATGTTATAAACTGTATCCAGTTTTGAGATATGAGTCCGGGTTTACAAATGTACACATTTACAAATTATTTTCAATTTCTGGAGAATCCCCCGGTTTTTCCACCCGGACTGCTTTCGCGTAGAACGTCCCCACCGGCATCCCACACGCCTCCGCCGCCTGGCGGAGGGTGATTTTTTTGCCCCGCCACGCCTGGCGCACCGTGTGGAAGTTCTCCGGCAGCGGCAGCGGCGGCCGGCCGAACCGCACGCCCCGGGCTTTCGCCGCCGCAATGCCCTCCTGCTGCCGCTGGCGGATGTTCAGCCGCTCGTTCTCCGCCACAAAGGAGAGAATCTGCAGCACAATGTCGCTCAGAAACGTGCCCATCAGGTCCTTGCCCCGCCGGGTGTCCAGCAGCGGCATATCCAGCACCACAATGTCCACCCGTTTATCCCGGGTCAGCAGCCGCCACTGCTCCAAAATCTCCTGGTAGTTCCGCCCCAGCCGGTCGATGCTCTTGATGTAGAGCACGTCGTCCGGCTTCAGTTTTTGCAGCAGCCGCCGGTACTGGGGCCGCCGGAAATCCTTGCCGCTCTGCTTGTCCAGAAAGATGTGCCCCCGGGGCACGGGCACCGCCTCCATCGCCAGCCGCTGCCGGTCCTCGTTCTGCTCCCGGGTGCTCACCCGGATATAACCGTATACGTTCACGGTCTTCGTCTCGCCCTCCTTGTCTGCGCGGTTTCCCTTATGATAGGGCAAAACCGCCGGAATCTTCCCAACAATCTGTTCCAAACCATAAAAACGCCCGGGCCGTTTGGCCCGGGCGTGACCGCCGAAATGCAGGCATTTCGGCGAGGGGACGCAGGCTAGCTGCGCGCACGGCCCTGCGGGCCGCACACTGGTAGCCTGAGATGTGTTTTTTCCGAGGCGCATGTCCCCGGAAAAAACAGATTGAAACTTTATTTTGTCCGCTGCGGCGGACAAAACTCTGCCGAGGGCATCTGTGCCGTACAGTGACCATTTCGTTTCTGATGACGGCTTCAGTGCGTTTCCAGCCGTCTGCACGGGCCGATTAAATTCCCAAAAGTTCCCGCAGACGCCGGAGCTCCTGGTCGTTCAGCTGGAGGCTCTCCTGCCGGGCGTAGGCCTCGACGGCCTTCCGGTAGAAGTCCGGGTCCTGGCGGTTCAAATCGGTCTGGCGCATCTCCAGCAAATTGTTGTACAGCCGGAGAACCTTCTCCTCATCGACGCCCAGCTGACCGTTTTTCAGCTGCTTTTCCAGCCGGCGGCCGAACTCCTCGGAGATGCCGTCGCCGTAGCCCAGCGCCTTGAAGTAGGCCACCGCCGCGGCGTAGGAACGGACACCCGCCTCGTACGCCTGGACGATGGGGTCGGCGGCGGTCGCCGACGACGCGCCGGCGCTGCTCCCCCGCCCGCTGCCGGCGCTGCCGGAACTGCCGGACGCGCCGGAGCCGCCGGAACCGCTGCCGGAACCGGCCGGCGCCGCCGGCGTCTGGGCCGCCTGCCACAGGGCCCCCAGCTGCTGGACGCGGCTGTCGTCCCAGCCGTAGTACTGGCCGTAGAGGCTGTAATCCCCGGCCTGGGCCGCCAGGGCGGCGGCGGCCAGCTGGTCCTCCCGCTGCTGCCGGCGCAGCTGATTCTGCTGCTCCAAATCGGCGTAGTACCGCTCCAGGGCCGTCTCATACTCCCGGAAGGCCAGGTTCGCCTGGAACTGGCTCTGGGCCTGGAGGGCCTCGTCCACCCGGACGGCCTCGTCGTAGAGCCGCTGGTACAGCTGGTAGTCGTTCTCCGCCTGGGCCTGGAGCAGGGCGCTGCGGTACTGGCGGCCCAGGTTCGTCCGCTGCCGCTCGATTTCCGCATTGGCCGCGCTCTCGGCGGCGTGGAGGTCGGCCAGGTCGCTCTGGAGCCGGTTGGCAAAGCTCAGCTGGGCCTGGCCGGCGGTCCCGCTGTTGAGGCCGTAGGCCGCGGCCGTCTCGCCCCAGTTCCGGCGGGCCGTGGCGCTGTCGGCGGCGGCCGCCCGCCGGGCCTCCTGATATTGGCCGCCCAGCTGCCCCTGCTCGGCCTGGAGGTCGGAGAGGTTGTCGGCATACGCCTGCTCCAGCGCCGCCTCCTGGCGGGCCAGATACGCGGCCGACAGCGCCTCCAGGTAGGGCCGGTAGTCCGCCGGCGTGTAGCTGGGCATCTGCACGGAGAGCGTCGGATAACCGCTGCCGGCCGCGGTCTCCGACGGGGCGGCGGGGGCCTGGGCCATGCCGCTCCAGGTGCCGCTGGCCCCGTCGTAGGAGACGCTGCCGCCCAGCTGGGCGGCCAGGGCCTGGTTCTCGGCGTGGAGCCGGTCCCGCTCGGCCTCGGTCGCCGCCGTGTGCCAGGCCTGGGAGTTGGCGTTCATCTGCTGGCGGATGGCCGCCTGGTTGCGGTCGTAGACGCTGACCCCCGTGGCCGACCCGGCGAAGCCGCCGGACTGGGCCGCGGGCGTCGTCCGCTTCTGGTTCTTCAGCAGGGAGGCGGCCGTGGAGACTGCCGTGGACAGGGCGCCTCCCATGAGGCTCCCCAAAATACTCGCCATCGATGGTTCCTCCTTCCGCCGTCACGAGACGTCCAGCCGCCCGTAGGCCGGGGCGATGGACTCCCAGCGGGCCGGCAGCGACGCGCGCATCTGGGCCATCAGCTCCAGATACCGCTGGGAAAAGTAGTTGGCCAGGGGGTTGTTCTCCCCCAGGAGCAGGTGCGCCGCCAGGCCGTAGGGCAATATCCCCTGGGCCACCGGGTCGTCGAGGCCAATCTCCTGGTCGAAGTCCGTCAGCTCCGGGCAGACCGGCCGCCGGCAGCCCAGCAGCCGGTAGGTGTCGCTCAGGGGGAACAGCTCGTGGCGCAGGATGTTGAGGATACTCAGCGTCCGCAGGCGGTACTCCCGGGTGTCCTCGGTGCAGGTCTGGCCGCCGGCCTCGCTCTGCTCGTCCATCAGGTGGATGGCCCGGTCGAAGACCCACTGGGCCGTGGTTGCCATGAACATCACGTCCTTTCTCATTTCTCCAGCCGGCCGAACCGCACCCGGGCGTCCAGCCCCAAGACGGTGGTGGAGGCGCCGGCCCGGCTGCACGCCAGGACCAGCCGGCAGCGGGTGAACCGCCGGACCTTCAGCCGCAGCCGCTGGACCTGGGGCGTCGGGTTCGTGCGGAAGGAAAACCGCCCGAAGTCCACCCGGTCCAGCCCGGCCAGCCGGGACACCAGCCGCCGGACGGCGTACGTCCGCCGCCGGTCGGTCTCGGCGGTGACGGTCAGCTCGGCGTCGTCGCCGGGCTTCAGCGTCACCCAGAAGAGGCTCTGGCTCTTCCGCTGGCAGTCCGCGCCGAAGTCCATCGCGCCGCTGACCCAGCGGCAGGGGATGGCCTGGCCGTCGTCGCCGGCGGCCGTCTCGGTGAAGCGGCAGACCCGCCCGTCGGCCAGGCCGAAGTAGAGCTCCGCCCCGTCCCGGACGGCGGCGCGGACTTTCAGCCCCGTATAGCGGTACCAGATGCCCGCGCCGTCGCCGTACCGGTGGACCAGGGCGGTGCCGGCCCCGTCGTGGAGGAAGACGAAAAACTCCTGCTCCCGGTCGTTGTCGAAGCACCGGACGGCGGCCGGGTCGGCCGCCCGGAGGCTCCGGGCCACCGGGCCGCTCACCAGCCGCGCCCGGCGCTCGTCCCGCCCGGCCGCGGCCGACTGCCAGTCGTAGAGGTTCCCGGCGTAGAGGGTCCGCGGGTAGTTGTACACCGAGCGCACCTGGCCGGGGGTGTCGTTGCCGATTTCCCGGTTGACGGGGCTGACGCAGAAGCCGGCCGTCACCGTGCCGTCGTCCAAAGTCACCGCCGAATACTGGGTGGAGAAGGCCCCGTCCGGCTTGAACACCATCAGGTAGGCGTACTGTTTCATCATGCCGGTGATGGGGGTGTTGGCCCCGTCCACGGCAATCTCGTAGAGGTCCGGGAAATACTCGGCCGAGGGCGCGCCGGCCTCGGTCACCCCCGAGTAGAGGGTCCGGTTGGAGCCGTCGCCGTAGAGGAACACCCGGGTGTCGGTGACGCCGTTGTACGTCTCGGCAAAGCGCATGGCCGTCACCTGGCTCCGGAGGCTCTCGGCGGCGGTGTACCAGATTTCCACGTTGTTGACACCCTCCGCCGGCGGGTGGACGAAGGACACCCGCCCCGTGGGGCCGCTGAGGGTGTAGGCCCCGTCCGACAGGGCCGAGCCGCCCACCTGCACCTGCTCCACCGAGGCGACGTTCGTCTCGGGCAGCTGATAGAGCACGCTGCTCCCGTCGGCGGAGAAGCGGCAGCGGCGCTTGGCCGTCAGCCGGTTGACGGGCTCCAGCGCGGTGCCGCCGCCGGCGGGGGCGGCCGCCGTGACCACCAGGGGGACGTAGCCCTCCACCGCCGCCGCCTGGCCGCTGCCGCTCCAGGAGAGGTACTCGTGGCCGTTGAGGACGTAGAGCTTGTCCCCAAACACGAAAAAGCTGGTCTCATCGTCGGTGAGCGTGCCGATGGCGGTCTTGCCGCCCGACGCCTCCAGCCGCCACAGGCTGCCGCCGGCGGCGGCCACCAGGCGCGTTTCCCCGCCCAGCTCCCCGCACCAGAGGCCCCGGATGGCGCCGGAGAGCTGCCAGCAGGTCTCCAGCCCCGGCCGCACCCGCAGCTGCCCCTCGGCCGTCACCTGCCAGTTGTCCATGGACGAGGCCTCCCCCAACTCCAAGGCCGTGTCCCCGTCCCCGGCCTCGCGGAGGCCCAGAAACTTCCGAATTCCATAGACCCGCTCGGCGTCGCCGCCGGTCACCTGGGCCATGGCGTTCCTCCTTTCTCTCGTACGGGGCCGGGCCGCAGCCCGGCCCCCGGTTCACGCCTCCAGCCGGGACAGCCGGTAGAGCATCTCCACCGTCTCCTCCCGGGTGACGAAGGAGCGGTAGCGCATCTGCCCCGCCCCGTCGCCGCGGACGATGCCGGCCTCCTCGGCCCAGGCCCGGGCCTCGGCCGACCAGGCGGCCGGCGGCTCCTGGGCCCGCTGGGCCAGGTACCGGTCCATCCAGGCCACAAACTGCTCGTAGGTCATGGGTTCCTCCTCTCCCAGGGAAAAGCCCTGGCGGATGCCCTCGGCGATGGCCTGGGCAATCTCCTCCCGCTTTTCCAGATACACGGCCATGTCGTCGGCGTCGTCGATGAAGCAGACCTCCAGCAGCGCCGCCGGCGTACCGGCCCGCCAGGCCGCCCGGATGACCGACCAGTCGCGGCGCTTCACACCCCGGTTGGTGAAGCCGCAGGCCGCCACATTGCGGACGATGTCCTCCTCCACGGCGGTCTCCGGCTCGTCCCGGGGCACGTAGCACTCCACGCCCTTGGTCTTCCCGTCCCCGTCGTCCTGGCGCAGGGCGTTGAAGTGGATCTCCAGCACGTAGTCGTACCGGTCGAAGTGGGCAATCTCGTCCAGCACGCCGGCCTGGTAGTCGGCAAAGGCGTTGCGCGCCGTGGGATAGATGGTCACCGCGCAGTCCCCCGCCAGGTCCCGGGCCACGTCGGCCGTCACGCGGCGGGTCTCGGTCGCCTCCTGATAGGTGCGGCCGCCGTACTGGCCAGACGCACCTCCGTCGCCGGCCCCGTGGCCGGAAATTAACAACAGCTTCATGGCTCCTCCTCGTTCTTTCCGCTTCGGCGGAACAGCCGTCCGGCCAGGATGCTGCACCCGGCGCACAGGACGCCCTGGGTCACCGCCGCAAAGACGACGAGCGCGAACTCCCGCCCCGTCGCCGCCGGCAGGGTGGCCGCCAGGTAGAGCAGGGCCAGCGCCACGCCGGCCGCGCCCAGCGCCAGCGGCACGAACCGCTCCGGCAGGACGGCCGCCCGCCGCAGGCCCGCGCCGAGGAAATACAGCACCGGCGCCAGCACCAGCAGCTCCGGCCGAATCATTGCTTCAATGGTTTCCACACGCCGCCTCCTTCGTTCCGGGGCCCCCGCCGGGGGCCCAATCCATTCTATGTCCGAACTGCGCCGCCGGTCACCTAGGCGGCGAACCGGTAGACGGTCAGGCTGCCGGCAAAGGAGACCGTGTCCCCCTGAAAGACGATGCCGCTGGACGCGCCGCCGCCCACGGTGAAGCCGTTCGTCACGGCCGAGAGGGTCATCTCCGGGTTGGAGGCCGTGCCGTCCATCGCCACCACGTAGCCCTCCTCCACCAGGTAGAAGGCCGTCACCGCCATGCCCTTGTAGCTGTACTGGTAGTAGAGGTACTTGTCGGTCCCGGCGTTGATTTGGTAGGAGCCGCCGCTGACGGTGACACCGGTCATCGAGGCCTCGCCGCTGGCCGGGATGGCCGCGATGGCCGCCGCCAGCTGGGAGAAGGTGTCCGCTGCCGCAGCTGAACCGCCCCGGTCAGCGACTGCGGCAGCAATCAGGGCCTTGCCCTCACTGACAGAGGTAAAAAGCGCTTCCACGGCCGCCTGGAGGTCGTCGGCCCCCAGGTCCGTGTCGGTGTCGTCGTAGGGAATCTGGTCGGCCGTCAGGTTGGCGGCGGCAAAGGCGGCGGGCCCGTAGCCGCTGTCCGTCAGGTTCCCGTCGCTGCCCAGGGCGGCGAAGTTCCCCGCCGCCGCCGGCGTCACCCGGGAGGCCAGGCTGCCCAGGGCCGCCCCGGCGTCGGTCACGTTGCCCTGGCCGTCCAGGGCCGCCAGATGCCCCGCCGTCGGCGAAGCCGCCCGGTCGGCCTTCCCCTCCACGGCGGCCAGGGCCGCCTGGAACGCCGTTTCCGTGCCCGTGTACCCGCCGGCCACGGCCGCGGCATAGGCGCTCTGGCCGGCCGGGCCCGGGCTGCCGGCGGCGCCGTCGGCCCCCGGAGGCCCCGCCGCCCCCTGGGGCCCCGCCGGCCCCTGGAGGGCGCCAATGTCCGCCCACACCGCCCGGTCGGCGTCCCAGATGTAAACGGTGTTGGCCGCCGCCGTGCCCACGGCGTAGGCGTCGCCGGCCTGGCCGGCCGGGTGGGCCGTCTGGAGGGCCTCCAGACTGTCGTACCGGCTCCGGACGACGAAGCTGTTGCCGTCCTGGCCCGCCGGGCCCTGGGGGCCCCGGATGGAGACGGGCGGCGGGGCCGTGTCCAGGGTGCTCTGGGAGAAGGTCAGCACGCCCGCGCCGTCCACGGACGGGTACCAGGCCGGCCCTGTCTCCCCCTGGGGCCCCCGGAGGCCCGAGACCACGGTCCGGCCGCCGCTGTCGAGCACCTGGCCGTCGGCGAACTGGAGCACGCCGCGGGGCGTGGCCAGCTGGCCGTCGGGCCCGGCAATCCGCGTCCCCGCCGGCAGCCAGTCCTCTCCGTCGGCCGAGGCCTCCAGGGCCCCGCCGCCGTCCAGGCGCAGGTAGGCCAGGCCGGTCCCCCGGCGGCAGACGACGGCCTCGACCCCCAGGGCCTCCAGCTGGGGCAGCAGGGTGTCGTTCAGGTACGTCTGCAGCGCCTTGCCGCCCTCGTCAAACTTGGCCTTCAGCTGAGCGGCCGTCAGGCCGTCCACGTCGTTGGGGTAGTCGTCCAGGGCCGCGATGATGTCCATATTTTTCGTAAATTCCGTCAATGCCACAGGCATCCGCTCCTTTCCGCCCTCACGCCGTCGCCGTCTGGGCGATGGCCCGCTGGAGGGCCCCGTTGCCGCCGCCGGCCGGGAGGGGCAGCTCCGTCTCGGCGGCCGGCACCGGCGCCGCCGGCGCCCGGTTCCCCCGGAGCTTTTCAATCAGCTCCTGCTTTTTCGTGATGTACCCGTTGGGGATCCGCTCCAGGTAGTCCGCCAAATCAATCTTGTTCTGCACCAGCAGGTTGTCCAGGGTCTGCTGGCTGGCAATCTCCGACCAGTAGGAGGACGCGCCGACGTCCAGCTGGATGGACAGCGGGATTTCGCCCAGGACGGAGAAGTCGAACGGCCGCTGGAACGTCCCCTCCGGCAGGGCGATGCCCAGCGGGGCCGCCCGTCTTCCTAAGTCCATGGACACCTGGACGGTGCGGACACCGTAGTAGTTGCGCATATGGTCCAGGTAGATCCGCCCCAGCTGCTCCACCGCCCGGTAGAGGTTCTGCTTGGTGATTTCCAGCGGCACGCCGGCCGCCCGCTGGAGGGCCACGATGGCCGAGGTGTTCTCCGGCCGGGCGTTGCCCAGCGCCACGTCCGAGGCCCCCAGGAAGCTCTGGGTGTAGTCCACGGCCAGCTGGATGAACTGGGCAATCTGCGGCGAGATCTGGGCCGGGTCGATGATGCGGGCCACGCTGTTCATGTCGCCGCCGTTGACGCCGATGGCGGCCCCCACCCGGCTGTCCCACCGCGGGATCCGGGTCTTGTCGTAGACGATTTTCGGGTAGGCCGTCGTCATCAGGGAAATCATGGACATGGCGAACAGCTTATTGATGAAGATCTGGTTGGGCAGCAGCCCCGTCACCAGGGCCTGGCCGTGGCAGCAGTCCTGGACGTAGTCCCAGTTGAGCCAGACCAGGGGGTAGCGGGTGAGCCCCGTGTCGGCGTCCGGCTGCAATTCCCGGCTCCGGGTGCAGAGGTACCGCCGGATGGTGCCGGTCTCCCGGTCCCGGTAGAGGTACGTCAGCACCGTCACCCGCCGGTCGTCGGCATCGTCGGCGGCGAAGGTCTCCGGGGCGTCGGGCCGCAGGTCGTCCCCGCCGTCCCGGGCCAGCTCCCGGGCCTCCTCCAGGTCCATCCGCCGGCTCAGCAGGATCCACGGCTGGGTCTGGACGTCCCGGCTGTACGGGTTCCCGAAGTGGACCCGGGTGTTCTCCACCACCTCGGTGACGATTTCGCCGCGGACCGGCTGCCCGTTTTCCACCGACGGGTCGAACCAGGTGTACAGGCAGCCGTCGCCGTCCACGGCGGCGTTCCGCAGGAACTCCCGCAGCAGGCCCACCAGCTGGTTCCGCTCGAAGATGGCCTGGAACTGCTTGTTGACGACGTCGGCAATCCCGTCGATGTCCCCCAGGCTCCTCTGCCCCGTGGCCGCCAGGGGCGAGGCCTGCATGGCGATGTTGTCCGAGGTGACGGTGGCCACCTGGAACAGCACCACCCGCTTGAGGAAGTTGAACACCGGCGTCGGCAGGCCGTGGGCGTCCACACCCTCCCACTGCCGGCCGATGAAGAAGTTCTCGTTCTTGCGCACCGTGTCGTAGAGGCCCAGCCGGGTCTTGAAGGCCACGGAGCGGTCGTACCGCCGGGCCACCAGGGCCGCGTCGGGGGCGCCCCTCACGGCCGGCCCTCCGAGCCGTCGTAGCCCAAGATCCCGGCGACCCCGGCCCGGAACCGGTCCATGGCCGCCCGGGCCTCCTCCCCCTCCGGCGGCCGCGCCTCCGGGGCGGCCGGGGCGGCCTCTCCCCCGCCGGGCCGGCCCAGCCGGGCCAGCGTCAGGCAGTGGAGCAGCACGTCGGCCGCCAGCAACAGTTTCCACATGGCAAGCTCCTTTCCGGGGCGGGCCTCCGCCCGCCCCTGGGTTTTGGATGGGTCGTTCGCTACTCGGCCGTCTCCTCGGCGACGCCGGAGGCGTACATCCCCGCCTTCTCGGCGTAGGCCCGCACCACCGTGCCGCTCTCCGCGGTCGGCTGGGCCGAGGCGCTGTACACCTGGGCCGAGGCCGAGTACCGCGGGTCGCTGCCGTCCAGGGTGTACCGAATGGCCGCGCCCGAGGTGGTCGAGGCCAGCGTGACCGTCCCGCCGGAGATCTGGATGGTGGGCGTGGCGCACACGGCGCTGCTGGCCGCGGCCACGTAGATGCCGGCGGCCCGGGCGCCCTTGACGAAGGCGTCGAACAGGACGCGGCCCTCCACCAAATCGCCGGAGATGCCCGGCGGGTCGGCGTGGATCTTGTAGTCGTTCAGCTTCACCGGCGAGATGGCCGCGCCCTTGGTGACAATCAGGAAGTACACGTTCTCGGGCATGTAGCTGGAGGGCACCTTCTTGACGGCCATGCCGTCGAACTCCCCCACCACGCCCCGGGCCAGGGCCTCCTGGGCCAGCTTGTCGGCGCTGAGGAACTCGTCGCAGAGCTTGAGCTGCTTGTAGAGGCCCGCGGTCAGGTAGAGGGTCCGCCCCTCGGCCGGAACCAGGGCGTCGTCCATGGCGGCGGTGGCGTCGAGAATCAGCCCGGCGATGGTCTCCTTGGCCGGCGCGGCCGAAAGCCCCTGGATGATGCCGGCCTTCTCGGCCCAGACGCGCATCCGGTAGCGGTCGATATAGGGGGTGACCACCTCCCGCATCTGCCGCTTGAGGGAGCTGGCGGCCTGCTTGACGTTGAACTGCTCGCGGGCGTTGCCCTTGTCGATGGTGTAGGTGAAGGCCTTGTCCTGGGTCATCAGGAACTCCTGGAGGTTGTCGGTCAGCTCCTGGGGCGTGCCGTAGCGGTTGGCGCCGCTGCGGACGTAGTCGCCCAGGGGCGCGGTGTCAATCTCGTAGACCCGCACGGTCCGCACGCCGGTGAAGGCCACGTCCAGGTCCCGGGAGAAGCTGCTCTCGGTGAAGGAATCCCGGTAAAACCGCTCCTGGGCGGCCTCGGCGTACTTGGTGGCCAGATTGATGGTGTTTCCCATAGTGTGGTAAACGCTCCTTTCTCAGTCGCTCAAAAACGCGTCCAAAAAGGGGTCGTGCCCCCGTTCCTCGCCGCTGGAGCGCTGGGAGCCCAGGCTGGTCCGCCGGTTCTCCCGGTTCTGCTCCTCGGCCTCCAGCTGCCGGCGGAGCCGGTCGTTCTCCTCCTGGAGCCGCTGGGCCTGGCGGGTGCGGTAGGCCGCCGTCAGGGTCTCCCCCCGGCCCACCGCCTGCCAGACCGCCGCGTCGATGTCGGCGGGCTTCACGTCCGGGTAGGCCTGGACGAACTCCCGCACCTCCCGGCGCATTTTCTCCTCGCGGTCCCCGTCCCGGGGGGCCGTCCGCATCTCTTCCATAGTCCGCTCCTCTCTAAAACTGCACATAGCTGTCTGCCGGCGCGCCGCCGCGCATCACGTCGTCGTAGTCCGCCCCGGCGTCCTCCTCCGGCGTCTCCTCGGGGGCCTCGGGCAGCAGGCTGCGGTTCTGGGCGAAGTACCGCAGGGCGTCGGGCCGGTGGGTCACGGCGTGGGGCTCCGTGGCCGCGTCCGAGGGGTTGTCCCGGTCCGTCTGGAGGGCCTCCAGGTCCTCGATGAGCCCCCGGCAGCTGGAGAAAATCACCAGTCCCGGCCTCCCGTCGGGCCGCACCCGCAGCAGCTCCTTCAGGGCCATCCACCCGGGGACCCGCCGGCTGCCGCCCCGGAGCAGCGGCAGCCCCGCCTGGGCGAACAGCTCGGCCATGGTCTTGCCGGTGTCCTTCTGGGCCGACCAGATGTCCGGCGGCGCGATGGTGCCGGCGATGGTCTCCTCCGGCCCCGTGGCCGCCAGGGCCAGCTCCGCCGCAGCCGAGACGATGAGCCCGGCCTTCGCCACCTCCCGGTACACCCAGCACCGCCCCTGGAAGTCCACCGCCACCCACAGGCAGGCGAAGCAGTCAAGCCCGTAGTCCATGGCCCGGTACCGCCGCCACCCCGCCGGCACCGGGAAGGGCGCCGCGGTGTGGACGGCCCGGTCGAACTCCGGAAAGAACTGCCCGGCCAGGGCGTTCCAGTCGCCGTCGCGGTGGGCCCGGCGGACGTTCTCGGGCAGGCTGTCGAGCATCGCCCCGTATCCGGGGGAGGACGCCATCAGGTCGGCGTTGTCGGTGTACCGGGCCGGGATGAACACGTAGTCCTCCGGCCGCTCCCCGGCCCGGAACCGCCGGTCGATGAACAGCCGCTTGACCCAGTTGTGGCCGACGCCGCCGGGGTTGCACGTCAGGTACATCCGCTTGGGGATGTCGTTGACGCCCCGGAGGCACGCGCCCAGGCCCCGGAACTCCGCCTCGGTGAACTGCGTGGCCTCGTCGATGAGGATCCAGTCGTACTCCTGCCCCTGGTACTCCCCCTCCACGGCCGCCTCGGCCCCGGGCAGGTGGCCCAGCTGGAGGATGGAGCCGTTGGCGAACCGCACCTGGCGGCGGGCGGCGTGGTACGTCCCCGCCTCCGGCGGCACCATCCGGAGCAGCGGGTCGAGCAGGGTGTTCTCCATGTCCCGGTAGGTCCGGCGGATGAGCAAAATCCGGATCCCCGGCCACCGGAGGGCCCCGCCCACGGCCTTGGTCCGCAGGGCCCAGCTCTTGCCGCCGCCCCTCGCGCCGCCGTAGCAGGTGTAGAGGGCCCGGCTGGCGAAGAACCGCCGCTGGGGCTCGGAGTTGGGCCGCCCCAGAACGACCGCCGCCCTCAGCCGAAGGCCTCCCCGGCGTCCCCGCCCGGGCCGAAGGTCACCTGGATGGTGGCCGTCCCCTGCCCGGCCTCCCGCTTGTCGGCGTAGGCGAGGCCGTCCCACAGCGGCTGCCGCAGCAAAAACGCGGCCTTGGTGCCGTTGCTGCCGGCCCAGGCCGGGGACGTCTCCAGGTGGGCCCGGAGCCGGGTGGCCGCCTGGCGCAGCAGCCGCCCGCAGCCGTCGTCCGCCCCGGCCAGCTGCCGGGCCGTCTCCAGGTCCACACCCAGGGCCGCCAGCAAATCGCTGGGCCCGCCCCGGCGGCCGGGGTCCGCCTCCAGGGCCTGGAAGTACCGGTCAATGGCCTGGCCCAGCTGCCGCTGGGACCAGGGCTGTCTCTTTGGATTTCCCATAGCGCCTCCTTTCCGGCCGCCCCACCGGCCTGAAGACAGGATACCACGCCCCGCGGCCGGCCCCCGCGGGGGTGTGGACAACGGTCTCCCGGCGCGCGCCCCGCCGTCCCCGTCGCCGCGCCGCCCTCCGGCCGCCGCCCATCCGCCCGGAGGGAAGCACCTTTGTCACCCGCCGGAAATTGCCGGCGCCGGCCGCCTTGCGCCGAGGGAAAAACCGTGGTATCATAAGAGGCGAATTGGAATTCCAGGATAAAGGAGACCCAGCCATGTCCAACTTCTGGGGACATCTGAAAACCGTCACGAAGCACCGGACCCTGGTCATGGTGCACTGCTTCAAGGTCGGGCTCTACTGGCGGGGCCTGACCCACGATTTGTCCAAGTACAGCCCCACGGAGTTTCTCGTGGGCGTCCGGTACTACCAGGGCAACCGCAGCCCCAACACCGCCGAGCGGGAGGCCAACGGCTACTCCCTGGCGTGGATGCACCACAAGGGCCGGAACAAGCACCACTTCGAGTACTGGACGGACCTGAAGCCCGGCACCCGCCAGTACGAGCCGGTGCCCATGCCCACGGAGTACCTGGTGGAGATGTGCATGGACCGCATCGCCGCCTGCAAGACGTACCGGGGGGCGGCGTACAAGCCCTCGGACCCGCTGGAGTACCTGGACCGGGCGCGGGAGTCGCCGCTGATGCACGAGGAGACGCTGCGCAAAACCCGCTTCCTCCTCCAGATGCTGGCCGAGCGGGGCGAGGCGGAGACCTTCCGCTACATCCGCCGCCACGTCCTGCGGGGCGAGGACTTTGCCCAGGCGCCGGCCAGCGCCGGGATGCCCTGAAACAAAATGCCGCCGGAACGGCGCCCCGACAGGGGGCGGCCGTTCCGGCGGTTTTGGCGCTGGGGGACCCTGTCCGGCTCACGCCGGCGGGTTGAGTTTCAGCAGGGTCAGCAGGGTCTGGCCGTCGGTGGCCGGCGCGGACCCGGAGTAGTTGAGCGTGAACTGCGTGCCGGCGGGCGCGCGGATGATAAAGTGGCTGGAGCCGCAGGCCGAGGACCCCGTGGCGCTGGTGGCATAGTAGATGCCGAGCGCCAGCTGGGGCTGCCCGTTGAAGACCGGCGTCACCTGCATATAGTTGGCGGAGCGGAACAGCGCCGACACCGCCAGGGAGGCCAGATAGACGCCCGGCGCCAGGGAGATGGTTTTCGTGTCCAGCGAGGTAATCTGGCCCGTCCCGTCAGGGACCGAGAGGTTGAGGTCCATATTTCCCCCGGTTAAAATCTCCCCGTAGGACACGAAGGACGCATAGCTGTTGGGGGCGGCGGTTCCGGTCGCGCCGGTCGCGCCCGGGACCCCCTGGAGGCCGGTGGCGCCGGCCGGCCCGGTCCCGCCGGTGGCGCCGGTCGGTCCCGTGGGGCCGGTGGGACCCGTCGGTCCGGTCGCGCCGGCCACGCCGGTGGAGCCGTCGTGGCCGGTCGGTCCCGCAAGGCCGGTGTTGCCGCCGATTCCCGGCACGCCGGCCGGCCCCATCGGGCCGGTCGCGCCGGTGACGCCCGTGGCGCCGGTGGCGCCGGTGGCGCCGGTGGCGCCGGTCGGTCCGGTCGGCCCGGTCGCTCCGTGCCGGATTGGCTCGGGGCAGGTTCCGCAATTCCCCGCGTGCACGGGATTCCAGCCGCCGATGGGAGGCCGCGGATTCCAGGACTGCATGGGCAGTTCCCTCCTTTTCGTTTTCCCATCCTATGCCCCGCCCCGGCCGAAGGTGTCTGCCGCACCCAGCCCCCAAACGCGCAAACGCCCCCGGGCCCAGTTGGGCCCGGGGGCGTACAAGATATAAGCGGCGGCCTACGGCCCCACCAGGGACGCCAGCAGCGCCACCAGCCGGTCCCGCCCCTCGCCCTTCTCGGCGGAGAAGGGAATCAGCGGCGTCGCGTCGTCCAGGGACAGCGTCTCCCGGATGGCCGTCAGATTCGGCTCCACCTCCCGGGCCCGGAGCTTGTCCAGCTTGTTGGCCACCACCGCAAAGGGCCGGCCGGTGTCCCGGAAGTAGTCGGCCATGAGGACGTCGTTGGCCGTGGGCTTGTGGCGGGCGTCCACAATCAGCAGGCCGTAGGTCAGCAGCCCCGAGGCGAAATACGCCTCCATGAGCCGCCCCCACCGCTCCCGCTCGCTGCGGCTGACCTTGGCGTAGCCGTACCCCGGCAGGTCCACCAGGTACAGCCGGCCGTCCACCAGGAAGTAGTTGATGTGGGTGGTCTTGCCGGGGGCCTCCCCCACCCGGGCGAAGTTCTTCCGAAGGAGGATCCGGTTGATGACCGAAGACTTCCCCACGTTGGACCGCCCGGCCATGGCCACCTGGGGCAGCCCGTCCCGCGGGCAGTCCCCCAGGGCCGTGCAGGAGCGGACAAAGTCCGCGTTGTGCAGATTCATAGCCGCTCCCCTACTGGCGGAGCCCCGCCTTGCCCGGGGCCTCCGGCCGCTCCGGCGGCGTCAGCGGCAGCTCGGCGGGCCGGCGGCTCTCCGCTTTGGAGGCCGCCTCCTGCGGGCAGGCGGTGAAGTCCAGGGCCGCCTCGATGACCGCGTCCACGTGGCGGACCGTCAGGAAGTTCAGCGCCTTGCGGACCGTCGGGTCAATCTCCTCCAGGTCCTTCTCGTTGGCCGCCGGGATGATGACGGTCTTGATGCCGTGGCGCAGGGCGGCCATGGTCTTCTCCCGCAGGCCGCCGATGGGCAGCACCCGGCCCCGGATGGAGATCTCGCCGGTCATCGCCACGTCCCGCCGGACCGTGGCCCCGGTCAGGGCCGAGACCATGGCCGTGCAGATGGTGATGCCGGCCGAGGGCCCGTCCTTGGGCACGGCGCCCTCGGGGAAGTGGACGTGGATATCCTTCGTCTGGTAAAAATCCGGGGCGATGCCCAGGGACGCGGCCCGGGAGCGGATATAGCTCATGGCCGCCTGAACCGACTCCTTCATGACGTTGCCCAGGTTGCCGGTCAGCTCCAGCTTGCCGGTGCCGTCCACCACGTTGACCTCCACCTCCAGGGTCTCGCCGCCCACGGCCGTCCAGGCCAGGCCCGTCACCAGGCCCACCTGATCGGCGGTGGGCATCTCGTCGGGCAGATACCGCCGGACCCCCAGGAACTGCTCCAGGTTGGCCCCGGTGACCGTCACCCGCTTGGGGGCGTCGGGCTGGAGCAGGCGCATGTCGGTCTTGCGGCAGACGGTGGCCAGCTGCCGCTCCAGGTTCCGGACGCCGGACTCCCGGGTGTAGCAGGTGATAATCTCCCGCAGGGCGTCGTCGCCGATGCGCAGCTGGCTCTTCTTGAGGCCGTGGCGCTTCATGACCTTGGGCAGCAGGTGGTCCCGGGCGATGTGCATCTTCTCCTCGTCGGTGTAGGAGCCCAGCTCGATGACCTCCATCCGGTCCAGCAGGGGCCGGGGCACCGTGTCGAGGGTGTTGGCGGTGGTGATGAACATACATTCCGAGAGGTCGAAGGGCACCTCCAGATAGTGGTCGCGGAACGTGCCGTTCTGCTCGCTGTCCAGGACCTCCAGCAGGGCCGAGGAGGGGTCGCCGCGGTAGTCGCTCCCCATCTTGTCAATCTCGTCCAGGAGCAGCAGCGCGTTGCGGCTGCCGGCCTGGAGGATGCCCTGAATAATCCGGCCGGGCATGGCGCCGATATACGTCTTCCGGTGGCCGCGGATGTCGGCCTCGTCGTGGACGCCGCCCAGGGAGATCCGGGCCAGCTTGCGGTTGAGGCACCGGGCGATGGACATGGCCACCGAGGTCTTGCCGGTGCCCGGCGGGCCGACCAGGCAGATAATCTGCCCGGGCAGGTGGGGCGCCATCTTCTTGACGGCGAGAATCTCGAGGATCCGCTCCTTGACCTTTTCCAGCCCGTAGTGGTCCTGGTCCAGGAGCTTCCGGGCCAGCGCCACGTCCACCCGCTCCCGGGTCCGCCTGTTCCAGGGCAGGTCCAGGCAGGTGTCCAGATAGTTGCGCAGCACGGCGGCCTCGGAGGAGCTGGAGGGCTGCTTGGCCAGGCGGTTCACCTCTTTGAGGAGCTTTGTCTCCACCTCATCCGGCAGCTTCAGGGCGCGGATCCGGTCCTCGTAGTCGGCAATCTCCGCGTCCTCCTCGTCGCCGCCCAGCTCCCGGCGGAGGACCTTCATCTGCTCGCGCAGGTAGTAGTCCCGCTGGTTGCGGTTGACGCTCTCCTGGACCTTCTCCGAGAGCTCCCCCTCCAGCCGGAGGACCTCCACCTCCCGGGCCAGCAGGGTGTTGACCAGGGTCATCCGGCGGACCGGGTTGGACTGCTCCAGGACCCGCTGCTTGTCCTCCAGGGAGAACGAGGCGTTCTGGGCCGCGAAGTCGGCCATATATCCCAGATCCGACGCGCCGAAGACCTGCATCAGGCTCTCCTGAACGCTCTTGGGCACCAGGTCCACGAACTGCTCGAAGAGCTGGTGGAACTGGCGGGTCAGGGCCTCGGTCCGGACGGCGGTCTCGCTGTATTTCCCGTCGGGGATGGACTCCACGCGCCCCTGGAAGAAGGGCTCGTCCTGGATCCAGTCGGTGACACGGGCGCGGAACTCCCCCTCCACCAGGATTCGGACGGTGTCGCCGGGCAGCTTCAGCACCTGGCGGATGTGGGCCACGGTGCCCACGGCATAGAGGTCGCCGTGACCCGGGTCGTCGTCGGCGACGTCCCGCTGGGCCACCAGGTAGATCTCCTGGTCGCGCTTCATCGCCTCATCCACGGCCCGGATAGAGCGCTCCCGGCCCACGTCGAAATGCACCAGCATCCGCGGGAAGACGCACAGTCCCCGCAGCGCCAGGATGGGCAGCCGCTCCGATACGATAATTTCACTCATTGGACATTCTCCTTTCCAGAGGATTCCGCCGCGGTCCCCCTACGGCAAAAGGGAGCCCCGAGGGCCCCCTTCTCCTGCGCACAGGGGACAGCCGCAGGCCGCCGGGAGCCCGCAGCTCCCCGCAGCCACCGCGGCGGCGGCCGCGGCGGTTGTCCGCAATGGGCGGACGAACCCTCGGCGCCGTTTTGGAATTCGACGACGCCGGGGGCTCTTTGGTTCCCGCCGCCCTACGAGGCGTCGGCCGCGCTGGGCAGCTGGGCCGGCTCGTCGGTGGAGCGGTAGACCAGGGGCTTGCCCTGGCCGCGGACGCTGTCGGCCGTCACCAGCACCCGGGTGATGGTCGGGTCCGAGGGAATCTCGTACATGATGTCCGTCATGATGGCCTCGAGGATGGCCCGCAGGCCGCGGGCACCAATCTGGCGCTCCATGGCCTTCTCCGCTACGGCCTCCAGGGCCCCCTCCTCGAAGCTCAGCTCCACGTGGTCGTACTCCAGCAGCTTGGTGTACTGCTTGCACAGCGCGTTCCGGGGCTCGGTGAGGATGCGGACCATGTCCTCCTTCCGGAGGCTCTCCAGGCTGGTGATGACCGGCAGGCGGCCCACCAGCTCCGGGATGATGCCGAACTTCAGCAAATCGTGGGGCTGCACCTGGCGGAACAGCTGGCCCACATCCCGGTTCTTCTTGCTCTCCACGGTGCTGCCGAAGCCGATGGCGCTCTTGTCGGTCCGGGCGGCAATGATTTTGTCCAGCCCGTCGAAGGCGCCGCCGCAGATGAAGAGGATGTTGGTGGTGTCAATCTGGATGAACTCCTGCTGGGGATGCTTCCGGCCCCCCTGGGGCGGCACGTTGGCCACGGTGCCCTCGAGGATCTTCAGCAGCGCCTGCTGGACGCCCTCGCCGGAGACGTCCCGGGTGATGGAGGTGTTCTCGCTCTTCCGGGCGATTTTGTCCATCTCGTCAATGTAGATGATGCCCCGCTGGGCCAGCTCCACGTCGAAGTCGGCGGCCTGGAGAAGGCGCAGCAGGATGTTCTCCACATCCTCGCCCACGTAGCCGGCCTCGGTCAGGGTGGTCGCGTCGGCGATGGCGAAGGGGACGTTGAGGATCTTGGCCAGGGTCTGGGCAAAGAGGGTCTTGCCGCTGCCGGTGGGGCCGATGAGGAGGATGTTGCTCTTCTGCAGTTCCACGTCGGAGCTGTCCTCGAAGTAGATGCGCTTGTAGTGGTTGTAAACGGCCACCGAGAGGGCGATTTTCGCGTCCTCCTGGCCGATGATGTAGCCGTCCATATAGGCCTTGATTTCCTTGGGCGTGGGCAGCTTGTCGGGCAGGGTGAATTGGGTCTCGCCGGTGGTCATTTCGTCGTGGAGGATGCTGGAGCAGAGCTCGATGCACTCGTTGCAGATATAGACGTTGGGCCCGGCGATCAGGCGGCTGACCTGGTCCTGGGTCTTGCCGCAGAAGCTGCAGCGGATGCTGCGGTCGTCGTTGCGCGGCATGGAATTCCCTCCTGTTGGCTTGGTTTTGCGAAGTTGGAGACGGCGCATCAGAGGCCCTCCGATGCGCCGGTGCGGCCCTACCGCTTGGGGTAGATAATCTGGTCGATGAGGCCGTAGGCCACGGCCTCCTCCGCGGGCATGAAGTTGTCCCGCTCGGTGTCCACGGCAATCTGCTCGATGGACTTGCCGGTGTTCTCGGCGAGGATCTTGTTCAGCTTCTCCCGGGTGCGGAGCATCCACTCGGCCTGGATCTTGATGTCCGAGGCCTGGCCGCGGGTGCCGCCCGAGGGCTGGTGAATCATGATTTCGGCGTTGGGCAGCGCCATGCGCTTGCCCTTGGCCCCCGAGGAGAGCAGGAACGCGCCCATGCTGGCGGCCATGCCGATGCAGATGGTGGACACGTCGCACTTGACGTAGTTCATCGTGTCGTAAATGGCCATGCCGGCCGTGACGGAACCGCCGGGGGAGTTGATATAGAACTGGATGTCCTTGTCGGGATCCTGGGCCTCCAGATAGAGCATCTGGGCGACGACCAGGCTGGCGGTGGTGTCGTTGACTTCTTCAGACAGCATCACAATCCGGTCGTTGAGCAGCCGGGAAAAGATGTCGTAGGACCGCTCGCCGCGGCTCGTCTGCTCCACGACATAGGGAACTAAGCTCATGAAAAACTGTCTCCTTTCCTGGGATAAACCTCCATGCGCCCGGGGCGTCCCGCGGGCGCGGGCAGCGTCCGGGGCGCAGGAAGGGCTTGCATCGCAAACATTCTAACCGCCGGAGAGGAAGATTATTCCTCCGTCTTGGCCTCCTCGGCCTCGGCCTTCTCGGCGGCCGCCTTGGGGGCCACGGGCACGGCGCTGTCGGCGATGAGGCGCACGGCCTTCCGGGCGCGGATGTCCGACTGGATGCTCTCCGCCGGCAGCGCGGCCTTGACCTTCTCCTCGTCCATCTGGTACTGCTCGGCCAGCTTCTTGTACTCCTCGGCAATCTCCTCGTCGGAGGCGTCCAGCTTCTCCTCCTCGATGACCTGGCTGAGCAGGATGTTGGAGCGGACCGTGGTCTCGGCCATGGGGCGCATATTCTCCCGCAGGCCGTTCAGGTCGCCGCCCATCATCTTGGTGTAGTCCTCCATCTTCATGCCGCTGGCCTGGAGCTGGTAGGCGAACTGCTCCAGGTGCTTGTCCACCTGCTCATCCACCATGCACGCGGGGATCTCGCAGGTCATGTTCTTGGCGGCCATGGTCACGGCGGTGTTGTCGAACTCCTGGTCGATGGACTCCTGGCGGTTCTTGAGGAACCGGGCGCGGATGTCGTCCTTGAGCTCCTGGAGGGTGTCGAACTCCGAGACGTCCTTGGCGAACTCGTCGTCCTTCTCCGGCAGGGACGTCTCCTTGACCTCGTGGATCTTGCACTGGAACACGGCGTCCTTGCCGGCCAGCTCCGGGGTGTAGTTCTCGGGGAAGGTCACGTGGACCTCCTTCTCCTCGCCGGCGCTGACGCCCACCAGGGCCTCCTCGAAGCCGGGGATGAACTGGTGGGAGCCCAGCTTCAGGGTGTAGTTCTCGGCCTTGCCGCCGGCGAAGGGCTTGCCGCCCTCAAAGCCCTCGAAGTCGAGAATCACGGTGTCGCCCTCGGCGGCGGGGCGCTCCACGGTGGTAATCCGGGCGTTCCGCTCGGCCAGCCGGTCCAGCTCGGCCTCCACCTCGGCGTCGGAGACCACGGCCTCGGCCTTGGGGACCTCCAGGCCCTTGTACTGGCCCAGCGTCACCTCGGGATAGAGGGCCGTCTCCACGGTCAGCTCCAGGCTGCCGTCCTCGTGGACGTCCATGTCCGTCACCGACGGCATGCCCACCACGCGCAGCTGCTGCTCCTCCACGGTCTTGGCGTACAGGTCCGGGAAAATCTCGTTGACGGCGTCCTCATAGAAAATCGACGCGCCGTACATCCCCTCGATGACCTTCCGCGGGGCCTTGCCCTTCCGGAAGCCGGGGATCTGGATGTTCTTGCGGGCCTTCAGATAGGCCTTGTTGAGGCCGTCTTCAAAGACGTCCTTCTCCACTTCCACGATGATTTTGGCGTTGCCGTTTTCCTTCTCGACGCTCTTTACGTTCATTGGTGCAATTCCTCCTATGTCAGGCTGCCTGGCAGCCATTTCTACGCGCTTTGCCGTACTATTCTAGCAGATATCCCCGGACTTTTCCACTGTTTTTTTCAGAGAATCCGCTGGGGCGTGAACTGGACCGCATCCGCCGCCACCAGGCGGTATTCGACGCCGTCCACCGTCCCCTCCACGGCCAGGCGGTGGCTGGGGCCGTGGAGATGGCCGTAGAAGCACCGGCGGACGCCGTACCGGTGGAGCAGCGCCAGGATCTCCGGGCACCGGTAGCCCCGGTAGAGGGGCGGGTAGTGGAGAAAGCACAGCTTCTCCCGGTCCCCGGCGGCCTTGAGCGAGGCCTCCAGCCGCAGCAGCTCCCGGTTGTAAACCTTCTCGTCGTGGGTGCCGGCCCGGTCCTCCTCAAAGAACCAGCCGCGGGAGCCGCACAGGGCCGTCTCGCCGTAGAGCCGGCAGTTGTTGTGGAGCAGCTCCATCCGGGAAAAGCCGTGGGCCTGGCAGAAGGTTTCAAACTTCGCCGCCGTGGACCACCAGTAGTCGTGGTTTCCCTTGAGGAGGAGCTTCCGCCCCGGGAAGCCGTCGAGGAAGGCGAAGTCCGCCGCCGCGGCCTCCAGGCCCAGGGCCCAGCTGAGGTCCCCGGCCAGCACGATGGTGTCCTCGGGCCGGAGGATGGAGAGCCCCGCCCGGAGCTTGTCCACATACCCGCTCCAGGCGCCGCCGAAGACGTCCATGGGCTTGTCGGCCCCCAGGCTCAGGTGGAGGTCCCCCAGGACGTACAGCGCCATTACCGGAGCATGGCCTCCACCACGGCGGCCATGCCCTCCTTCTCGGTGACGCCGGTGAAGCGGACGGCCCGGCCCTTGAGGCCGGCCAGGGGGGCCGGCGGCTGCTGGCCGCTCGCCTCGGCCAGCTGGTCCAGCACGGCGGTGCCGGCGGCGTGCTGCCGGACGCCCAGGGCGTCCAGGACGCTGGTGCAGAACTTGAAGGGGCTGGCCGTGGAGACGACCACCGTGGGGGTGTTGTCCCCGGTGGCGGCCCGGTGGTCCATGAGGACCGTGTAGGCCACGGCGGTGTGGGGGTCCATCAGGTACTTCCCGTGGGAGAAAACCTTGCCGACGGCGTTCTCGGTGCGCGCGTCGTCGCAGAAGCCGCAGAGGAAGGTCTCCCGGACGGCCCGGGCGATGGCCTCGGACACCTGGTAGCGGCCGGTGGCCCGGAGCTGGTCCATGTAGCCCCGGACCTCGCCGTCCGACGCCCCCAGCAGGTAGAGCAGCCGCTCTAAGTTGGAGGAAATCAGGATGTCCATCGACGGGGAGATGGTGTTGTGGAAGGGCCGATTTCGGTCATAGACGCCGGTGCGGATGAAGTCCGTGAGGACGTTGTTGCTGTTGGAGGCGCAAATCAGCTTGCCGATAGGCACGCCCATGCGCTTGGCGTAGTAGCCGGCGAGGATGTTGCCGAAGTTGCCGGTGGGGACGCAGAAGTTCAGTTCCTGCCCCAGCCGGATTTCGCCCCGGGCGGCCAGCTCGACGTAGGCCGAGACGTAGTAGACAATCTGCGGCAGCACGCGGCCCCAGTTGATGGAGTTGGCCGAGGAGAGGAAGTACCCCCGCTCCGCCAGCCGCTCCCGCAGGGCGCCGTCGGAGAAGATGGCCTTGACGCCGTTCTGGGCGTCGTCAAAGTTGCCGACCACGGCGCTGACGCCCACGTTGTCCCCCTCCTGGGTGACCATCTGGAGCTGCTGGATGTCCGAGACGCCGTCCTTGGGGTAGAAGACCAAAATCTTCGTCCCCTCCACGTCCCGGAAGCCCTCCAGCGCGGCCTTGCCGGTGTCGCCGGAGGTGGCCACGAGGATGCAGGCGGTCTTCTCCTCGCCGGTCTTCCGGAGGGAGGCGGTCAGCAGCAGCGGCAGCATCTGCAGCGCCATGTCCTTGAAGGCGCAGGTGGGCCCGTGCCACAGCTCCAGGAAGTGGGTGCCGTGGTGGGTGGTATGGAGGGGCGTCACGGCCGGGTCGTCGAACTTCCCCGGCACGGCGTAAGCCCGCCGGGCGTCGGCGAGGAGCTCCTCCTCGGAGAACTCCTCCAAGTAGGGCTTCATGACCCGCACGGCCCGCTCGGGGTACGACAGGGGCATCATCGCCCGCAGGTCCTCGAGGGTCAGGGTTGGAATGGTGTCTGGCAGGAACAGGCCGCCGTCGCGGCTGAGCCCCTGGACGATGGCCTGGGCGGCCGTAAACCGGAGGGAAGAATCCCGGGTGCTGACATAATACATCGTAAACTACCTCTATGAAATAAAGTTTTCGTCCACTTCTAAAAGGTGGCAGGTGTCCTCGTCGGGGCAAAGTCCGTTCGGCTCCGTTTCCGCCTGGCGGCGAAAACTGCGCTCACTCCCTTGCCCCTCCTCTCCCCACGCGGCAACGGCCGCGTGGGGCCCCCAGGCGCCCCCGGTCGCCCGCCGCAGCGGGCGAAATCCCTCCGCGCCCAAAGGGCGCGGTCTGCTGTGCCTAAAACAGCGCAGGAAGGGGGTCCGGGGGGAACCCTCGCCGGGGGTTCCCCCGGCGCTGGCAAGTTTGGAACGCAGGCATTTCCCCGGCGTCAGGGCAACGTCCGTTCCCCCGCGCGGGGAAACGGCGGTCAGGCGAAGGCGTCCTCGATGTGGACAATCCGCGGCCGCCGGGTCTCCAGGCCCTGGGGTGCGTAGACCTCCACCACATCGAACCGGGCCTGGAGGTCCTCGCCGCCGTGCTCCGCCAGCCACAGCGAAGCGGCCGCCCGGATGCGCCCCTGCTTCCGCCGGTCCACAAACTCCCGGGCCTCGGCGAAGGCCGCGCTGGCCCGGAGCTTCACCTCCACAAAGGCGACCAGCGGTCCCCGGCGGACAATCAAATCAATCTCCCCCAGGCGGCAGCGGTAGTTGGCCGCCGCCACCCGGTAGCCCCGCCGGCGCAGGTAGTCGGCCGCCAGGGCCTCACCCCAGGGGCCCAGCAGCGCCTTGCCGTTCATAAAACTTCTTCAAAAAGCTCCGGCGGTGGGCCGGGCAGGGCCCGTAGGCCTCCAGGGCCGCGTAGTGTCGCCGGGTGCCGTAGCCCTTGTGGACCGCGAAGCCGTACTGGGGATACTGCGCGTCCAGCGCCTCCATCAGCCGGTCCCGGGTCACCTTGGCCAGGATGGACGCCGCGGCGATGGAGGCGCTCGTCCCGTCCCCCTTCACCACGCACCGCAGCGGGGCGGCCAGGGGCGGCTCCCGGTTGCCGTCCACCAGGACCAGGTCCGGCGCGGCCGGCAGCCCGCCCACCGCCTCGGCCATGGCCCGGAACGTGGCCTGGAGGATGTTCACCTCGTCAATCACCCGCTCGTCCGCCAGGGCGACCGCCCAGGCCTCGGCCTCCCGGGTGATGACGTCGTACAGCTCCCGCCGCCGCGAATCGGTCAGTTTCTTGGAGTCGTTGAGCCCCGGGATCTCCAGCCCCGGCGGCAGGATGACCGCCGCGGCGCACACGGGCCCGGCCAGGGGGCCCCGGCCGGCCTCGTCCACGCCGCACAGGCGGGGGAAGCCCTCGGCGCGCACCGCCCTGTCATATTCCCACAGGCTTGTCACGGTTCGGCCTCCTCTCCGGGCGCCTCCAGGGTGAGACGCCCCAGCTTCGCCGAGCGGTATTCGTCCAGCAGCACGCGGGCGGCCCGCTCGGTGTCCACCTCGCCGCCGCGGATGCGGAACCCCCGGCGGCGGCCCAGGTCCTCCAGCAGCCGGTAGCCCGGGGCGTCGGGGGCGCTCTCCAGGCCGTAGCGGGCCCGGAGGCGCTCGGGATACCGCCGCCACAGCAGCTCGGCCAATCGGCAGGCCAGCCCCTCCACGTCCACCACGTCGTCCTTGACGGCGCCGGTGCAGGCCAGAAGCAGCCCCACCTGGGGGTCTTCAAACTTCGGCCAGAGGATGCCGGGGGTGTCCAGGAGCAGCAGCTGCCGCCCCACCGTCACCCACTGCTTGCCCCGGGTGACCCCGGGGCGGTTCTCGGCCTTGGCCCCCTTGCGGCCGGAGACCTGGTTGATGAAGGTGGACTTGCCCACATTGGGGATGCCCACAATCATGGCCCGCAGGGCCCGCCCCTGCTGGCCCTTCTCCCGGTAGCGGCGGAGCTTCTCGGCCAGGAGCCGCTCCACCGCCGGCTGGAAGGCCGCGACGCCCTGTTTCGACTTGCAGTCGGTGGCGATGGCCACCCGCCCCTGGTCCCGGAACCACCGGAGCCACGCCTGGGTGGCGGCCTCGTCGGCCAGGTCGCTGCGGTTGAGCAGGACCATCCGGGGCTTGTCCCCGCAGAGGGCGGCGATGTCCGGGTTCCGGCTGGCCCGGGGGATCCGGGCGTCGAGCAGCTCGCAGACGCAGTCCACCAGCTTCAGGTCCTCGGCCAGCTGCCGCCGGGTCTTGGTCATGTGGCCCGGATACCACTGGATGGAAAGCGCCTCGCTCACGCCACACCTCCAATCCGGCCCCAGTCCCGCGCGCCGGTCACGGCGTCGGTCCCCGGCAGCAGCACCAGCAGCACCTTGCCCAGCACGTCCCGCTCATCCACCATGCCCACCGGGGCGAAGCG
Source organism: uncultured Oscillospiraceae bacterium (assembly GCA_904395905.1). Lineage (GTDB taxonomy): Bacteria > Bacillota > Clostridia > Oscillospirales > Oscillospiraceae > Avoscillospira_A. The sequence goes on along the minus strand of CAJFNZ010000064.1, from coordinate 14,554 downwards.
GCTGTCGGCCGAGGCGTTGCGGTTGTCCCCCAGGACGAAGATGTGCCCCTCCGGCACGGTGACCGGGTAGTCCAGCCCCTGGCCCAGGTCGGCGTAGTCCAGATAGGTGGGCGAGGCCACGTAGGACTCCTCCAGCGCCACGCCGTCCACGTAGACCACGCCGGCGTCGAAGTCGATGTCCACCGTCTGCCCCTCGGTGGCGATGACCCGCTTGACGATGGGCTCGTCCTCGTAGAACGGCACGTTCATCACCACGATGTCGCCGGCCTCCACGTTCCGGTAGAAGACGTTGCTCAGCAGCAGCAGATAGTCCCGGTTGTGGAGGGTCGGGTACATGGAGTCGCCGTCCACCCCCACCAGCCGCACGGCGAAGACGAAGAGAATCGTCACCGCCGTCAAAATGTACACCAGGTCGTGGAGCAGCGTGTACAGCTCCCGCGTCAGGCGGGAGGACCGCTGCCCGTCGGCCGCGGCGCCCTCCATCTCCCGGGCCCTCGGTTCGTGTTTGCCCATGTTGCCCCTTCCTTCGCCGGCCGGCCCGCGGCGCGGCCCGGCCCATTTTGCTCCTATTATACACAACCCGCCCCGATAAAAAAAGGGGTGCGGCGGTGTTTTTTACACTTTCGTCACAAATCCGGCGGCCCATTGCCAACGGGGCCGCCGGGTGGTATCATGGTGGGGAATCCCCACGAGAGAGGAGGCCGCCCATGGCCCGCACGGAGCAGATTGGACCCGGCCTGGCGCTGGAGACGCCGCCAGGGGTGTTCCCCCTGACCACCGACACCATGGTCCTGGCGGACTTCGTCCGGCTGCGGCCCCGGGCGGCCGTCTGCGATTTGGGCTGCGGCGGCGGGGCCCTGGGGCTGCTTCTCTGCGCGCGCCGGGCCGACTGCGCCGTCACCGGCGTGGAGCTGCTGCCCACCGCCGCCGAGGCCGCCCGGACCAACGTCCGGCGCAACGGCCTGGAGGCCCGCTTCCGGGTCGTCGCCGGGGACCTGCGGGAGCTCCGCGCCCTGCTGCCGGCCGGCTGCTGCACCGACGCCGTGTCCAATCCCCCCTACTTCCCGCCCGGCGCCCCGCCGGCCCGGGACCCCGCCCGGGCCGCGGCCCGCTCCCAGGCCGGCTGCACCCCGGAGGATCTGGCCCAGGCCGCGGCCTGGGTCCTCCGGTGGGGCGGCCGGTTCTCGGTGGTCTGGCGGCCCGAGGGCCTGTGCGAGCTCTTCTGCGCCCTGCGGGCGCGGCGGCTGGAGCCCAAGCGGCTGCGGCCCGTCCGCTGCCGCCCCGGCGCCCCGGTGTCGCTCCTCCTGGCGGAGGCCGTCCTGGGGGGACGCCCGGGCCTCCGCTGGGAGCCGGACCTCCTCCTCGAGGAGGCCGACGGCCGCCCCACCGCCGACGCCCGGCGGATCTACCACCTGGAAGGAGATGCGTAAATGACCGGCACCCTCTACCTGGTCCCCACGCCCATCGGCAACCTGGGGGACCTGACGGACCGGGCCCGGGAGACCCTGGCCGCCGCCGACTTCATCGCCGCCGAGGACACCCGGGTCTCCCTGCGGCTGTTGAACCACCTGGGGCTGAAGAAGCCCCTGGTCAGCTACCACCAGCACAACCGGGCCGAGAGCGGCCCCCGGATCCTCCGGCGGCTCCAGGCCGGCGAGACCTGCGCCCTGGTGACCGACGCCGGCACGCCGGCCATCTCTGACCCCGGGGAGGACCTGGTCGCCCTGTGCGCCGAGGCCGGCGTGCCGGTGTGCGCCCTGGCCGGCCCCTGCGCGGCGGTGACGGCCCTGGCCGTCTCGGGCCTGCCCACGGGGCGGTTCGCCTTTGAGGGCTTCCTGCCCGCCACCGGCCGGGAGCGGCGGGAGCGCCTGGCGGCGCTGGCCGCCGAGCCGCGGACGATGGTCTTTTACGAGGCCCCCCACCGGCTGCTGCGGACCCTGGAGGACCTGGCCGCGGCCTTCGGGGAGGACCGCCCGGCGGCCCTCTGCCGGGAGCTGACAAAGCTCCACGAGGAGGTCCTCCGGCTGCCCCTGGGCCAGGCCCTGGCGCAGTTCCGGGAGCAGCTGCCCCGGGGGGAGTTCGTCCTGGTCGTCGCCGGCGCGCCGGCTGCGGCTGCGCCCCAGGCCACCCTGGCCGAGGGCGCGGAGCGGGTACGGCAGCTGATGGCCCGGGGCCTGCGCCGGAAGGAGGCCGTCCGCCAGGCGGCCGAGGAGCTGGGCCTCCCGAAAAACGCCCTCTACGACGCGGCGCTGGACTAGGATTCCGGCGGGGCGTCCAATGGAAACCGCGCCCATTCCGCCAATTTGCAGGATAGGCTCCGGCCGCGCCCTGTGATATACTCCACAGTGAGATAGAATACGACAGGAAGAAGGATAGCAAAACCATGTACGAAGCCCTCTACACGCCCCTGCCCGACGGGAAGGCCTACGCCGCCCGGCTGGGCCTTTCCTGGCCCCTGACGCCGGATTTGGACACGCTGGACCAAATCGTCCTGGCGCACCAATGTACCGTCCCCTTTGAAAACCTCTGCTGCTACGACCAGCGCCAGGTGCCTTCGCTGGAGATCCCGGCGCTCTACCGGAAGGTGGTGGAGGAGCGGCGGGGCGGCTTCTGTTTCGAGCTGAACGCCCTGCTGGAGTCGTTCCTGCGCTCGGCCGGCTACGACTGCTGGTCGGTCTCGGTCCGAATCACCCGCGGCAAGGACTTCGTGCCGCCCATGCTCCACCGGGGCGTGCTGGTCCGCCTGGACGGCCGGCTCTACTACTGCGACGTGGGCTACGGCGGCCCCCAGCCCCCGGCGCCCATCCCCCTGGACGGCCGCCGGACCGTCTGCGGCGAGACCTTCTGGGGCGAGCCGGTGGATGAGCACTGGCAGAGCATCTGGCGCGTCACCAGCGAGGGTACAGACGAAAAGGTCTTCGAATTCTGGACGATTCCCCAGCCGCCGGTCTATTTCGCGCCGTACACCTATTACAGCGGCTCCAGCCCCGACTCCACCTTCACCCAGCGGCGGGTCGTCAACCTGCGCACGCCCAACGGCAGCCTGGCCCTGACCGGGAACGTCTTCACCGAGCGGGCGGACGGCCGCGTGACTGAGACGCGCCTGGAGTCCCCCGAGGCCGTGTCCCGGGTGCTCTCCGAGCGGTTCGGCATCGCCTTCCCCGCCGAGGCGCTCCGCTGGGAGGCCTAGCCAGCCGAAACTCACGTCAGGAGGTCTTTCCATGAAACCGACCATCTCCATTCCCGACACCGATTTGACCCTGGCCCCCCTGGGCCTGGGCATGGTCAAGGCCGGCGTCCGCTGGGGCCGGACCGCCGCCGAGGCCGACGCGCTGTTCGGCGCCTTCCTCGACTGCGGCGGCAACCTCATCGACTGCGCCCACGTCTACGCCGACTGGATTGCCGTTGACGGCGTCCACGAGCTGGGCCGGGCCGAGCGGATCACCGGCCAGTGGCTCAAGCGCACCGGCCACCGCCACGACATCATCCTGGCCTCCAAGGGCGGCCACCCGGTCTACACGAATCCCCACTGCGACCGCACCCTCCTCCGCTGCACCCCCGGGGATATGCGCGGCGATTTGGAGGGCTCGCTGGAGCTGCTCCAGACGGACTACATCGACATCTACTTCTACCACCGGGACGACCCGCGGATCCCCGTGGAGGTGATGGTGGAGACCATGGAGGACTTCATCCGGGAGGGAAAGATCCGCTACTTCGCCGTGTCCAACTGGACGGCGGCGCGGCAGATGGAGGCCATGGCCTACTGCCGGAAGAAGGGCTACCGGGGCCCGGTGGCCGACCAGGCGCTGCTGAACCTGAGCGTCCCCTACGCCAACGGCCTCAAGGACCGGACGATGATTGCCTGCACCGGGGCCCTGTACACCTACCACGAGGCGCGCCCCGAGACGCTGCTGATGCCCTACTCCGGCAGCGCCGGGGGCTTCTACCACGCCTACGCCGCCGGCGGGGCCGAGGCCGTGGCCGGCAGCCCCTACGCCACTCCGGACAACCTCCGCATGGCCCAGCGGGTGGTGGACCTGGCCCGGCAGTACGGCTGTTCCATCACCAACGTGGTGCTGGGATACTTCACGCAGCTGCCCTTCGCCTGCCTGCCCCTCTACGGCCCGGTCAGCGTGGAATCCATCCAGGACGCGGCCGCCACCTTCGACTACACCTTCCGCCGGGAGGATTACGTTCTCTGAGCCTAATAAAAACTGTGGCGCTGCGCAAAAGGCAGCGTGTATCCCGTGCACAAAAAAGCCCTCGGCAGAGTTTCGCCGCCCGCACTGCGCCCGCAGGCGCGTTTCGGAGCGCAACCGCCCGGAGGGCGGCACTTAGCGCGGAGATGGCGGCGAAAGAACGTCTCAATCCGTTTTTTCCGGGGACATGCGCCTCGGAAAAAACACATCTCAGGCTCCGAGTGTGCGGCCCATAGGGCCGTGCGCGTGGGAGCCTGCATCCCCTCGCCAAAATGCCTGCATTTTGGCGACAGCGTGTCGAGGAACTCGACACGCTGAAACCGCCGGCGCTGCCGCATGGGGCAGCGCCGGCGGTGATTTTTGGGTTCTGCGGCGGTTCCGCCGCTCCATCATTCGCTTCCGCGCGCCCGCCGGTACACCAGCCGCAGGCGGGGGCTCAGGCGGGAGAGCAGCTCGTTGGGAATCGTATCGCACTGGGCGGCCAGCTCCTCGGCCCGGATCTCCGCCGCCCCGTCCCGGCCCAGGAAGGTGGCCACGTCCCCGGGGGCGGCGTCGGGAACGCCGGTCACGTCGATTAGCGTCTGGTCCATGCACATCCAGCCCACCATGGGGCACGACCGGCCGCGAATCAGCACCCGGCCGCCCCGGTGGGGCAGGTCCCGGGGGAGCCCGTCGCCGTAGCCCAGCGTCACCACGGCCAGGCGGCAGTCCCGCTCGGCGCGGAAGTCCAGGCCGTAGCCAGCCCCCTCCCCTGCCGCCAGGGGGCGCACCAGCGCCACCCGGGCCCGGACGGCCAGGGCCGGCCGCAGGGCCAGGGGATACCGGGCGGTTTCGCCGCACGCCGCGCCGTAGAGGGCGATGCCCACCCGGGCCCAGCCGCAGGGCTGGGGCGGCAGAGTCCCCACGGCGCAGCTGGACTGGAGGTGCAGCCGCCCCGTCGGCAGGCCCCGGGCCTCCATCCACCAGGCCGTACCGTAAAAGGCCTCCAGCTGCCGCCGGTTGTAGGCCTCGGCCTCGGCGTCGGTGCGGCTGCCCATGGCCAGGTGGGTGAAGACCCCCGCCACCCGGAGGCCCGGCAGGCGGCAGACCCGCTCCACGGCCGCCCGGTCCTCCGCCGGGATGCCCAGCCGCCGCAGGCCGGTGTCCAGGGCCAGGTGGACCCGCAGCGGCGTCCCGGCCGCCGACAGGGCCCGGGCGTGGGCTTCGTCGGCCACCGCCTGGTCCAGCCGCCACCGGGCCAGCCGCGGGGCCTGGTCGGCCGGGGTGTCGCCGAGAATCAGAATCGTCCCGCGGCTCCCGGCCCGGCGCAGCGCCACGCCCTCGTCGGCACATGCCACGGCGAAGGCGCGGACCCCGGCGCGGCGGAAGCACCGGGCCGCGGCCGCGGCCCCGTGGCCGTACCCGTCGGTCTTGACCACGGCCATGAGCCGGCAGCCGGGGGCCAGGGCCGCCTGGACGGTTTTGGCGTTGTGGAAGAGGGCGTCCCGGTCCAGCTCCCGCCAGGCCCGGGCAACTCCGGGCCGCCGGGCCGGCCGGAACAGCTCCGCTCCCCAGGCCAGCAGGGCCGTCACCGCCAGGACGGCTGCGAAGTGCCCCAGGCTGTTCTCCACCAGAAGCCCCCAGGCCCCGAGGGGGCGGGCCGCCATCCGCACCAGGACGATGGCCCAGGGGTGGAGCAGATAGACCTCCACCGACAGCCGCCGGGCCAGCCGGTCCCGCCCCCGGTTCCCCGCCAGCAGCAGGGCGAAGAGGCAGACCATCCCCGCCGGCAGCAGGAGATAGAGGCTGTCGTGGCGCTGCACGCCCAGGGCCCGGAGGACACAGGCCTCGCCGGCCATGGCCGCCAGGGCCAGCGCCAGCCCCAGGGCCGCCCGCCGGGGCCGCATCCGGGGGCAGGCGGCGCCCAGCAGCAGGAACAGCGGCGCGAAGAAGAGGCCGTTGCGGGTGTAGGAGCAGACGGAAAAGAGGGCGTCGTACCCCCGGGCCAGCAGCGGGACCCGGACGGCCAGGCCGTAGTAGCTGTCGCCGCCGAGGCCGACGAGGTACAACAGGCCCGCCAGGGCCAGGGCCGCGGGGACGCCCAGCCGCCGGAGCCCCCGGGCCACCGGCAGCCCCAGCAGCAGCGCCGGGAAGTACCACAGGTGGTAGAGCGTCCCGTCCACCAGCAGGGCCCGGACCCAGCCCAGAGGCGAAAAGCCGCCGTTGTACCAGTTGAGCGGCAGGTACAGCAGGACGGCCCCGCCGTAGAGGAGCAGCGTCCGCCGCCACAGCCGCCCGAGGCCGGCCCAGCCGTCCCGCTCGAGAAACCGGCCGCTGACCATGAAGAAGAACGGCACCGCCACCCGGGCCAGCACGCGGGTCAGCAGGAAGTCCCCGGCGGCGGTGTAGGTGCTCAGCGGCGACGTGTGGATGCAGACGACCAGGAGCGCCGCCGCCAGCCGGGCCCGGTCGAGCCACGGCCCCTTCACCGCCAGTCCTCCCGGCAGGCGACGACGGTCCCGCCGTCGTGGGGGAAGGCCGCGCAGCCGGCGGGCAGCGCCGTCCCGGCCGGCACATAGGCCACGGTCAGCCGGCTGCCGTCGGGCTCCGCCACGGTCCAGGGCCCCTGGCGGAGGAAGTCGGCGTACTCCTCCAGGCAGAGGCCCCGCTCCTCCATCAGCCGGGCGTGGGGCGCCCCCACGTAGCGGAAGTGCCACGGCTCGGCGGCGATGCCCGTCACGGCCTCCTTCTCCGGCCGGTACCGCTGGAGGAAGCCGAACCGGGCCGCCGCCCGGCGGAAGGCCCCGCAGGCCCCCTCGTCGGGGAAGTCCGGCCGGACGTAGTCGATGTCCCCGGCGGCCCGGGCCAAATCGACGGCCAGGCCCGTCTCGTGCTCGCTGCACCCGGGATAGGCCACGTACTGCTCCGTGAAGGACAGGCCCTCCCGGGCCAGCGTCTCGTCCCACAGCCGCCACTGTTCGCCGCGGCTCCGCCAGCCGGAGACCGGGGCAATCTCCCCGGCCCCGCCCACGGCGCGGATGCAGGCGGCCAGGGCCATGGCGGCGTGCTCCTCCAGCAGGACGCCGCCGCCCACCTCGGTCAGCACCGGCCGCGCCCGGCCGTCCAGGGGGTGCGCCCGGTTGACCAGGGCCAGGGCGTGCGCCCACGGCTTCATGCCCCCACCTCCCGGGCCACCAGGCCGTTGATGAGGTCCCGGAAGCCCACGCCGGCGGCGGCCATCATCGTGGGGAAGCGGCTGTGGGCCGTGAGGCCGGGGATGGTGTTCACCTCGTTGAACAGCAGCCGCCCGTCGGCCTCCAGGAAGAAATCCACCCGGGCGAAGCCCCGGCAGCCCAGGGCCTCGTAGACCGTCCGGGCCGCCGCCTGGACCCGGGCCGTGTCGGCCGGCGGCAGCGGCGCCGGGCAGCGGAGGGCCGCCGTCTCCAGCGTGTACTTCTCATGGTAGTCGAAGAAGCCGCCGGCCAGCTCCACCCAGTCCACAGCCCCCACGGTCAGGCCGCCCGGTTCCCCCAGGACGGCGCAGCCCACCTCGTGGCCGGCCGCGGCCGCCTCCAGGAGCAGCTCGTCGTCGTGGGCGAAGGCCACGGCGGCGGCCACCGGCAGACCCTCGGGCCCCTCCACCCGGGTCACGCCGAAGGAGGAGCCGGCCCGCACCGGCTTGCAGAAGAGCGGATAGCCCAGCGCCGCGGCGGCGGCGGCCAGGTCCTCCGGCGCGGCGCCCCGGCGGAACACCGCGCCCCGGGGGCACGGCACGCCGGCGGCGGCCGCCAGCAGGTGGGCGCGGTGCTTGTCCATGGCCAGGGCGCCGGCCAGGGTCCCGCAGCCCACCACCGGCACGCCGGCCAGCTCCAGCAGGCCCTGGACGGTGCCGTCCTCGCCGTTCTTCCCGTGGAGGACGGGGAACGCCGCGTCAAAGGGCAGCTGCCGCCCCGATCCGTCCAGGAGCACCACCGCCGCCGCGCCGCGGTCGAGGCGCAGCGTGCAGGGGCTCGTCCACCGGGGCTGCAGCCACTCGCCGTCCAGGAGGCTCTCCGGGCCGCCGGTATAGCGGTACCAGGCCCCCTCTCGGGTGATGCCCACGGCCAGGGGGACGAACCGCCCCGGGTCCAGGGCCTCCAGCACGGCCCGGGCCGATTCCAGCGAGACGGCGTGCTCGCTGGAGCAGCCGCCGAACAACAGCAAAATGGTCTTCACAGTGCATCCTCCCTCCGGACGCGAACGCCGCCGCGCCCGTCTGATGCCTCTATGGTACCAGACCGGCGCGGCGGAGGTGTTCCCGTTTCCTTTCGGGAGGATTCTGAATTTCTCGCGAAATTCTTGCGAATTTATGACGGCCCGTCCGGCAGCCGGACGGTGAAGACGACCCGGCCCGGCGGGCTCTCGGCGGCGATGGTCCCGCCGTGGGCCTCCACAATCTCCCGGGCGATGGCCAGGCCCAGCCCGGCGTTGCCGGTGCGGCTGCTGCGGGCGGCGTCCAGCCGGAAGAAGCGCTCGAACATCCGCTCCAGCTTCTCCGGCGGGATGGTCGGCCCCCGGTTGGCGAAGGTCAGCACCAGCCAGCCCGGCTCCCGCCGCCCGGCAATCTCCAAATCGGTGCCGGGGTCGGCGTAGTGGCAGGCGTTGCCCAGCAGGTTGTCGAAGACCCGGGCCAGCTTGTCCCGGTCGCAGACGCAGACGAACTCCGCCGGCACGTCCAGCCGGCAGCCGAGGCCGGCCCGCTCCAGCAGGGGGCGGGCCTCGTCGGTCAGCTGCTCGAGCATCCGCCGCAAATCGGTGGGCCGCCGCTCCAGCTCCAGGTGGGTCAGGCTGAACCGGGTGATGTCGAAGAACTCGTTGATGAGGTCCTCCAGCCGCTCCGCCCCCTCCAGGGCCACGGCCGTGTACCGCCGCCGGGCCGCCTCGGGCAGGTCCGGCTCGTCCCGCAGCAGCGTCAGGTAGCCCAGCAGGCTCGTCAGGGGCGTCTTCAAATCGTGGGCCAGGTAGACCACCAGGTCGTTTTTCCGCTGCTCGGCCTCCCGGGCGGCCCGGGCGTCGCGGAGGGCCTGTTCCCGGGCGGCGTTGAGGCTGCGCTCCACCTCCGGCAGGCCCGGCAGCTCGATGGGCGTCTCGTCGGGCCGGGCCAGGCGGCCGGCGGCCGCGGCCACGTCGGCCAGCCGGCGGTAGGGCCGGGCCAGAAAGCCGTAGCTGATGGCCACCCAGCCGGCCAGCACCGCCAGGAACCCCACCAGCATCACGTTGTCCCGCATCCAGGTGAGGGTATCGTACACCGGCCCCGGCTGCCAGATGACGCTGGAGAGCAGCGTCGCCGCCAGGACGCCCAGCAGCAGCACCACCGTCACCCAGGCCACCAGCGTCAGCAGGTAGAGGCCCCACATCCGCAGCGCCCGGGGCCGCCCGGGGGCCCGGGGCTTCTTCGGCCTATTCAATGGTGTACCCCACCCCCCAGACGGTCTTGATGAACCGGGGCCGGCGGCTGGGCTCGTGCATCTTCTCCCGCAGCCGGGCGATGTGGCTCATGACGGTGTTGTTGTTGTCCAGGTACTTCTCCCCCCAGACGGCCTCGAACAGCTCCTCGCTGGAGACCACCCGCCCCTGGTTCCGGCACAGGTAGTAGAGAATCGAAAACTCCAGGGGCGTCAGGTTCAGCCTCTCGCCGTAGAGGAGGCACTGGTGCGTCTCCCGGGAGATCTGCAGCCCGCGGATGTCGAGGCTCTCGGCGGCGGCGCCGCGGCCGGGGTTGTACTGCCGGACCCGGCGCAGCTGGGTCTTGACCCGGGCCACCAGCTCCAGGGGGTTGAAGGGCTTCGTCACGTAGTCGTCGGCCCCCAGCGTCAGCCCCGTAATCTTGTCCAGGTCCTCCACCCGGGCCGTGACCATGAGGATGGGGAACAGGTGCTTCTCCCGGAGCCGCCCCAGAAGGGTGAAGCCGTCCATGTCGGGCAGCATCACGTCCAGCAGCGCCAGGTCCACGGTCCCGCCCTCGGCGGCGGCCAGGGCCGAGGCCCCGTCGGCGCAGAGGTGGACGGTGAAGCCCTCGCTCTCCAGGTACAGCTTCTCCAGCTGGGCGATGGACGGCTCGTCCTCCACCACCAGGATTTCCGCCTCCATCGCTCAGCCGATGTGGTAGAACACGCGGCAGGCCTTCATGGTCATGTAGCAGTCCAGCTTCGCCACCAGCTCCCAGGGGGCGTGCATGGAGAGCACCGGCACGCCGGCGTCCAGGGTGTCGATGTTCCGCTGGGCCATGAACTTGGCCACGGTGCCGCCGCCGCCGGCGTCCACCTTGCCCAGCTCGCACACCTGCCAGCAGACGCCGCCCCGGGCGAAGGCCCGCCGGAACCGGGCCATGACCTCCCCGGCCGCGTCGGAGGCCCCGGACTTGCCCCGGGAGCCGGTGTACTTGCACAGGGCCACGCCGTAGTTGAGTTTCGCGCTGTTGCGCTTGTCGAAGACGTCGCCGTAGGTGGGGTCGTAGGCCGCCGTCACGTCGGCCGAGAAGCACAGGGAGTTGGCCAGGCACTGCCGGACGCTGACCCCCTGGCAGGCGCAGAGGTCCTCCATCAGCAGCTCAAAGGCCTGGGACTGGATGCCCGTGACGCCGTCGGAGCCAATCTCCTCCTTGTCGGCCAGCAGGCAGACGGCCGTGTGGGCCGGGGCCCTGTCCATGGAGAGCATCGGATAGAAGGCCGCGTAGGCGCAGACCCGGTCGTCGTGGCCGTAGGCGCCGATGAGGCTCCGGTCGAGGCCCACCTCCCGGGCCTTGAGGGCCGGGACCATGGTCAGCTCGGCCGAGAGGAAGTCCTCCTCAGTGATGCCGTACTTCTCGTGGAGGAGCATCATGGCCGCCAGCTTGATGCGGTTCCGGTCGCCGTCGTCCCCCTCCAGGGGGCGGCTGCCCACCAGGATGTTCAGCTGTTCGCCGGTGATGCCCTCGCCCAGGGTCTTTTTCATCTGCTCGGCCGACAGGTGGACCAGCAGATCCGTGACGCAGAAGACCGGGTCGGACGGGTCCTCGCCGATGGAGACCTTCAGCACGCTGCCGTCGGTCAGGGCCAGCACGCCGTGGAGGGCCAGGGGCACCGTGGTCCACTGGTACTTCTTGATGCCGCCGTAGTAGTGGGTCTTGAAGAAGGCCAGCTCGCTCTCCTCATAGAGAGGCGCCGGCTTCAGGTCCAGCCGCGGGGAGTCGATGTGGGCCACGGCAATCCGCGTGCCGCAGTCCAGGGGCTTCTCGCCGATGACGGCGAAGGCCACGGCCTTGCGCCGGTTGACCCGGTAGACCTTGTCGCCGGGGTTCAGGGCCATGCCCGGCCGGAAGGGCACGAAGCCGGCCTTCTCCGCCGCGGCGACGGTCTCCTCCACCGCCTCCCGCTCGATTTTGGCCCGGTCGATGAAGTCCATATAGGCCTTGCAGTAGCCGGGCATCTCCGCCTTGTCCTGCTCGTCCAGGCAGTCGTAGCCGTGCTTGGGGCTGTGGAACAGTGTCTCCCGGACGGCCTTCCAGTTCTGTGCTTCCATGGGGATTCCTCCTGTCAGTTCCTCCAGCAGCCGGTCGCAGGCCTCGGAGAAGGCCTCGGCTGTGGGGTAGTCGTTGTGCAGAACGCGGCCGCAGGGGGCCGCGAATTCCTCGTCGGATTTTTGGGCCGCGATGCGCAGCCGGGCGTAGTCCTCGCCGACGCCCTCCCGGGCCATGAGCCGCCGGACCCGGGCCTCGGCGGGGGCCGTCACGGCGACGGTCTCATCGCACAGGGCCCCGAGGCCGCTCTCCATCAGCGCCACGGCGTCCACCGCCGCCAGGGGGCAGCCCCGGGCCCGGGCCGCCTCCAGCAGCCGGGCCACCTCCCGCCGGACGGCCGGGTGGGTCAGGGCGTTCAAATCGGCCAGGGCCGCGGCGTCGCCGAAGACCTGCCGGCCCAGCTTCTTCCGCTGCAGGACGCCCCCCTCCACCACGCCGGGGAAGCGGGCCTCCAGGGCCGCCAGCAGACCTTGGTCGGTCTCCAGCAGCCGGTGGTAGACCTCGTCGCAGTCGATGACGCAGCCGCCCCGGGCCGCCACCCGCCGCAGCAGGGTGGTCTTGCCGGAGCCGGTGCCGCCGGTGATACCGAGAATCTTCACAGCTCCGCCTCCGAAATCACGTGGAAGCCGGCGGCCTTGGCCAGCCGGTTCCGCACGGCGCAGCCCACGCCCACCGCCGGCGGGCACCGGGCGAAGATGGTCTTCACGTCGGCCCGGTCCAGGTCCCGCAGGGCCGCGAAGAGCCCCCGGGCCAGCGTCTCGGGATCGTCCTCCCGGCCGTAGGCCGTGGGCCGGCAGCCGGCGTAGAGGGGCAGCTCCTCCTCGTAGCAGAGCACCGCGTCCCCGGGAGCGAAGCGCCGGCGGATGTAGGCCGCGGCCCGTTCCCGGGGGCCGTCCACAATCAGCACCTGCCCCTGGGGGGCGTAGTGGCGGTACTTCATCCCCGGGGCGCGGACCACGGCCCCCGGGGCGATGGGGGCCGTGACCGCCTGATCCACCGTCAGGCTGCCCAGGACCGCCCGCAGCTGCTCCGGCGAGATGCCGCCGGGCCGCAGGAGCCGCGGCGCCCCCTGGGACAGGTCCACAATCGTGGACTCCACCCCCACGGCGCAGGGGCCGTCGTCCACCACCGCCGCGATATACCCGTCCAAATCGTGGAGCACGTGCCGGGCGGTGGTGGTGCTGGGCTTCCCCGAGAGGTTGGCCGAGGGAGCCGCCACCGGCGTCCCGGCCAGCCGGATAATCTCCCGGGTCACCGCCGTTCGGGGGCAGCGGACGGCCACGGTGTCCAGCCCGGCGGTGGTCCGGCGGGGGACGCAGTCCCGGCAGGGCAGCACCATGGTCAGCGGGCCGGGCCAGAACCGCTCGGCCAGGTCCCAGGCCGCCTGGGGGATGTCGTGGCAGAGGCCGTCCAGCTGCTCGGGCCCGGCGATGTGGAGAATCAGCGGGTTGTCCTGGGGCCGGCCCTTGGCCTCGAAGATCCGGGCCACGGCCGCCTCGTTGAGTCCGTCGGCCCCCAGGCCGTAGACGGTCTCGGTGGGAATCCCCACCAGCTCCCCGGCCCGGAGGAGCGCCGCAGCCCGGGCGGCCGTCTCCGGATCCCGGGCGGACAGGCAGAGCGTCCTCATTCCGTCGCCCCCTCTCCCTGGCGGAGCTTTTCGGCCTGGTCGGCGGTGACCAGGGCGTCAATCAGCTCGTCCAAATCGCCGTCGAGGATGGCGTCCAGCTTGTAGAGCGTCAACCCAATCCGGTGGTCGGTGACGCGGCCCTGGGGGAAGTTGTACGTCCGGATCCGCTCGTTGCGCATCCCGGTGCCCACCTGGCTGCGCCGCTGGCCGGCGTGCTCGGCCTCGATGCGGCTCTGCTCGATTTCATAGAGCTTGGACGCCAGCATCCGCATACACTTCTCCCGGTTCTGGACCTGGCTGCGCTCCTCCTGGCAGGAGACGACGATGCCCGTGGGCCTGTGAATCAGCCGCACCGCCGAGGAGGTCTTGTTGATATGCTGGCCGCCGGCGCCCGAGGACCGGAACACCTGCATCTCGATGTCCTCGGGCCGCAGCTCCACGTCCACCTCCTCCATCTCCGGCAGCACGGCCACCGTGGCCGTGGAGGTATGGACGCGGCCGCCGGACTCCGTCTCCGGCACCCGCTGGACCCGGTGGACGCCGCTCTCGAACTTCAGCCGGGAGTAGGCTCCGGCGCCGGTGAGGATGCAGTCGGCCTCCTTGACGCCGCCCAGCTCCGTCTCGCTGTAATTGAGCAGCTCCACCTTCCAGCCCTTGGCCGCGGCGTACATCGTATACATCCGGAACAGCGAATGGGCGAACAGCGCGCTCTCCTCGCCGCCGACGCCGCCGCGGATCTCCAGAATCACGTTCTTCTCATCGTTGGGGTCCCGGGGCAGCAGCAGCACCTTCAGCCGGTGCTCCAGCTCCGCCAGGTCCTCCTTGGCCTTCGTGAATTCCTCCTGGCACAGCGCCCGCATCTCCGGCTCCAGCTGCCCGTCGAGCATCTCCCGCAGATCCTGCAGTTCCTGCTCCGTCTTCCGGTACTGCCGGTAAGCCGTGACCACCGGCTCCAGCTCCTTCTGCTCCTTCAACACTCTGGCCGCGGCCTTTGGGTCGGCGTAAAAGTCCGGCTGCGCTGCCCGCGCCTCCATCTCCAGATACTTCTCCTCCACCAACCGCAACTTCTCCAGCATCTTCCCACCTCTTTTTAGATAACAGTACACAACTGCTGTGGCTTGACTACGTCGGAGCAAAGTCCGCTCACCTCCGTTTCCGCCTGGCGGCGAAAACTGCGTTCGCTCCCTTGCTCCTCCTTCTCCCCACGGGACT
>CAJFNZ010000063.1 GCA_904395905.1 uncultured Oscillospiraceae bacterium | reverse complement strand
TGTCAATGCCAGCGGCAAGGACGTGGTCCTGCGCAGTCCCACCACTGACCTGCCCGAGGAGCACCGGGCGGGTGTCCGTTTCGGCACGGAGGTCTACTTCACTTTCCGCACCGATCTTATCCATCTCTTTGACCCAGAGACCGAGAGCAACCTGGTGAGCGGCTGAGACAGAGCGTTCCGCACCCGTGAACAGCGAGCCCCCCGGCGCGTCAGCGCCGGGGGGCTCTTTGTATGTGAAGGAAGTGGGAATCAGGAAGAGGACCGCTTGGCGGCGGTGAGGAGCACCCCGGCGGTGAGGGCGGTGAAGGGGGCCACGGTGACCAGTCCGAAGGAACCCACCACGGTGTGAATAATCTCAGAGGCCACATATTTGTAGTTGAGCAGGTTGGCCACGGGGGTGCCCTGGGCCATGAAGACCATGAGCAGAGCGATGTAGCCGCCGGAATAGGCCAGCAGCAGGGTGGTGGTCATGGTGCCCATGGCCGCCCGGCCCACGTTCAGTCCGGAGCGCACCGCCTCCCGGCAGGAGATGTCGGGGCGCTTCTCCACCACCTCGTTGACCGCCGAGCAGATGTCCACGCTCAGGTCCATCACGGCCCCGGAGGAGCCGATGAAGATGGAGGCCATGAAGATCTGGGTCAGGTTCAGGTGCTGGTAGCCGGCGTAGAGCAGGCTTTCCGAGTAGGACATCACCGCGCCGTGAATGCGGAAGAGGTCGGTGAACAGCATGCCCAGCACGCAGGTCACCAGAATGCCCAGAAAGGAGCCGGACACCGCTGCGGCGCACCGCCGGTCAAAGCCGTAGACCAGGGCGATGATAAGGAGGGTGAGCAGCAAGGTGATGGCCAGCCCCACCCAGATGGGGTTCCAGCCCTTGAGGTAGAGGGGGACCAGTACCTTCCACAGCACCAGCACTGTCAGCGCGAAGGAGGCGATGGCCCGCACGCCGGTGCGCCCGGCGAAGAGGATGAGGAAGAGGGCGAAAATGGCGGCCAGCACCGCCTCCCAGCCCAGGCGGAAGTGGTCAGACATGGTGACGTTGGTGATGGTATCGCCGTCATGGCTCACCACCACCAGGGCCTTGTCACCGGGGGCGAAGAGCTTGTCCTGTTCCAGGGAGCCGTTGAGCATGTTGATGCCGGTGACGGTCTCTCCGGCGAAGGCGCCGTCCAGCAGCTCCAGGGTGCACCGCTGTTCGCCGGTGCGGACCAGGCCGGTGTCGATGATAGAGGAGTCGTCGGTGGCCGTCACCAGGGCGGTGCAGCGTTCCGCCTCACGGTAGAGCAGTGCCCCCTCGTAGCCGGTGGGCAGGAACAGGAGCAGCACAATGGCCAGCAGGCAGACCGCCACCGGGGCGTGATAGCGCAGGGCGGCAGGGGTGAGGTGTCGTCTCATAGAGGGTACTCCTTTGTGCGTGAGATAGGATCCGTCGGACATGCGGACCGTCCCCCGCCCGGAGGGGCGGGGGACGGCCTGGGGACGGATGGGATGCCTGGCGTGTGGCTCAGGCCACATTCAGCATGTCGGCCAGCTTGTTGTAGATTTCCGTGTTGTCGTAGTAGCCGTTGAAGACCCCGGCGTTGACGCCGTCGGCCAGGACGGCCACGGGCAGGCCGGTGTGGCTGTAGGAGGTGAAGGACACGCCGGACTTGTTGTTGATGATGTGGGTGATGGTGACGCTCAGGGGCTCGTAGGTGCCGTACATCACATACTCCAGCTGCTCGTCCATGCCGGTGTCGGTGCCGTTGACGCTCTTCTCATAGGCGGTCTTGAGCTGGGAGAGCTCGTAGGGGGTGAGCACCAGTTTATCACCCTCCTCGCCCTCGGTCTTGAGGCCGAAGAGCTCGGTCACGTCGGCCATCACGTCCTCGAAGGAGGTCTTGTTCTCCTTGTAGGCGGCCACATAGTCGCTGTCGAACTTGGCGAAGGAGATCTTCTGGCTCTCCAGCAGGTCCAGGTAGGTGTCGTAGTCGGTGCCGGCGAAGCCGATGGTGAGGCCGCCGGTCTCGTGGTCGCCGGTGACCAGGATGAGGGTCTCGTCAGGGTGCTCCTCGGCGAAGTCCACGGCCACCTGCACCGCGTCGGCCAGCGCCTGGGTGTCGTGGATGGAGGAGGCCGCGTCGTTGGCGTGGCAGGCCCAGTCAATCTTGCCGCCCTCGCACATCATGAAGAAGCCGTTCTCGTTGCTGGAGAGGACCTCGATGCCCTTCTCCACGTAGTCGGCCAGGGCCCACGTGCCCTCGGCGCGGTCCAGCTCATAGGGCAGGGCGTCGGAGTCGGCCAGATTCTCCTCGATGACAATCACCGGGCCCTCGGTCACGGCCTCGGCCTCGGCCTGGGTGCGGACCACCTGGTAGCCGGCCTCGGCAGCCAGGGTGTAGAGGTCCTCCTGGTCGCCCTCGGCGCCGGTGGGATCCAGCAGGCCGCCGCCGGCGAAGTACTCGAAGCCGGAATCGACCAGCTCCAGGCCAATCTCGTAGTAGTCGTTGCGGCTGGCCTGGTGGGCGTAGAAGGCCGCCGGGGTGGCATGGTTCAGGTTCACGGAGGTGATGACGCCGACGCCCATACCCAGCTGGTCGTGGACCTTCTCGGAGATGGCCTCGTAGGCCACGGAGCCGGTCTCATCGACGTTGATGGAGCCGGAATACGTCTTGTGGCCGGTGGAAATCGAGGTGGCCGTGGAGGCGGAGTCCGGGGCGAAGGAGTTGGAGTCGTAGGTGACGGCGGAGCCGGCCGCCTCAAAGTTCATGAAGTTCAGGTACTCGGGGCCGTCCAGCGTGGCGCCGCCGTTGTCGTCCAGGCTCGGCTGGGCCTGCCAGTAGTCCTCGTCGTTGAGGGCGCCCAGGTAGTCGGAGGTGGACTGGATCTGGGGATAGCTCATGCCGTCGCCGATGAACAGGAAGACATACTTCGGCGCCTGGAGGCTCTCGCCGGCGGCTGCGGGGGCGGCGGTCGGCGTCGTCGCAGCGGTGTCGGCAGTGGTCGCGGTGTCGTCCGTGGTCTCGGTCTGGGCCGTGCAGCCGACGAAAGCCGTCAGCAGACATGCCAGAGCCAGAACCAGGGCCAGCAGCTTTTTGCAGTTCATGGGAGTTCTCCTTTTTCCTAGTATTTGCGCGATTGCGGGTACAGCATACCACGCCGCCGCCGAACCTGTCTGCCGGAGGCCGGAAAAATGACCGTTAAATTTCCGTAATCTGTTCCGCCGAAATCGAAATACAGATTTTACAAAAAACAGGCGCCGCTCAGCAAAGAGCGGCGCCTTCAGCACAATTCCTCTTGCAGGATTTATTTATAGACGACTTCCATGCCCCGCTGGAGAACCGGGCTGATGTCCACGGTGACCGGGTCGCCGGCGTGGCACTCCACCTTCGAGACGTCCACCATGGCATGGCACATACCGATGTGGCCGCGGACCGGGCAGCGCTGGCCGGCGATTTTCACCGTCAGCTTCTTGCGGGTCAGCCAGGCCTTCAGCAGGGACAGCCCGCCCCGGAAGCAGTCGCGGAAGCGGAAGGTATCCCGGCCGTACTCCACGCCGAAGCCGTGGTACCAGCCCACCGGGATGGCCGCCAGCCGCGTCGGCCGCTTCGCCCGCCAGGCCCCGCCGTAGCCGGTGGCCGCGCCCTTGCCCAGCCAGCGGATCTCGGCCACCTCCGCGGCGCAGTAGCCGACCCGGCGCAGGCCGAAGTTCCCCCGGGCGCTCATCCGCCCCAGGAACGCCGAACCGATGCGCACGCCGCCCATGTGCATATCCGGCCAGCGGAAGAACGCCGCCGAATTGCAGCAGTGGGGCTCCCCGGTCTCGAACCCCCGCCCGGCAATCTGGTCCACCACGTAGCGGAACTGCTCGAACTGCTCGCGGGTCTTCTTCTCCGAGCAGAACGCGCAGGGGAAGTGGGTGTAGATGCCCGAGACGGCGATGCCGTCCATATACTCGTAGATGGAGAGGATCTTGTCCATCTCCTTCGGCAGAAAGCCGTACCGGCCCATGCCCACGTCGATTTTCACGTGGGCCTCGGCCACCAGGTCCTTCTCCCCGGCCACGCCGTTGAGGACCACCGCGTCGTCCCGGCTGGAGACGGTGCAGATGACGTCCAGGTCCAGCAGCGCCTCCAGGGTCTTCCGGTCCACCGTGGGCTGGAGCATCAGGATCCGCTCCTTCGTCAGGCCGGCCTCCCGGATGGCCCGGGCCTCGGCCAGCTCGGTGACGCAGAAGCGGTCGATGCCGTTCTCCCGCAGCAGCCGCGCCATCGGGACGACGCCCAGACCGTAGCCGTTCCCCTTCAGCACCGCCCAGACGGGCACGCCGGCGGCCTTCTCCCGGATGGTGCGGATGTTGCTCAAAAGTGCCTCTTTCTCTACCACGTATGCGCGCATATGGGCCTCCCTTGGTGACGCCGCCTACTTCCGGTTCTTGCGGAGGTAGGCCCGTTTCCGGACCTCCTTGAGGAGGTTCGTGCCGTGCTCCACGGCGAAGTAGACCGGCCGGTTGAGGACCAGGTCCATCTCGCCGACGAATTCCGTGAACTCCCCGCCGAAGCCCTTTTTGAACTTGTAGAGGCCGTAGAGGGGGTTGTCCTCGCTCAGATCTCCCGAGATGCCCCGGAAGTCGTATACCCGGCAGCCGGTCTCCACGGCCCACTGAATCATCCGCCACTGGAGCAGATAGTTGGGCATCAGGTTCCGATGCTCGTTGCTGGACGCGCCGTAGAGGTACCAGACCTTGTCCCCGTAGTGGATGGCCAGGGTGCCGGCGATGGGCTCGCCCTCGTAGAAGGCCATATACAGCCGGCAGTGCTCGCCCAGGTTGTCCAGCATATTGGCAAAATACTCCGGCTGGCGGGTGACGAAGCCGTCCCGGACGCCGGTCTCCAGCATCAGCCGCGCGAAGTCCGGCACCATCTCCTTGCCACAGATCCGTACCTCCACGCCCTTGCGCTGGGCCAGGCGGATGTTGTAGCGCCACTTCTGGTGGAATCCGGCCATCAGCTCGTCCTCGGTCTTGCCCTCGACGTCCAGGCGGAAGACGTAGCGGGGCTGGATGGCCTCAAAGTTCTTGCCGCCCTCCTTGAGCCGGAAGCCCTGGCCCAGCATGAAGTCCCGGAACTGGGTGTTGGAGGAGGGGATGTCCGGGTCCAGCTTCAGCACATAGGCCCGGCACTCCTTGGCCAGCAGCTTCGCCCCCTGGAGCAGCTCCCGGATGGTCGCCTGGTCGGCCGGGTCGCAGACCGGGCCGCGGCAGCCGTACATCAGCGTATAGGGCAGGCCCGGCACCTGGCGAATCAGCAGCGCCAGGGTCCCCCGCAGCTGCCCGTCGTCCCCCCGGACGCCGATGGCCTTCCACTGCCACATGGGCTTCTGTTTTGCCCAGAGGTGGCTCTGGGCAAAATTCCCCTTGGGGCTCGACTGGACGAAGGCCTCATACTCCGCCAGGGTTTTTTCCGTAATCAGTTCCGACATACCATCCGTCTCCTAATGTTGTTGTGTATTGCTGTCTACAAAGAATGGGTTTTCCAAAACCCCACTGAGCCGCGCACACGAGGCGACAGCGGGTAAATCGTTAAAATACCAGCAGCTACGTACAGCTGTCTAAAAATACGTACGTTTTTTAGAGCTGCTCCGAGCCGTGCGCGCACGGCGGCAGGGGCTTGATAATCAATCCACCACAGTTGTGTATTGTTGTCTATAAAAGGATTGGTTTTTCAGAGTGCTTCCGAGCCGCGCACGCGCGGCGGCAGGGGCCTGGTAATCATTCCTCCGCAGTTTCATATTGTTGTCTATAAAAGGATTGGTTTTTCAGAGTGCTTCCGAGCCGCGCACGCGCGGCGGCAGGGGCTTGATAGTCAAGCCACCGCAGCTGTGTAATGTTATCTAAATTCATGGTATCATATGGCTGCGGATTATGCAAGGGCGGCGAGGGGAAGGCGGCAAACGTTTGTTTGAATTGTCGGTTGTCAGCCGGGCCGGTTTCTGATATACTATACAGGATATTTGAGTTCCATTCGAGGAGTGCCATGAGAAACTGTATTTCCGTCCGGGGCGCCCGGGAGAACAATCTGAAAAATGTGGATGTGGACATCCCCAGAGACCAGCTGGTGGTCTTCACCGGCCTCTCCGGCTCCGGGAAGTCCTCCCTGGCCTTCGACACCATCTACGCCGAGGGCCAGCGGCGCTATGTGGAGAGCCTCTCCTCCTACGCCCGGATGTTCCTGGGGCAGATGGACAAGCCCGACGT
This sequence comes from uncultured Oscillospiraceae bacterium, assembly GCA_904395905.1. GTDB lineage: Bacteria > Bacillota > Clostridia > Oscillospirales > Oscillospiraceae > Avoscillospira_A. The sequence continues at coordinate 3,587 of CAJFNZ010000063.1, read as the reverse complement.
GGACGCTATCGACGGCCTGAGCCCCGCCATTTCCATCGACCAGAAGACCACCTCGAAGAACCCGCGCTCCACCGTGGGCACCGTGACGGAGGTCTACGACTACCTCCGCCTCCTCTGGGCCCGGGCCGGCATCCCCCACTGCCCCCGCTGCGGGCGGGAGATCCAACGCCAGACCATCGACCAGATTGTGGACAAGGTCCTCCAGCTGCCCGAGGGCACGCGCTTCCAGGTCCTCTCCCCGGTCGTCCGCGGCAAGAAGGGCGAGCACCAGAAGGTCTTCGAGGACGCCCGCCGCAGCGGCTTCGCCCGCGTGCGGGTGGACGGCAGCCTCTACGACCTGACCGAGGACATCCCGCTGGAGAAGAACAAGAAGCACCAGATTGAGATTGTCATCGACCGGCTCATCATGAAACCCGACCTGGCCCGCCGCCTGACCGACTCCATCGAGACGGCCGTCAGCCACTCCGGCGGCCTGGTCGTCATCCACGACATGACCGACGAGGAGGAGACCACCTTCTCGTTAAACTACGCCTGTGAGAGCTGCGGCATCTCCATGCCGGAGCTCTCGCCGCGGATGTTCTCGTTCAACAACCCCTACGGCGCCTGCCCGGCCTGCACCGGCCTCGGCAGCCAGCTGGTGGCCGACCCGGAGCTGATTATCCCCGACGAGAGCCTCTCCATCCTGGAGGGCTGCATCCAGGTCTCCGGCTGGAGCAGCGTCAAAAACGACTCCATCTCCCGGATGTACTTCGAGGCCCTGGCCAAAAAGTATCACTTCGAGCTGAGCACGCCCTTCCGGGACCTGCCGGCGGCGGGCCGGGAGGCCATCCTCCGCGGCACCGGCGGCGAGAAGCTGACGCTCCACTACGAGCGCGGCAACGGCCGCGGCACGCTGGAGCAGGCGTTTGAGGGGATCCTCCCCAACATCGAGCGCCGCTACCGGGAGACCCAGTCCGACAGCACCCGCCGGGAGCTGGAGGAGTGTATGTCCACCCGCCCCTGCCCCGTCTGCGGCGGCGACCGGCTGAGCGAGATCTCCCGGGCCGTCACCGTCGGCGGGATGCGCATCGCCGACTTCTGCAAGCTGCCCATCAGCGAGGGCCTCGCGTTCATGGAGGACCTGCGCCTCGAGGGCGCGGCGGCCGTGGTGGCCGAACAGATCCTCAAGGAGATCCGCAGCCGCATGGGTTTCCTGCGGTCGGTGGGCCTCCAGTACCTGACGCTCAGCCGCAGCGCCGGGACCCTCTCGGGCGGGGAGAGCCAGCGGATCCGCCTGGCGACCCAGATTGGCTCCAGCCTGATGGGCGTCCTCTACATCCTCGACGAGCCGTCCATCGGCCTCCACCAGCGGGACAACGACAAGCTGCTCGACACGCTCAAGCGGCTGCGGGACCTGGGCAACACCCTGGTGGTGGTGGAGCACGACGAGGACACCATCCGCGCCGCCGACTACCTGGTGGACGTGGGCCCCTACGCCGGCATCCACGGCGGCGAGATTGTGGCCCTGGGCGGCGTCGCGGACCTGGAGGCCGCCCCCCGCTCCGTCACCGGCCAGTACCTCTCCGGCGCGCGGAAAATCGCCGTCCCGGAGACCCGCCGGCCGGGCAACGGGAAGTTCCTGCGGGTCTTCGGCTGCCGGGAGAACAACCTGCAAAACATCGACGTGGAGATTCCCCTGGGGACGTTCACCTGCGTGACCGGCGTCTCGGGCTCGGGGAAGTCCTCCCTGGTCAACGAGATTCTCTACAAGCGCCTGGCCTGCCAGCTGAACCACGCCCGGCTCCGCCCCGGCCGCTTCGACCGGATGGAGGGCGTGGAGCACCTGGACAAGGTCATCAACATCGACCAGAGCCCCATCGGGCGGACGCCGCGGTCGAACCCCTCGACGTACACGGGGCTGTTCAACGACATCCGGGACCTGTTCGCCTCCACGGCCGAGGCCAAGGCGCGCGGCTACGGGCCGGGCCGGTTCTCCTTCAACGTCAAGGGCGGCCGCTGCGAGGCCTGCTGCGGCGACGGCCTTTTGAAGATTGAGATGCACTTCCTGCCGGACGTCTACGTCCCCTGCGACGTCTGCCACGGCCGGCGGTACAACCGCGAGACCCTGGAGGTCCGCTACAAGGGCAAGTCCATCGCCGACGTCCTGGAGATGACGGCCGACGAGGCCATGGAGTTCTTTGAGAACCTGCCGCGGATCCGCCGCCGGGTGGAGACGCTGGTGGACGTGGGGCTCGGCTACGTCAAGCTGGGCCAGTCCTCCACCACCCTCTCCGGCGGCGAGGCCCAGCGGGTCAAGCTGGCCACCGAGCTGAGCAAGCGCTCCACCGGCTCGACCATCTATATTCTCGACGAGCCCACCACGGGCCTGCATATGTATGACGTCCACAAGCTGATTGACGTCCTGCAGCAGTTCGTGGACGCCGGGAACACCGTGCTGGTCATCGAGCACAACCTGGACGTCATCAAGGTGGCCGACCACCTCATCGACCTCGGGCCCGAGGGCGGCAGCGGCGGCGGGACCATCGTGGCCACCGGCACCCCGGAGGAGGTGGCCCGGAACCCCCGGAGCTTCACGGGCCAGTACCTGCAAAAGCTGCTCTGACAGCGCGGGAAGGAGGGCACCCATGGCCATGCACGACGGGCACCGCCAGCGTCTGCGGAAGCGGTACCTCCAATCGAACCTCCTGGGCTTCGACGACCTGGCGATTCTGGAGCTGCTGCTCTGCTTCGCCATCCCCCGCCGGGACACGAACCCCATCGCCCACCACCTGCTGGACCGGTTCGGCAGCCTGGCCGCCGTGCTGGAAGCCACGCCGGAGGAGCTCCAGCAGGTGGAGGGCGTCGGCGAGAGCGCGGCCGTTCTGCTGACCCTGGTCCCGGCGGTCGCCCGGCGGCACATGGAGCAGCGGGCCCAGATTCACGAACCCCTGCGGACCACCGGCCAGCTGGCCGCCTATCTGGCGCCCCGCTTCTTCGGCGAGCGGGACGAGGTGGTGTGGCTCCTCTGCCTGGACGCCCGCCTCCGGCCGCTGGACTGCCGGCTGCTGTTCCGGGGGAGCGTCAACTCCAGCGCCATCTCCGTCCGGAAGATTGTGGAGGTGGCCATGGGCTGCGGCGCCTCGTCGGTGGTGCTGGCACACAACCACACCAGCGGCCTGGCCGTGGCCTCCCGGGAGGATGAGCGGACGACCCAGCGGCTCAAAGCGGCCCTGGACGCCGTGGACATCCTGCTGGCGGACCACATCATCATCGCCGGGGACGACTACGTCTCCATGGCGGCCAGCGGGTGCCTGTACTGAACGCACCGGCGGCGATGGACGCCGCACCGGTGCAATTCCTCGTGGGACGACCGTCCCGCAATGGGCTCTTAGGCCGAGGATGGGCAAGGGTACGGAGCGGACGCTGCAAAAACGGGGTCCCCGTGCGGCGACAGCCGGATGGGGAGAGGAGGGGCAAGGGAGTGAACGCAGTTTTCGCCGCCAGGCGGAAACGGAGCCGAACGGACTTTGCCCCGACGCCGGGGGCTGCGTTCCAAACTTGCCGGCGCCGGGGGAACCCCCGGCGAGGGTTCCCCCGGACCCCCTCCT
>CAJFNZ010000062.1 GCA_904395905.1 uncultured Oscillospiraceae bacterium | reverse complement strand
TTTTTTGCAAAAAGCAAAAAAGAACGTCGGAGCAAAGCGGACTTTGCTCCGACGTGGAGCTGGTGGCCGGACTTGAACCGGCGACCTGCTGATTACGAATCAGCTGCTCTACCGACTGAGCTACACCAGCACTGTGGGCCGCGCACGGCCGTTCAGCGGGATTTAGTATAGCACAGAAACCGAGAATAGTCAACCAGCATTTTCGCCGCCGGAGCGGCTCCGGCGGCGAAAAATCGGGTTACTGGATGGTGAACTCGCGGGAGGCGGCCAGCTGGCCGTTGAGGTAGATCTGCAGGGTGTACGTGCCGGCCTCCTGGGGCATATCGGCCACTTCGCCGAGAATCAGATTGCCGTCCCAGAGCCCGTCCCAGGTGGAGGCGAGACTGCCGGTGGATACCGGCGCGCCGGTCGCGTTTTCCACCACGTAGACCAGCTCCACGGCGTCGTCGCTGCTGCTGCGGCCCGTCAGGCTCTCCAGCGCGAAGACCATGGTCTGGCCGGAGGTGAAGACGGGCTCGTCCATCGTCGTCAAATCGTTGGCCGTCCAGTTCTCCGTCGTGGGCCGGACGAAGAGGCCCAGGAAGAACCGGGTGACTCCGTAGGAGGCGAAATCGCCGCCCGCGGGGATGGAGACCTGGGTGCTGGCGCTGCCGCCCAGCCGCTCACCGGCGGCGGTGCGCAGCTCGATGGTGTAGGTCTCGCCGGGAATCAGCCCGGTCAGGGTGGCCTCGGTGCCGCTGACCTGCTGGGTACCGCCAATCGTCACGCCGGCGCCCTCCACGTTGTAGAGCAGCTGCCAGGCGCCGTCGGCCGCGTCGGTGGTCCAGGTGACCAGCAGCGAGCCGTCGTCCTGCACCTCCGCCGCCAGGGCGGACACCGTGGCCGCCGTGGGCGTGACCGTGGTGGTGGCCGGTGCGACGACGCCGGTGGCCGTCACGGTGACGGTGTACGTCTCGCCGGTGGTCAGGCCGGTGAACTGGGCCTGGGTCTCGGTGACGGTCTCGGTGAGGATGGTGCCGTCGGTACCGGTGCAGGTGACGGTCCACTGCTCCGGGGCGTTCTCCCCGTGGGTCCAGGTGACCTGGATGGTGTCGGCCGACAGGGAGACGGCCTGGAGGTCGGTAATCTCAATAGCCGGGCCGGTGGAGAACTCCAGCGTGGTGTTGCCGCTCAGCTCGATGTCCTCGGTGGGCAGCAGCTGGAAGGTGTATTGCAGGCCGTTTTCCAGGCCGGTGATGGTGACGGAGTTGCCGGTGAAGGTCCGCTCCTGGGGATCCACGCCGTCGGCCCAGTAGCGGACGGTCCACTCCGCGGGGCTGGGGCCGCTGATAACCAGCGTCAGCTGGGCCTGGCCGGTGGCCTGGGAGGCCGCGGTGAAGCTGACAATCTCCGTCGTGGCGACGGTGGAGAACATGGCCGAGGTGGTTCCGGTGAGCCGCCGGTCCGAGCTGGAGTAGACCGAGATGGTGTACTGCGTGCCCGAGGCCAGGTCGGAGAAGGTCAGGTTGCCGCCGGTGTACGGCCGCTCCTGGACGTTCCCGTAGGTGTCGGTGCAGCGGACAATCAGGTCCGTGCCGGCCTTGCCGGCCTCCACATCGACGATGAGGAAGTCCGGGCCGCGGCCCACGGCCTCGATGGAGGTCACATGGACGGCCGCGCCGCCCAGCACCAGGAAATAAAAGGCTGCGGCGCCGGCCGCCAGCACCAGCAGGACGGCCACGATGGGAATCCAGATCCGCCGCTTCCGCTTCGGCTTTCCGCCGCGCTTGCCGGGCTCCGGCGGCGGCGCGGGGGCGGGCTCGTCCTCCGGGACCATGGCGCTGCTCCGCGGCGCGGCGAAGGCCGGCGGGCCGGAAGGCTCCGGCGGCGGGTCCGCCAGCAGGTCCTCGACGCCGCCCCGGGACTCGGTGTCCGGGGCGAAGCTCTGGACGAACCGGTCGTCCAGCTCCTCCACGTCGGCGAAGCGGACCGGCTCCACCTCCTCCTCCAGCAGCTCCGGCGGGAGGGTGTCCTCGTCGTCGGTGATGATGGGCGGCACAATCAGGGAGTCGGTGACGGTGTTGCGCTTCATGTACAGCACCAGCTCCTGCATCATGTCGTCCGGCGTCTGGAAGCGGTCCTCGGGCCGGAAGGCGCAGGCCTTGAGGATGATGTCGGTCAGCTCGTAGTCGCTGTACAGGGGCGCCGGCAGCGGCTCGCCGCTGATGCGCATCCGGTTGGCCGCCTTTGGGGAGGTCTTCTCATCCTCAAAGGGGCCGTGGTTGCCGTTGAGGATCCGATAGAGCACCATGCCGATGGAGTAGATGTCCATGGTGGTGTTCAGGGGGTTGAGGATGTCGGTCATCTCCGGGGCGGTGTACTCGGTGACCATCCGCTCGGGCATGGTGCTGTATTTGAGGTTGTCAATCCGCGCCACGCCCAGGTCCCCCAGCATGAAGCCGTTGAGGCCGTTGAGGTAGATGTTCTCCGGCTTGATGTCCCGGTGGATGAGGCCGTGGGTCCGCAGGTCGCACAGGGCCGTGCAGAGGTCCAGCCCCAGGTTCAGGGCCCGCAGGTGGGTCATGGCGTTTTCGCTCAGGTACTCCACCAGGGTGGGCCACCGCTCCGAGAGCAGGTACAGCTCGAAGCCGACGCCCTCCTCCTTCTGGACCACCTGGTAGTCCAGATAGGTGGCGAAGTTGGCGCTGCTGCGGAGCATTTCCAAATCGTCCAGCTCCGCCTTGTAGTCGTTGACCACCTGCTCGTAGTAGTGCAGGGCGGCCGCCTCATCCTCCGCCGCGCCGGTGAACAGCAGGGCGTCCACCTGGGTCTGGGACTCGGGGATGGAGATGTGCTTGAGGACGTAGGCCCGCCCGTTGCGGGTGCTGTGGAGGGCGTAGACGGAGGTGCCGCCGGCGGACTCCAGGCACGAGTCAACCTCCATGCCGTCCAGCAGCGGGGATATGAGCTTCAATTCTGACAATCCATAGTCGCCTCCTTGTGGAAGGGTTTGCTGTGCAAGGGCGTCACGGCAGCGCCGCCTGGCCTTCGTAGACGGTGACGGCGGGGCCGGTCATGGTGACAGTGCGGTCGGGGTTCACCCGGATCTCCAGGGTCCCGCCGTCCAGGACCACGGCCACCGGCTCGCCGGTGGGGCAGAAGCCCCGGGAGACGGCCGCCGCGGCCGCGGCGCAGGCGCCGGTGCCGCAGGCCATGGTGACGCCGCTGCCCCGTTCCCAGACCCGCATCCGCAGCTGCCGGGGGCCGAGGACCTGGACAAACTCCACGTTGACGCCGTCCGGGAAGAATTCGTGGCGCTCCAGCTTCGGCCCCAGGGTGGTCAGGGGCGCCTCGCCGATGTCGGCGACGAACAGCACCGCGTGGGGGTTGCCCACCGAGACCGGGAGGACCGTCACCGGTTCGCCGTCCACCAGCAGCTGCCGCTCCGGCTCCGCCGCGGCTGTCCCCATGTCCACGGTGACGGCGTCCACCTGGCCGTCCGCCACGTGGAGCTCCAGGGTGCGGATGCCGGAGAGGGTTTCAATCTCCAGGCGGGTCTTTCGGGTATAGCCCTTGTCGTAGACGTACTTGCCCACGCAGCGGATGCCGTTGCCGCACATCCGGGCCTCGCTGCCGTCGGCGTTGAAAATCCGCATCCGGAAATCGGCGACAGCCGAGGGGGAAATCCAAATCATGCCGTCGGACCCCGCGCCGAAGTGCCGGTCCGAGAGCTTCCTGGAGAGCTCGGCGGGGTGCTCGGGCTCGCCGTAGACGTAGAGATAGTCGTTTCCCAATCCCTGCATCTTTGTGAACTGAATCATAGGGCGCCTCCATCCTGAAACGTTTGCAGCATCGGAGACTCCCCGGCGGGCTCCGCACAGCTAGACAACCGTATTTTATGCCATCTCCCGGGAAATTGCAAGAGATTTCGCCGCTGGTACGATTCGCCATTGGAATTTGTCGCCTCCTGTGGTAGAATACTCAGGACGACAAAATGCGACGTAGCGGTCTGCCGCCGGCAGACCGTTGGAAAAGGAGGCAGCTATGGCGCGGATTACCTGTGAGTACTGCGGCACAGAATACGATGAGCTGGAAGAGCGGTGCCCCCTCTGCGGTGCGGAGAACGCCGACTTCCTGCTCGGCGGACAGGGGCTGGAGGCGGCGGCTGTGGAAGCGGCGATTCAGGAGCCGGAACGGCCCCGCCGCCGGGCGGAGGATGAGGAACGGCCCCGCCGCCGGGCGGAAGATGAGGAACGCCCCCGCCGCCGGTCAGAGGACGAGGAGCGGCCTCGCCGCCGGGCGGAGAGCGGGGAGGCCCCGCGCCGCCGCCGGACACAGCCGGAGGCCGACCCGGCAGAGGAGGCCCCGCCGCGCCGCAGGAGACGGCGGGAAAAGGAGACGAACGGCGACCGGATCCCGAGGCCGCTGAGTATTCTCATCTGTATCATTCTGGGCCTGGCGGTGGTCATCGGCGCCCTGTACGCCCTGTATGCCGTCGGTGTGTTTTCCCCCTCCCAGGACAGCGGGAGCGACCCGTCGCTGTCGCTGCCCATTGAGGGCGACGGCACGACATCCACCGGCGACACGACCACCGGCAGCGACACGGCCGGCGGCGACACGACCGGCACCCAGACGGTGGCCTGCACGGGCCTGACGGTCAGCCCGGCTTCGGTTCGGATGGAGGCGGCCGGCATCGCCACGGCGGTGACGGCCCAGGTGCTGCCGGCCGACTGCACGGAGGAGGTCGTCTGGACCACTTCGGACCCGTCCATCTGCACGGTGGAGAACGGGGTCATCACGTCGGTGGACGGCGGCACGGCCACGGTGACGGCTACCTGCGGCAGCTTTACGGCGGAGGTGGAGGTCCGGTGCGACTTCACCAACAGCCAGGAGAACAACGCCTACCTGAGCCTCACGGACTTCATGCTGTTCGGCGTGGGGGAGGAGGCGACCATTCAGGTGCTGGACGCCCCGGAGGGCGCGGAGATCTCCTGGAGCAGCTCCGACAGCAGTGTCTGCACGGTGGTCAACGGCACGGTGACGGCCCGCGGCGGCGGCACGGCCACGGTGACGGCCACCGTCGGGGACCGGGAGCTGACGTGCACCGTCCGGTGCAACTTTGAGAGCAGCTCCGGCTCCTCCGGCGGCAGCAGCGGCGGCAGCGGATACCAGCTGGACCACAGCGACGTGACGCTGGGCGTCGGCGAGAGCTTTGAGATCTCGGTGGTGGACGGCATCTCCGGCGGCTGGAACGTCAGCGACAGCTCCGTCATCACCGTGGACGGCAACGGTATCGTCACGGCGCTGGCCTCGGGCACGGCCACGGTGTACACCGTCATCAACGGCGAGCGGCTCGAGTGCATCGTCCGGGTACCGTAGCCGGCTGCATGGAATAAAAAGGTTCGTCCACCTTCCGCGGGAGGGTGGACGAACTGTTTGACCGGGCGTTACACAGCCGGCCGGTGCTGGACGTCGGTGTCGCCGTCGGCGTGCTGGCCGCGCTTGAACAACAGGGAAATGCACCAGAGGCCGGCCAGGGCCACGATGCCGTAGACCACGCGGCTCAGCCAGGCCGTCTGGCCGCCGCAGAGCCAGGCCACCAAGTCGAACTGGAAGACGCTGACCAGGCCCCAGTTGATGGCGCCGATGATGGTGAGAACCAGTGCTGTGGTATCCATTGTACAACCTCCTCTTCTCTGGATGTGGGTAGTATGTACGCCCCTTTGGACATTTATGCGATTTTTTCGCCGGAGAGGCTTTTCGCCCGCAGCCGGGTGTGGTACAATTCAAGTATCCAATTATGCCCCTGCGGGAACGAGGATGTGAAATGCAGACAATGAAATATCTTTTGGTCATCGGCGACGGCATGGCCGACAACCCCGTGCCGGAGCTGGGCGGCCGCACCCCCCTGGAGGCCGCCGAGATCCCCCATATGGACGCCCTGGCCGCCCAGTCCCTGCTGGGCAGCGTCCGCACGGTGCCGGAGGGGATGCCGCCGGGCAGCGACACGGCGATTCTCTCCATCTTCGGCTGCGATCCCCGGCGGTACTTCACCGGCCGCAGCCCCCTGGAGGCCGCCGGCAGCGGCATCGCCCTGCGCCCGGGCGACGTCAGCTACCGCTGCAATATGGTCGCCCTCTCCGACGGGGACGGGCCCTTTGCAGAAAAGACGATGCTCTCCCACAGCGCCGGCTCCATCGACGGCGAGGATTCCATGGCCGTGGTCACCTGGCTCTTCCAGGATCCGGAGTTCCGGGCGGCGGCCGAGGCGCTCCATCTGCGGGTGGAGCCCACCCCCTCCTTCCGCCACATCGCCATCCAGGCCGGCGGCGACACGGCGGGGATGGTCGCCACGCCGCCCCACGACATCCTCGGCCAGAAGATTGGCCCCCACGCCCTCCACGGCAGCGGGAACGCCGACGCCCTCTGGCAGCTGATGGCCCTGGCCAACCGGCGGTTGGAGCACCACCCGTACAATGAGGCCCGGCGGGCCCGGGGGCTGCTGCCGGCCAACGGCATCTGGTTCTGGGCCGAGGGCACGGCCGTGGAGCTGCCGAACTTTCTAGAGACGTACCACAAGACCGGCTCGGTCATCAGCGCCGTGCCCCTGGTCCACGGCATCGGAGCCCTGGTGGGGCTGAAGATGGTCCACGTGGAGGGCGCCACCGGCGAGACCGAGACCAACTACGAGGGCAAGGTCCGGGCGGCCCTGGACTGCCTGGCTGCCGGGGACGACTTCGTCTGCATCCACGTGGAGGCCCCCGACGAGGCCACCCACAACGGCAGGCTGGACGAGAAGCTCCTCTCCATCGAGTACCTGGACCGCCGCGTCCTTGCGCCGCTGGTTGCGGGGCTCCGGGGCCAGGACTTCCGCCTGCTGCTGCTCAGCGACCACAAGACCCTGATGTCCACCCGCACCCATGACGGTGACCCGGTGCCGTTCCTGATTTACGACAGCACCGCCCCCCGGTCCACCGGCCTGCCCTACACCGAGGCCGCCGGCGAACGGGGCCCGGCGGTGGCCCGGGGCACCGACCTCATGGGGATGCTGTTCCGCCAGACCTGACAATGTCCGACGAACCGACGCCGGAAGAGAAAGGAGCGTTCCTATGGCCAACTGCTTTTTGCCTGCCGACATTCTCCTGCCCCAGGGGGTGGACATGACCCGCTGGGCCGTCATCGCCTGCGACCAGTTTTCGGCCCAGCCGGAGTACTGGGAGGAGGTCCGTTCGTTCGTGGGCGACGCGCCCTCGACGCTGCGGCTGATTCTCCCGGAGGCCCACTTGGGCTCGGACCGGGAGACCGCCATGACCGCGCAAATCAACGAGACCATGGCCGAGTACCTGGCCAGAGGGCTGTTCCGGGCGTACCCCGGCAGCTTCCTCTACGTGGAGCGGACCCTGGAGAGCGGGGCCGTCCGCCAGGGCCTGGTGGGCATGGTGGACCTGGAGGCCTACGACTATTCCGCCGGCTCCACCTCGGCCATCCGCGCCACGGAGAAGACCGTGGTGGAGCGGATCCCGCCCCGGATGCGGGTCCGCCGGGACGCGCCGCTGGAGCTGCCCCACATCCTGATGCTGGCCGACGACCACGACCGGGTGCTCATCGAGCCCATCGCCGCCCGGCGGGACCGGCTGGAGAAGCTCTACGATTTCGATTTGATGGCCGGCGGCGGCCACATTGCCGGCTATCTGGTCGCCGGCGAGGAGGCCCGGGCCTTTGAGGCGCGGCTGACGGCCTACGAGGCCGCGGTGGGGGAGAAGTACCGGGGCCTGCCCGGCGTGCCCATGGTCTTCGCCGTGGGCGACGGCAACCACTCTTTGGCCACGGCCAAGGCCTGCTACGAGGAGCTGAAGGCCGCCCACCCCGGGGAGGACCTCTCCAATCATCCGGCCCGGTACGCCCTGGTGGAGCTGGAAAACCTCCACCACGAGGCCCAGGTCTTCACGCCGATTCACCGGGTGGTGCTGGACACCGACCCCAAGGCCCTCCTGGCGGCGCTGGAGGCGACGGCCTGCGCGCCGGGCGGCTTCCCGGTGACGTGGCAGATGGGCGGCGCGTCCGGCACGGTCTATCTGGACCGCAGCCGCAGCCAGCTGGCGGTGGGGGCCCTCCAGAGCTTCCTGGACGGGTACCTGGCCGACCATCCGGGCCAGGTGGACTATATCCACGGCGACGACGACCTGCGGGCCCTGGCCGCCCGGGAGGGGGCCATCGGCTTCCTGCTGCCGGCCATGGAGAAGTCCCAGCTGTTCCGGGGCGTCATCGCCGACGGCATCCTGCCGCGCAAGACCTTCTCCATGGGCCACGCCCGGGAGAAACGATACTATTTGGAGGCAAGACGAATCACCCTATGACGACACTGGAAGAAAAGGCGTATGCCAAGCTGAACCTGACCATGGACGTGGGCCCCCTGCGGGAGGACGGCTACCACGACGTCTCCACCGTGATGATTCCCATCACCCTCTGCGACGAGGTGACCATCCATCTGGGCACCGGGGAGCCGTGGCAGGTGCGCACCACCGACGAGACCATCCCCACCGGTCGGAAGAACCTGGCCTACAAGGCCGCCCAGGCCTTCTACCGGGCCGCCGGCGGCGACCCGGAGGGGTTGACGGTGGAAATTGAAAAGCGAATCCCCGCCGGCGGCGGCCTGGGGGGCGGCAGCGCCGACGCGGCTGCGGTCCTGCGGGCGCTGAACCGCCACCACGGCTTCCCCCTCTCCCAGGAGCGGCTGGAGCAGGCCGGCCTGGAGGTGGGCAGCGACGTGCCCTTCTGCGTCCGCAACGAACCGGCCCTGGCCGAGGGCCGCGGCGAGCGGCTGCTGCCGGTCCACCCGATGCCCCCGTGCTACTACGTGCTGGTGAAGCCGCCCTTTTCCGCCTCGACGCCGGAGCTGTACCGGAAGCTGGACAACATGCGCCTGCCGGCCCGGCCCAAGACCCAGGAGATGCTCCACGCCCTGGAGCTGGGGAACCTGCGGGAGATTGGCTGCCAGCTGCTCAACGTCTTCGAGTACGCCCTGCTGTCCGACCACCAGGAGCTGTTCCAGATTGAAAACGCCCTGGAGAACTGCGGGGCCCTGGGGACCAGCATGACCGGCAGCGGCTCGGTGATGTTCGGCGTGTTCGAGAACTTCGACTTCGCCGCGACGGCCAGTATGTCCCTGATGCAGGTGGGCTATCCCACGTTTTTGGCGACCAATTTCACAAAAGAGGTATAAAACCGGAAAAAACCGTCCATTCTGTTAGAAACCAACGGAATGGACGGTTTTCCCTTGGGAAATCGCCTGCCGGTGGAATCTACATAACTGGACGGTGGTTTCCATGAAAAAACGGTACGGTTCTATCTGCCTGCTTCTGCTCTCGGCGGCGATTCTGCTCAGCGGCGTGGTGCTGGGGCGGCAGCAGCAGGCCCTGGCGGAAAAGCTGATTCGGCTCCACGTGGTGGCCGACTCCGACAGCGAGGCGGACCAGCAAATCAAGCTGCAGGTCCGGGACGCGGTCTTGGCCGAGGCGGAGGTGGCCCTCCGGGACGCGGAGGACCCCAAGGCGGCTCTGGCCGCCGCCCTGCCGGAAATTGCCGAGGCGGCCAACGACTGCCTCCGCCGGCTGGGCAGCGCGGACCGCGCCGCCGTGACCCTGGGGCGGGAGCTGTTTCCCACCCGGGAATACGAGACCTTTGCCCTGCCGGCCGGCGTGTACACCTCGCTGCGGGTGACCATCGGCAGCGGGGAGGGGCGCAACTGGTGGTGCGTGGTGTTCCCCTCCCTGTGCCTGAGCGCCTCGGCCGAGGACTTTGCGGAGGCCGCCCAGGCCGCCGGTCTCACCGAGGGGGAAATCCGCCTGATTACCGAGGAGGACGGCGGCTACCAGCTGAAGTTCCAGTCCATGGAGCTGCTCCAGCGGCTGTTCCACTGGCTGGAGGGCTAGCGCCGGCGGAGGGCCCGCAGGGCCTCCTTCTGCGCCGGGGAGATGCGGTAGCTCTCCACGGCCTTCTGAATCGTCTTGTTGTGGACCCACTGGGGCAGGCGGCCCTCCGTCAGATAGGGGAGGGTCGCCTCGTACTGTTTGGCCAGGGCGGTGGCCAGGTACCAGGCGACCATCATGTTGACGTAGTACTCCCCGCAGCAGGCCTCCGCCGCCCAGTCCAGGTACCGCCGGTCGAAGGCCTCGTCCAGGTACCAGCGGAGGAGCACCCCCAGGCCGAAGCGGACGGTGTAGCAGCGGCCCGAGTCCAGCCAGCGGCGCACCTGGTCCGGCAGCTGGGGCGGCCGCGCCTCGAAGGCGGCGGGCTTGAGCAAATCGCAGGTGGCCCAGTTGTCCACGTGGGGGAGGAAGGCCTCCAGGGCGGCTACCGCCGCGGCATACTCCCGGATGGCGCCAATCAGCAGGCCGTGGAGGTTGTTCTCGTCGTAAGTGCCGTGGGGCAGGTCGGCGAGGAACCGGGCGGCTGCCTCGGAGCCCCGCAGCTGCCTGGCCAGGCGGCGCAGGGCCGGGGTCCGGACGCCCAGCACGGTCTCGGGGGGCACGGTGGGTATCAGCTTCCGCTGGAACGCCCGGTAGGCCGGGTCGGCCAGGGCCTCCAGGGAAGCGCGGATGGAATCGTCCATGGCGTCCGCCTCCTTTGCTCCCAGTATACCGGCCGACCGGGGAAAAGGCAAGGGCGATTGTTGACAGGCCGTCGTTTTTCGACTAAGATAGACACAAGATCCGCGCCCCCGGGCGCAACAGAAAGGATGCAGAGCCATGTCGTTTTTAGAGCAGCTGGGCAAGAAGCTCAGCGATGTGGGCCAGGAGGCGGCCCAGCAGACGAAGAATCTGGCCGACCGGGCCAAGCTGAGCAACGCGATTTTTGAGCGGGAGAAGCAGATCCGCGGCTGGTACGCCGAGATTGGCCGGGCGTACTTCCTGGCCCACAGCCAGGAAGAGGACACCCTGTGCCCCAAGGAGATGGCGTCCATCCGGGAGGCCATCGCGGCCAACGAGGCCGACCGGCAGCAGCTGGACGCCCTGCGGGGCGGGGCCCGGTGCCCGTCCTGCGGCGCGGCGGTGGCAGAGGAGGCCCAGTTCTGCAGCAGCTGCGGGGCGAAGCTGTCCCAGGGCGCCGTCTGCGAGAAGTGCGGCCAGCCTTTGGAGCCCGGCGCGCAGTTCTGCGGCGCCTGCGGCGCGCCGGCTGCCCCCGCGGAGAAGAAGGACGACAGCCACTGGGAGCCGTAAAGAGAGCGCCCGCAGACACCGACAAAACCGCCTGCCCCTTGTGGGACAGGCGGTTTTACAGACTGTCAATAAACCGGAATGCCGCGCAGGAAGACAGCGCGTATTTTGCACAAGGAAAAGCTCTCAGCAGAGTTTCGCCGCCATCTCCGCGCTAAGAGCCGCCCTGCGGGCGGTTGCGCTCCGAAACGCGCCTGCGGGCGCAGCGCAGGCGGCGAAAGAAAGTCGAAATTCGTTTTTTCCGGGGACATGCGCCTCGGAAAAAACACTTCTCAGGCTCCAAGTGTGCGGCCCAACGGGCCGTGCGCGTGGGAGCCTG
>CAJFNZ010000061.1 GCA_904395905.1 uncultured Oscillospiraceae bacterium | reverse complement strand
CTGCCGGCGCTTGACTGGGCAGCCTCGGCCGCCGCGCGTGCGCGGCTCGCTGCCGCTCTGAAAAACCGGAGGGAACGGGCGGCGCCTGCCGCACACAGCCGCCGGCGCTTGACTGGGCAGCCTCGGCCGCCGCGCGTGCGCGGCTCGCTGCCAATCCGGAAAACCAAGGCGGGGCGAGCAGCGTACCGCAGCGGCCGGACACAGCAGGATTCTGACGGTTGGAAGAAAAAAGAGGAGGGTTATTTCATGACGGCACCCGTACAAATCATCGGCACCGTGGTCATGCTGGCGCTGCTGGTATTTGCGCTCGTCCGCAAGGCCAACATTGTCGCCAGCCTCATCGGCATCGGCATCCTGGGCCAGGTGGTGGCCTGTCTGCTCAACGGCGTCACACCCATGGGCGACGCCAGCACCGGCAGCTTCATCATCGACATCTTCGAGAGCATCGGCGGCGTCATGTCGAACCAGGCGGGCAACAACGGCCTCATCATCATGTCGGTCATCGCCTACGTGGCGTACATGGACCACCTGAAGGCCTCCACCCTGTTCGGCATCTACTGCGCCCGCCCGCTGAAAAAGCTGAAAAACCCGTACATCCTGGTCTTCTTCGCCGTGGCCCTGTCGGCGGTTCTGAAGATGGTCATCGCCTCGGGTATCGGCCTGGCGGCGCTGCTGCTGAGCATCGTCTACCCGATTCTCCGCTCGGTGGGCGTGAGCAAGAAGTCCTCGGCCGTGACGGTCATCTTCGGCTACTGCTTCTCCTGGGCGCCGGTGACGGCCTTCCACACCATGCTCTGGGGCCTGGTGGACGATATGCCCATGACCATCGCAGAGTTCTTTGCTACCCGCAACACGCCCATCTCCCTGGTCTGCATCGTCGTGGCCGGCCTGTCGGTGGCCATCACCTGCCGGTACTTCGACAAAAAGGAGGGTCTCCTCGGCCAGTCCGGCGAAAACATCGCCGACATCGACCCGGACTCCCTGGGCATCCCCAAGTTCTATGCCCTGCTGCCGCTGCTGCCCCTGGTGTTCCTGATTGTCTTCTCCAGCCTGGTGGTCAAGACCGTCGTCATCTCCATCCTGGGCGCCAACCTGATGGCCTTCACCATCTCGTACCTTATCAACCTGGCCGTCTCCAAGAACCGCAAGGAGGCCTCCGGCGACGTGATGGTCTACTTCAAGTCCATGGGCAGCGCCTTCGGTTCGGCCGTGTCCATCATCATCGCCGCCGGCGTCTTCTCGGCCGGCCTCAACGCCTTTGACGGGATGTCCGTGATTTTCGCCTCGTTCAGCGGCAGCTCCTCGGGCGCGGCCATCATCGGCATCGTCGGCGCGCTGCTGGCCTTCGCCATGGTCGTCATGACCGGCGCCATCACCAGCACCGTGCCCATGTTCGTGACCATGTACGCCGGACTTCAGGCCAGCGGCATCGTCACCTCCGCCGACCTGGTCTTCATGTTCAACATCCTCACCATCTGCGCCACCTGGGGCGCCACGGTGACGCCGGTGGCCGCGGCCATCCTGTTCGTGGCCGACCGGTGCGATATGCGCGTCACGGAGCTCATCAAGCGGGACATCATCCCCTGCGCCTGCTGTGTCATCGCCACCATTGTCACCGGTCTGATTCTCTACTGAGTTCCCTCCGGGCCAGCTCCGCCACGCGGCAGGAGAGGAGCAGGTAATCCCGGTCGTCCGGGTCCTCGGCGTCGCCGCCGGCAGCCTCCAGCCGGGCGAGCACCTTGGCCGCCCGGTACTGGAAGGTGTTCCGGTGGACGCCCAGGAGCCGCGCTCCCTGGCTGATGGAGCAGTCGGCCGCCAGATAGGCGGCCAGGGTCTCCAGGGCCTGGCCGCTCTCCGGGGTGTTCTCCCGGAACAGCTCCGCCACGAACGGGTGGCAGGCACACAGCTGCCGCTCCAGGCGGTCCTCCCGGAGGAGATAGCCCCAGGCCAGCGGCGCGAACCGTCCCACGCCCCCCGGCCCGGCCGCCTCCATGGCCAGACGCGCCTGCCCATGGTAGCTGCGCAGATTATCCAGCTCGGCAAAGGGCAGCGACAGGCCGGCCGCCGCGCCCCGCTCCCGGCAGAGCCCGGAGAGCGCCTCGCAGGCTGCCGCCTCGTTAGCCGCGCCGTCCGGCAGCAGGGCGACCACCTCCTCCCGGTACGGCATCACGTGGGCCGCGGGAAAGCGTTCCCGCAGCCAGCGGACGGCGTCGTCGCCGCCGGGACGGCAGACCGCCAGACGGAACCGTTCCCCCGGCGGCCAGCCGTAGTAGGCGTACTGCAGCTCCAGCTGCCGCCGCCCCGGCGCGGCCCCTTGGAGCAGCGCGGCAAAGAGGTTGCACGTCCACGGCATCCCCCGCAGGAAGCACAGCCTCGGCAGCATCCGCCGGAAAATGGACGTGATATACCGCAGCACCTGGACGTCCCCGTAGTTCAGCGGCCGGCTGTACTCATAGACGCTGATGCGGCCGTAGCGGATGTTGTCCTGGACGATGAGGTTCGTCAGCACCGGGAGGAACGCCTTCCCGGGGAAGTGATGGTACTGGACATCGTCCCCCAAATAGTAGGCCCGCGCCGGGCCGAAGCGCCGCATCTGGCGGATGGTTGCGATGGAGATGTACCCGTGGTCGGCGCAGAAGCGCCACTCGTCGCTGACCTCATCGTCCTCGTACTGCTGGCTCATGGCCAGGACCATGTGGTTGGCATCCTGGAGCAGCAGCGGATTGTGCAGGAAAAACCAGCTGTCGTCCAAAATGGACTGGAGGTCCATCCTGCGCTCCGCCTCGAGGAACCGCTCTTCCAAATCGTTGAAAAAATCGAACACCGACTGGACAATGTCCAGCGCCTGGAGGGCCCCCATATCCCGGAGGACGAAATACTCCTCCTCGTGGCGGCACACGGCGTTGGGGCCGTCGTCATAGACGTAGACGCAGTCCTGGGCGTACCGAAGCCGTGCGCTCAGCAAAGTCTGAGGCCCCTGCCCGCTCAAGTGCAGCTCCGGCTCCAGATACTCCAGCCGGTTGGCTAAAATCCACATACTCAATCGCATACCGCGTATTCCCTCACCAGCGGCCCGGCAGTCCGGGCGCAGATTGTACCGACAAAAGGAGGAAGTTCCATGATGATGACCGAACGCGAGTGCCACATCCTCGCCCTGGAGCACAAAGAGACCCCGTGGGTAGCCAACAAGCGCTTCCAGGACATCTGTATGCCCTCATGCATCCTCGAGGGCGCCGTCAACAAGGGCCACAGCGTGGACTGGTTCGGCGTCCACTACATCACCCGCCCCGACCAGCCGGGCCCCTTCCCGGTGGAGAAGCAGGAGCTGTACGTCATCCAGGACATGGAGAACTGGGAGGACCAGCTGAAGTTCCCGGACCTGGACAAGGTGGACTGGGCCGCCGCGGCCGAGAAGGACACGGCCACCTGGGACCGGGAGGGCCGCCTGAGCAGCTGCACGCTGATCAACGGGATGCTCGAGAGCCTGGAATGCTTCGCCGGCTTTGAGAACGCGCTGTGCTACCTCATCACCAACGAGGAGGAGGTCAAGGCCTTCAACCAGGCCGTCATCAACTACAAGATTGCCCTGATTGAGCGGCTCCACAAGTACTACAAGCCCGACAAGATCCAGCTCCACGACGACTACGCCAACCAGACCCAGCTGTTCATGAACATCGACACCTGGCGCCGGCTCTACAAGCCCTATCTCAAGCAGCTGGTGGACGCCGTCCACTCCATGGGGATGTACTACGAGCACCACTCCTGCGGCTTCGTCAGCCCCCTGTACGACGACTTCGTCGAGCTGGGCGTGGACTGCACCAACCCGGTCCAGTTCTGCAACGGCCCCTACGAGCTCCAGAAGAAGTACGAGGACACGCTGACCCTGGTGGGCTGCTTCGACAAGCAGGGCATCCTGGAGCAGGAGGACTCCACCCCCGAGCAGATCCAGGCCCACCTGCGGGAAGTCCTCTACACGATGTCCCAGCGTCGCTCCTGGATTGCCGACGTCCGGTTCATCGACAAGAGCCGCAACCACCTGTGGGAGGAGATTATCGACGAGTTCAACCGCCCGCTCTACGAAAAGGCCGGCGTCACGCCCCGCCGGGAGGCCGACGCCACCCACAAGAACGTCTTCGCGCCGCTCCAGGCTCTGGACGCCGCGGCGCAGAAGTAACCGCATCCGCCGCACATCCCTCCGAGACGCGCCCCGGGCCCTAAGGGCCCGGGGTTTCGTCCGTTTCCGCCAGCACCTCCCGGAAGGTCTGCAAAAAGACCTCTGCCGCCCGGGAAAAGACCTGGAACTTCTTCCACACCAGCACCAGGTGCAGCCGCAGCGGCGGCGAAAAGGGCCGGAAGCACAGGGCGCTCTCGCCGGTGGTGTTGAGGAGGCCCTCCAGGTAGAGGGCGCAGCCCAGGCCCTCCTCCACCAGCCGGGCGGCGTTGTTGATGAGGTTGAAATTGGCCACGATGTGCAGCTGCTCCACATCGCCGCCGTACCAGCCGGCCAGCTCGTTGCGCATCAGCGTCTGGCGCGCCCCCAGCAGCGGCAGCCCGGCCAAATCGCCGGGGGAGACGGCAGCCTGCCGGGCCAGGGGATGGTCCCGGCGGAGCAGCAGCCCCCAGACGTCCGTCTGGGGAAGCCGCAGGCAGTCGTACCGCTCCAGGTTGGCCGACCCCACGAGAAGGCCGAAGTCCAGCAGCCCCTTGTCGAGCCGCTCGAGCACGTCGTCGGCGTTGCCGCTGAACAAATCAAACCGCACCTGGGGATACTGGAGGCGCATCCGCCGGGCCGTCCGGGCCACCAGGGTCATGGCGCTGCTCTCGCCCCCGCCCAGGTAGACGGCGCCCTCCACGGCCTCCTCGCCGGCGGCGAACTCCGCCTCGGTTTTGTCGGCCAGTTCCACAATCTCCTCGGCCCGCCGCCGCAGGCGCATCCCGGCGTCGGTCAGGACGATGCGCCGGTTCTTCCGGCTGCGGGTGAAGAGCTGGGCCCCCAGCTCCCGCTCCAGCTCCATCAGCTGGCGGGAGAGGGTCGGCTGGGTGATGTGCAGGTATTCCGCGGCCGCCGAGATGCTTTCCTCCCGGGCGACGGCCAAAAAGTAGCGCAGGACCCGCAGCTCCAAGGCGTGCACCCCCTTTTCCATATTGCATTTAGCATACTCCAGGGATGCCATGCCTGTCAAGCAGGCGCTTCCATGTGAAACCGGCATTTGCCAACCGCCGCGCAGCCCCCTATACTGGGGACAGCAAGGAGGCGAGACCCGATGATGACGCCGGAGACCATGATGCGGCTGCTGCGGGAGGCCGGCTGCTGCCAGGAGGCCGCGGACCGGGTCCTCTCCCTGTGGAGATGCGGCCGGCGGCAGGAGGCCCGGCAGGTGCTGGCCTGCTGCCGGAGAGCCCAGCTGGAACAGCTCCACCGGGCGCAGCAGCTGCTGGACCGGCTGGACGGCTTCCGCTATGCGCAGCGGGCCGCACCCTCTCGGGCCAGCTGCCGCGCGAGGCGGCTGTAAAGAATCAGCGAAGCCACGGCCGTCAGGACGTCTGCCACCGGCTGAGCGGAAATCAATCCGTAGACGCCGACTGTGGCGTTGAGCAGGAACTGCATCGGCAGGTTGATAAGTCCCTGGCGGCAGGAGGCCAGCAGCAGGGACTGCGGCCCCCGGCCGATGGCCTGGAAGATGTGGCTGGCCTGGATGTTGAGGATGGTAAAGGGTACTGCGGTGCAGGCAATCCGCAGGAAGACGGCCCCCAAACGCACCGTTTCGGCGTCATCAATGAACAGCCGGACGGCCTGCGGGGCCAGCAGCTCAAAGGCCAGCACGCAGGCTGCTGCGAAGCTGAAGCCTGCAATCCGGGTGCAGCGGACCGCCTCGTGCATCCGCTGGTAGTTCTTCGCCGAGTAGTTGTAGGCCACCAGGGGCATCATCCCCTGGCAGAGGCCGATGCCCACATTCATGGGCAGCATATCAATCTTCTTGACGATGCCCATGGCCGCCACCGCATGGTCGCTGTAACCGGCGGCCAGGCGGTTGATGCTCATGTTGGCCACGCAGCCGAAGAAGGATGTCAGCGCCGCCGGCAGGCCCACAGCCAGGAGGGGACGGACGAGCGCCCAGGGCATCCAGGCGGCCCGCGGCGAGGCGGAAATCAGTGCGCGGCGGCGCAGGCAGAAATAGACGACGCAGAAATAGAGGAGCGCACAACCGTTGGAGAGCATAGTCGCAAAGGCTGCGCCGGCCACCTCCATCCCCGGAGGCAGGATGACAAACATGAAGAGCGGGTCCAGGATGATGTTCAGCACACCGCCCATCCCCAGGCCGAAGCCGGCGTGGCGGGCGTAGCCCTCGCTCCGGAGCAGATGGGCCATGGTCATGCTGAGGGTCGCAGGCACGGCGCCCACGACAATCACCCACTTCGCATACTGGGCCGCGTACCGGAAGGTCTCTTTGCTGGCCCCGAGGGCCCAGAGGATTGGCTCCATCCACACGCCGCAGACCAGGGCGTAGAGGCCCGAAGCCAGCAGCGCGCCGTAGAGGCTGAACGCGCAGACACGCTTGGCCTCCCCATCCTGTCCGCGCCCCATGAGCCGGGAAATCAGGCTGCCGCCGCCCACGCCGAAGAGGTTCGCCAGGCCGTTGAGGAAAAAGAACAGCACGAACGACAGCGACGCCGCAGCCACCTGGTAGGGGTTGTTGGTCCGGCCGATAAAAAACGTGTCGGCCAGGTTATAAATCATCGTAATCAACTGGCTGATGATGGTCGGCGCCGCCAAGGACGCCAACGCCTTGGGGACCGGCAATTCCTCAAAAACGGCACGATTTTCGTTCATATTGCCGCTCTCCTTTCCTTATGAGACGCCTTTTTCTTATCTTATGCCCAAACGCGGTTCCTGTCAAGGCGCTGAGGCAAACCTGGCGAAACTCCGCAACCCGGCGGGCAAAATCGACAAGGTCGCGGCATCCCCCACGCAAAAGCCCCCGCGCGCCGTATGGCGCGCGGGGGCAAATTGGTTCCCGCTTGTTTAGTCTCCGCAGAAGGCCAGGGCGCCCAGCGCGGCCACGGCGCCGTCGGCCGCCGCCGTGGTCAGCTGGCGGACCGCCTTTGTCCGGCAGTCGCCGGCGGCGAACACCCCCGGGACGTTCGTCCGGCAGTCCTCGCCGGCCTGCACGTAGCCGGCCTCGTCCAGCGCCAGAACCCCGGCAAAGGCGTTGTTCCCGGGGATCTGGCCGATGCAGACGAAGAGCCCGTCCACCGCCAGGGGCCGCAGGCCGCTCCCGTCCCGCAGGGAAAGGCCGCTGAGGGCCTTCCCGTCCCGGCTCTCCAGGGCCTCCACGGTGCAGCCCAGCTCCAGCGCCACGTTGGGCAGGGCCCGGACCCGCGCCGCCAGCTGCGGCTCGCCGCGGAAGGCCGTCCGCCGGTGGATGAGATGCACCCGGCGGCAGAGGCCGGCCAGCAGCTCGGCGCTCTGGAGGGCCGTGCTGCCGCCGCCCACGACGGCGACGTCCCGCCCCTTGTAAAAGGCCCCGTCGCAGACGGCGCAGTAGGAGATGCCCGCCAGGGCGTCCTCCCCCGGCAGCCCCAGGGGGCGGTGCCGGACGCCGGACGCCACAATGACGGCCAACGCCTCGTGGACGCCGCAGTCGGTCCGGACGGCATGGGGCGGGCCGGGCAGCAGCCGCTCCACGGTCTCCAGCTCCACGCGGACCCCGAGGGCCTCCACCTGGGCCAGCAGGCCGTCGGCGAAGGCCGCGCCGGAAATCGACGGGATGCCCGGGTAGTTCTCCACCCGGGGGGAGAAGGCAATCTGCCCGCCCACGGTGTCCTGCTCCAGGACCAGCACCGACTTCCCGGCCCGGGCGGCGTATAGGGCGGCCGTCAGGCCGGCGCAGCCGGCCCCGACGACGAGAATGTCCGTCTTCATGCCCGGACGCTCTGCTGGAGGAACCGCTTGATGGCCCCGGCCCCGACGTACGCCGCGCCGCCCTCGGCGACCAGGGTGGGCGCCTGGCGGATGCCCAGGCTGGCGGCCAGTTCCGGCTGCTCCTCGGCGTCCACCACGTCGTAGACCAGGCCGGCCTCGTCCAAGTACCGCCGGGCCAGGCGGCAGTTGGGGCAGGTCTTCGTCGTGAAGAGGGTCAGCCCACCCGCCGCGGCGTGCGGGGCCGCCTGGGGCGCGGCAGGCGCCGGCAGCGGGCCCTGGTGGAGCAGCTTCGACGTGCCGATGACGTAGAGCTTCCGCTCCCGGAACTCCTCGGCCTTGCCCTCGTTCCAGTTCTGGACCGGGCGGTAATAGCCGGTGATGCGGCTGTACACCTCGGTCTTGGCCCCGCAGTGGGGGCAGACGTACTGCTCGCCGCTGAGGTAGCCGTGCTCCCGGCAGATGGAGTAGGTGGGCGAGAGGGTGTAGTAGGGCAGCTTGTAGTTCTCGGCGATGGTCCGCACCAGGTTGGCCGCGGCCTTCCAGTCGGGCAGCTTCTCCCCCAGGAAGGCGTGGAACACGGTGCCGGAGGTGTAAAGGGTCTGGAGCTCGTCCTGCACGTCCAGGGCGGAGAAGATATCCTCCGTGTAGCCCACCGGCAGGTGGGAGGAGTTGGTGTAGTAGGGGGTGCCGTTCTCGTTGGCAGTGATGATATCCGGGAACTGCGCCTTGTCGTGCTT
>CAJFNZ010000060.1 GCA_904395905.1 uncultured Oscillospiraceae bacterium | reverse complement strand
GTCACCGGCGACCACGAGACCGGCGGCCTGACCATCGGCTTCGCCGGCACCGACTACGACACCTATCTGGACCTGCTCGAGAGCCAGAAGATCTCCTTCGCCAAGTACGACAGCGACTACGTCGCCGGCTACAAGGAGAACAAGACCTCCTTCGAGGATGTGCTGGCGGACATCGAGGAGCTGTTCGGCCTGAAGGTCTCCGGCGAGGAGGGCGACAAGCTGGTCCTCACCGAGTATGAGCTGGAGCAGCTGCGGGCCGCCTATGAGAAGAGCGTCAACGGCACCGCCGCCAGCGAGTACGAGCAGGAGGAGTACGTCCTCTACGGCACGTACGAGCCCCTGAGCGTGACCATCACCCACATCATCAACAACAAGTCCGGCATCTCCTTCACCTCGTACAGCCACACCGGCCTGCCGGTGGCCGTGCTGGCCGACGGCGTCGGCGCCGAGACCTTCAACGGCTACTACGACAACACGCAGATCTACTTCAAGCTGGCCGACCTGCTGGGCGTCCAGTAACCATCCGCGGGCGTCGCGAGACGCCGCATCCGGAACAGACGAAAGCCCGCCTCTGCCGTCGTCGGCGGGGGCGGGCTGAAGCGATGCAACTGCCAATTTGACCGAAGGAGAGTATTGAGTGAAGCTGAAGCTGAAGCCGCGCCGGCCGCTCCGCTACCACGCGCCGGTGCTGGTGTGCCTGGCGGCCATTGTCATTCTGCTGCTGCTGCCCACGGGCTTTGAGGGGGCGCTGCTCTACCAGGAGGCCGAGCGCTGTTCGGCCCGGGTTCTCGAGGTGGACAACTCCACGATTGTGGACACCGGCCTCGTCCGCTCCGGCGAGCAGCGCTGTACCCTGGAGCTGCTCGACGGCGCCTTTGCCGGGGAGATTGTCACCGGCGTCAATATGCTCAACGGGTCCCTGGAGCAGGACAAGCTGTTTTCTCCCGGCGACCGCGCCCGGGTGGTGGTCAGCCACGCCGGCGGCGAAATCACCAACGTCACCATGTCCGACCACGACCGGCTGGGCTGGGAGGCGCTGCTGGCCGCGGCCTTCGCCCTGCTGCTCATCCTCTTCGCCGGCCGCACCGGCGTCCGGGCCCTGGGCGCCTTCGCCGTGACCATCCTCTGCCTGTGGAAGTTGCTGGTGCCCTGCTACCTCAAGGGGTACAACCCCATCTGGGTGGGCCTGGCGGTGACGCTGTTTTTGACGGTGCTGATCATCGGCCTCGTCTACGGCTTCGACCGCCGGTGCGCCTCGGCCGTGGCCGGGTGCTTTCTGGGCATCTTGGTCACTTGCGTGCTGGGCATGGTCTTCACGGACCTGTTCAAACTCCACGGGGCCGTCATGTCCTACTCCGAGAGCCTGCTGTACTCCGGGTACGCCCATCTGAACCTGACGCAGATCTTCATGGCCTCCATCTTCCTGGGCTCCTCGGGGGCGGTCATCGATTTGAGCGTGGACATCACCTCGGCGGTCTACGAGGTGGTGGAGAAGCGGCCGGACTTGGGCTGGCGGGAGGCCGCCCGCTCGGGCCTCAACGTGGGCCGGGCCGCCATGGGCACGATGACCACGACGCTGCTCTTCGCGTACTCCGGCGGGTACATCGCCCTTCTGATGGTCTTCATGGCCCAGGGGACGCCGGTGGAGCACATCCTGAACTACAAGTACGTGTCGGCGGAGCTGATTCACACCATTGTCGGCTCCTTCGGGCTGGTGACGGTGGCCCCGTTCACGGCCCTGTGCGCCGGCGTCTTCCTGGCCAAGCGCCGGGCCGCCCAGCCCGTAGCGCTGCCCGAGCAGGAGACCCCATAAACCGCGCTCCGTCCGCCTTTCCGGCGGGCGGAGCGTTCTTTTCGGTTGACTTTTTGGGGGATGCTCGGTTAAGATGGGGCTGACCTGTCCGCCCGCCGCGGGGCCGGGTCTGTGGAAAAAACTGTGGATATGTGGATAACGTACAACATCTTGTTGCGGATTTTACAAACAAGAACCATATTTGGGAATGGCGCGGAGTTCTCCACAGGCTGTGGAGGAACCGCCGGTTTACAAGGGGGCATTTGCATGGCCGAAGAAGGGATGCATCAGGTGGACGAGGCCATGATGGCCGAGGCGCTGCGCCTGGCCGCCGAGGCGGCCGCCGAGGGCGAGGTGCCGGTGGGCTGCGTCGTGGCCAGGGGGGCGGAGATTGTCGGCCGCGGCCGCAACCGCCGGGAGGGAGCCCGGTCGGCCCTGGCCCACGCCGAGCTGGAGGCCATCGACGAGGCCTGCCGCACCCTGGGGGGCTGGCGGCTGTGGCAGTGCACGCTCTACGTGACGCTGGAGCCCTGCCCCATGTGCGCCGGGGCGATTCTCAACGCCCGGATCCCCCGGGTGGTCTACGGGGCGGCCGACCCCAAGGCCGGGGCCTGCGGGTCGGTGTGCGACCTGTTCTGCATGGCCTTCAACCACCATCCCCGGACGGAGGGCGGCCTGCGGGCCGAAGAGAGCGCCGAGGCCCTCCGGGCCTTTTTCCGCCGGCTGCGGGAGAAGGGCTAGGCCCCCCGGGAGAAGTCAATCGGGGCCTGGCCGTGCGCGGTCAGGAAGGCGTTGATCTGGGAGAAGGGACGGCTGCCGAAGAAGCCCCGCCGGGCCGAGAGGGGGCTGGGGTGGGCCGACTGGAGAATCTGCCGCGGATAGGGGCTTTGCGCCGCTGCCGCGGCCTTTTTCTGGGCCTGGGCGCCCCAGAGGACGAAGGCCACCGGCTGGGGCAGCTGCCCGATGGCCTCGACCACGGCGTCGGTGAAGGCCTGCCAGCCGAACCGCTGGTGGCTGCCGGCCGCGCCGCGGTTCACCGTCAGCACGGCGTTGAGCAGCAGCACCCCCTGGCGGGCCCAGCCGGTCAGGTCGCCGTCGGGCGGCGGCGGGCAGCCCAAATCGTCGTGCAGCTCGCGGAAGATGTTCCGCAGCGAGGGCGGCAGGGGGACGCCGGCCCGGACCGAGAAGGCCAGGCCGTTGGCCTGGCCCGGCCCGTGGTAGGGGTCCTGGCCCAGGATGACGGCCCGGACCGACGCCGGCGGCGTCAGGGTGAAGGCGCGCAGCTGCTCGGTCTCCGGCGGGTAGACCTCGCCGGCGGCCCGGGCCTCGTCCACCAGGCGGGCCAGACGGGTCAGGTCCAGGGCCTCCAGCCGGTCGGCCAGCAGCGGCATCCAGGGGCCCAGGGGGGTGAAATCCATTGCGGTCGCTCCTTTCGCATGGGGAGGGTTCCCCACCATTCTACGGGAAAATCCGGCGCACGGCAAGGGGGGCCGCGGCATAGAATGGCGGGAATTCTGCTGGAAAGGATGTGACCCCATGGTGCTCCACACGGTGGCTGCCGGGGAGACCCTCTCGGCCATCGGCCGCCGGCACGGCATCGACCCCGGCCTCATCGCCCGGGTCAACGGCCTCCGGCCGCCCTACGACCTGGCCGTGGGCCAGTGCCTCCTGATTTTGCAGCCGGTGCAGATCCACACCGTCGTCTCCGGCGACACGCTCTGGAGCGTGGCCGCCCGGTACGGCGTCACACCGCTGGCCCTGCTGCGCAACAACCCGAATCTCGGCGGCCGCGCCGCCCTCTACCCGGGCCAGACCCTGGTGATTGCCTGGGACGACACCCCCGCCCGCGACGCCGAGGTCTACGGCTACGCCTATCCCTATGTGGACGAGGCCGTCCTCCGGGGGATCCTCCCCTACGCCGGCACCCTCGTCCCCTTTACGTACGGCGTCTCGGCCGAGGGGGGCCTGGTGGACCTGGACGACCGGCGGCTTCTGGCCCTGGCCGGGCAGTACGGCGTCCCGGCCATGTTTCACCTGTCCACGCTGACCGAGGACGGCAGCTTTTCCAGCGAGCGGGCCGCCTACGTCCTGGAGGATCCGGAGCGCCAGCAGGCCCTGGCAGATCAGGTGGTGGACCGGGCCGCCGCCCTGGGCTACGAGGGCGTGGACGTGGACTTTGAGTACCTCTTTGCCGACCAGGCCCAGCCCTTTGCCGCGTTCATCGGCCGCCTGGCGGAGGCCGCCCGCCGCCGGGGGCTCCGGGTGGTGGTGGCGCTGGCGCCCAAGACCTCGGCCGACCAGGCGGGCGTCCTCTACGAGGGCCACGACTACCGGCTCCTGGGGGAGCAGGCCGACGCGGTGCTGCTGATGACGTATGAGTGGGGCTACGCCTACGGGCCGCCGATGGCCGTCGCGCCGCTCCCGGCCGTCCGCCGGGTGGTGGAGTACGCTCTGACGGAGATTCCGGCGGAGAAGATTCTCCTGGGTTTCCCCAACTACGCCTACGACTGGCCGGTGCCCTACGCCCCGGACAACGTCCGGGCCCGGGGGCTGGGCAACCTGGAGGCCCCGCTGCTGGCCTTCCGGGTGGGCGCGGAGATCCACTTCGACGAGGCCTCCCAGACGCCGTGGTTTTCCTACACCGACAGCGGCGGCGGCATCCGCGAGGTCTGGTTCGAGGACCCCCGCAGCTGCCTGGCCAAGTTCCGCCTGGTGGAGGAATACGGCCTGCGGGGCGTGGGCGTCTGGAACTTCATGCGGCCGTTCCCGGCGTGCTTCTCCCTGCTGAACGCCCTCTACCGGGTGGGCGGCTGACGGGGCTGTTTCCGAAAACGCAAGCCGCCGGCGGGAAAAACCCATGGCGCGGCGCGGCCGCCGGTGCTATACTGGACCCAAGAACCAGGCCGCCGCGCGGCGGCCGGAAGGAGGAGTTCCATGTATCAACCCTACGGCGTGATTCCGCCCATCGTCACGCCCTTCGATGAAAGCGGCGCCGTCCGCCTGGACGCCCTCAGCGCCCTGGCCGTCCGCCTGCTCGAGGGCGGCGTCCACGGCCTGTTCCCCTTCGGCACCACCGGGGAGTTCTATGCCGTGGAGGGTGCGGAATACGAGACGGCCCTGGCGGCGGTGCGCGACGCGGCGGCCGGCCGGACGGACCGCTACGGCGGCCGGATCCAGCTGCTGGCCGGCTGCAACCACATCACCACCCGCGGCGTCCTCCGGCGGATCCGCCAGGTGGAGCGGGTCGGCGGCTACGACGCCGTCAGCGTGCTGACGCCGATGTTCGTCAGCCAGACCCAGGAGGAGCTGTACGCCTACTTCCGCACCATCGCCGAGGCGTCCTCCCTGCCGGTGCTGCTCTACAACAACCCGCCCAAGACCGGCGTGCGCATCGCCCCGGCCACGGCCGCCCGGCTGGCCCGGGACTGCCCGAACATCGTCGGCATCAAGGACTCCTCGGGCGACATGACCGACTGTTGCGAGTACCTGCGCCTGACCGAGGACCTGCGGGACCGGTTCCAGGTGATGATGGGCCGGGACACGATGATTTATGCCGGCCTCTGCTGCGGCTGCGCCGGCGCGGTGGCCAGCTGCGCCAACGTCGCGCCGGCCGTGGTGGCGGCCATCTACGACCGGCACCGCGCCGGCGACCTGGCCGGCGCCTGGGAGGCCCAGAAGACCCTGGCCCCCCTGCGCCTGGCCTGCTCCATGGGCACCTTCCCCGAGGTCATCAAGGAGGGGCTGGAGCTCCAGGGGATCCCCGCCGGCAAGTGCCTCGAGCCCATCGCGCGGCTGCGTGCGGCGGAGCGGGAGAAGCTGCGGGCCGTTCTGGAGGAGATGGGGCTGCTGAAGAGGGAGGATGCGCAGTGACGCCGAGAATTGTCAAGATGGAGGTCTTCCCCGTGGCGGGGCGGGACTCCATGGAGCTGAACCTGTCCGGGGCCCACGGGCCGTTTTTCACCCGGAACCTGGTGATTCTCACCGACGACACCGGGGCCGAGGGCGTCGGCGAGGTGCCCGGCGGCCAGGCCATCACGGCCGCGCTGGAGGCCGCGGCCAATCTGGTGGTGGGCACGGAGATTGGCCGCTACAAGAACACCCTTCTGGCCCTGCGGCGGCACCTGGTCGAGACGGTTCCCGACGACACCCGGGGCCAGCAGACGTTCGATCTGCGGGTGGGCGTCCACGTGGTGACGGCCGTGGAGGCGGCGCTGCTGGACCTGCTGGGCAAGTACCTGGGCGTGCCGGCGGCGGCCCTGCTGGGGGACGGCATCCAGCGGACCCGGGTGCGCTTCCTGGGTTACCTCTTCTACGTCGGCGACGCCGGGAAGACGGACCTGCCCTACCTCCGGGAGCCGGACGCCGCCTGCGACTGGCACCGGCTGCGCCGGGAGCCGGCGCTGACCCCCGAGGCCGTGGTGGCCCTGGCCCGGGCGGCCCGGGACCGGTATGGCTTCGAGGACTTCAAGCTCAAGGGCGGCGTCCTGGCCCCCGGGGAGGAGGTGGCGGCGGTGACGGCCCTGAAGGAGGCCTTCCCCGACGCCCGCATCACCCTGGATCCCAACGGCGGCTGGCGGCTGCGGGAGGCCCTGGCCGTGGCGCCGCAGCTGAAGAAGGTCCTGGCCTACTGCGAGGACCCCTGCGGGGCGGAGGACGGCTTCTCCGGCCGGGAGATCCTGGCCGAGTTCCGCCGGGCCACGGGCATCCCCATCGCCACCAACATGGTGGACACCGACTGGCGGCAGATGTGCCACTGCGTGGCGCTCCAGTGCGTGGACATCCCCCTGGCCGACCCCCACTTCTGGACCATGGCCGGCTCGGTGCGGGTCGGCCAGCTGTGCCACGACTTCGGCCTCATGTGGGGCTGCCACTCCAACAACCACTTCGACGTCTCCCTGGCCATGATGGTCCAGACGGCGGCGGCGGTGCCGGGGCGGCTCAACGGCATCGACACCCACTGGATCTGGCAGGAGGGGACCGAGCGGCTGACGAAGGCGCCGATGGTCATCCGGGACGGCTGCATCGACCTGCCGGACAGGCCCGGCCTGGGCGTGGACATCGACCGGGCCCAAGTGGAGAAGGCCCACGCCCTCTATCGGGAGCGGGCCCTGGGGGCCCGGGACGACGCCGCGGCGATGCAGTACCTGATTCCCGGCTGGACCTTCGACCCGAAGCGCCCCTGCCTGGTCCGCTGAGGGGCCGCGGCAGGAAGATGGACGCCCTCCCTTGCTATTTTCCGCCGGAATTGGTATACTAACGGTAATTACGGAATCCTGGAGGGGTTTACCATGCGCAACGCGCCGAGCAAGGGCAAGTTCTACATCACCACGCCCATCTACTATCCGTCGGACCGGCTGCACATCGGCCACACCTACTGCACCGTGGCCACCGACACCCTCGCCCGCTACAAGCGGATGCAGGGCTACGACGTCCTGTTCCTGACCGGCACCGACGAGCACGGCCAGAAGATTGAGGACAAGGCCAAGGAGGCCGGCAAGTCGCCGCAGCAGTTCGTCGATGAGATTGTGGACGGGCCCCGGGGCGTCCGGGACCTGTGGAAGCTGATGAACATCTCCAACGACCGCTTCATCCGCACCACCGACGACTACCATGTGGCCGCCATTCAGAAGATCTTCAAGAAGATGTACGACAACGGCGACATCTACAAGGGCAAGTACGT
>CAJFNZ010000059.1 GCA_904395905.1 uncultured Oscillospiraceae bacterium | reverse complement strand
TTGGCGAGGGGATGCAGGCTCCCACGCGCACGGCCCGTTGGGCCGCACACTCGTCGCCTGAGAAGTGTTTTTTCCGAGGCGCATGTCCCCGGAAAAAACAGATTTGAACTTTCTTTCGCCGCCTGCGGGCGGCGAAACTCTGCTGAGAGCTTTTCCCCCGTGCAAGATACACACCATCTTCTTACACAACATTGCAGTTTTTTGACAGTCTGTCGCCGCCGGCCCCATTGGGGGGCCGGCGGCGTTTTTTATGTTCTCTGTTACCGATGGCGGTAGATCCGCTTGTCCAGGGCGAAGATCCGCCCGCTCATCTCCCCGGGGGCCAGGTCGGCCATGGCCTCGCGGTAGATCTCCATCCGGCTGTCCACGTTGTCAATCAGCACCAGCAGCTCGCTCTCGGCGCAGGCCGGGCGCACCGCCGCGCCGAACTCCGGCTCCCCGTGGTGGGAGAGCAGCAGGTGCTGGAGCAGCATCGACTTCTCCGCCGGGACGCCCAGCTCCGCCGCCACCTGGGCGGCCTCCTGGGCCCCCATCACCAGGTGCCCCAGCAGCTGGCCCTCCACCGAGTACTCCGTCACCAGCCCCAGCTCCGAGAAGCGGAACTCCCGGGCCTTGGCGAAGTCGTGGAGCAGCGTGCCGGCCAGCAGGAGATTGCGGTCCACGGTGTCGGCGTAGAGGCCCGCCAGGAAGTCGGCCAGGCGCAGCATATTCCCGGTGTGCATCAGCAGGCCGTGGAGGAAACCGTGGTGGACGCTCTTGGCCGCCGGGATGCTCCGGAACGCCTCGCCATGGCGGCGAAGCATCTCCCGGCAGACGGCGGCGTAGTCCGCGTCGTCCAGGGAGTCCACCAGGGCCTCCACCCGGGCCCAGGCGGCGTCCACGTCCAGGGGGGCCATGGGCACCAGGGCCGAGAGGTCCACCTGGTCGCCCTCCTGCCGGAGGCGCAGCTTGTCCACCACCAGCTGGAGCGCACCCCGAAACTCCGTGACCCGGCCGCGGATCTTCAGGATTTTCCCCACATCCCCGGGGCCGATGGGGCCGGCATAGTCCCAGACCTTGGCCTCCACTTCGCCCGAGGCGTCCCCCAGGCTGGCGCTCAGGAAGGGCTTGCCGGCGGCGGTGGTCTTCTGCCATGCGCCCTTGATGAGGTAAAAGCCCTCCACCTCGTCGCCGGCCGCCAGGCTGCGGATTGGTTTGTTGTACTCCATACTTGTAAATTCCTTCCTGCCGCCCCGGCGGCCGAGATTGTGGTCCTATTGTAGCGGAAATCGGCCCCCTTGGCAAGCCCTCCCGCCGTTTTCCACCGCCGCTTGTCTTTACTGTAAAGACAAATATCTTTGCAAGAAGAACATTCCGCACCGGATCCGGCGGCCTCCGGCCGGCCCTGTATGCGCATGGCATACAAAGCAACTCCGCCGCTGTCCGTGCCCATTTTCCTTTTATCAAGACATTTTCAAAGAAATTCCACGCCGCATCGCCCCCTCCCAGTTGTTTGGCATTTTGCCGTATAACTGCAAATATTCGTCATATATGCTCAATATTTTTCAGTCATCTTGTCTATTATCCCCACAATTCCACGCGAATTCCGCCAAATTTCGTCGCGTGCCTCCCTTGACAACCGAGCAGCCGACTGGTAAACTTCAACTTAACAAATCGCTAAATGAAACAGCAAATTTAGCCATTTGTTAAGCTTGGGCGCATATTTATGCAGCCTTATGCGCACATTTCAAGAAGGAGATGGAGAAATGAAAAAGCGATTTGCCCTGCTGTTGGTGCTCGCCCTCATCGGGAGCCTGTCCGCCTGTGCCGGTGATGCGGCCTCAGCGGATGCCTCCGCCGCCTCGGACACTGCCGCCGACGGCGCGGAGGCCTCCCCCGAAGCCGGCGCGGCAGACGCCCCGGAGAGCTACAAGATTGCCCTCTACGGCCCCATGACCGGCAACAACGCCCAGTACGGCGAAACCTACCGGGCCGTTTGCGAGCTCCTCGTGGAGCAGGTCAACGATGCCGGCGGCATCAACGGCGTCCCGGTGGAGCTGGAGATCTTCGACGACAAAAACGACCCCCGCGAGGCCCTGAACGTGGCCAACCTCATCGTCAGCGACCCGGACATCGTCGCGGCCATCGGCAGCCAGACCTCCTCGCCGTCCCTGGCGGCCGCGCCGGTCTTCGCCGAGGCCGGCCTCCCGATGCTCAGCCCCCAGGCCAGCCACACCGAGCTGACCAACGCGGGGGAGACCATCTTCAGCCTCTGCACCTTCTCCACCTTTGAGGGCAGCACGGTCGTGGAGATGATGTTGGAGGACGGATACGCCAACCTGGCCGTCATCTACGCCAATGACGACTACGGCGTCAACATCGTCGAGCAGTGGACGAGTGACGTGGAGGCCGCCGGCGCCACCGTCGTGGCCGCCGAGACGTACGTCTCCGGCCAGACCACCGACTTCACCCCGCTGCTCTCGAAAATCAAGGCCGCCGGGGCCGACGCCATCTACATCGAGCCCAGCTATTCCGATGCCGCCATGATTCTCGCCCAGATGAAGCAGCTGGACATGGACATCGCCTGCTACGGCAGCAGTATGCTCTACACCCAGGCGTTCCTGGACATCGCCATGGAGAACGCCGAGGGGCTGCAGGTCTGCAACTACATCAACCCGGACTCCACCGACCCGACGTACCTGGCCATCAGCGAGGCCTATGAGGCGGCCACCGGCAATCTGACCGACGTCTACGTGACGAACGTCTACGACTGCTTCATGCTCATCTGCGACGCCATTGCGGCCGTGGGCACCGACGGCGCAGCCATGAGCGAGTGGATTGCCGGCGTCCAGGACTGGCCCGGCGCCAGCGGCCCGATTACCTTCGACGAGACCCGCCATCCCATCCGCCAGCTGTATGCGTTCGAGGTCCAGGACGGACAGTTCGTCTACGTCGGCGGCTGAACGGTCGGAAGTCCCCGGTTTGCGCAGTTAAACAAAACTAAACATTAAAATTCTTTGCAGCGTTCTACCGGCAGGCGCCGGGACGGTGTCTGCGTTCCTCCTTTCAATGTTCACCATAATGCTCAAATTATTCTTCTCATAATTATACATCTTTTATAAAGCGCCCAATTTTCCCCATGATTTTTGTCAGACGTCTCCATTGACAACCGCAGAAGCAGCTGGTAAACTTCAACTTAACAAAACAGATAAACACGCACATTTGTTTATCTGTTTGTTAAGTTGCCATCCCGTGCATCCGCGCGGCGGCATCTACCCCAACAATTTAAGGAGATGGAGAAATGAAAAAGCTACTTGCCCTTCTGCTGGTCCTTGTCATGGTGTGGAGCCTGGCTGCATGTTCCAGCGACACCGCCTCCACGGACACCGCCGACACCGGCAGCTCCGACGCCGCCGACACCGGCGACTCCGGCGACTCCGGCGCTTCGGCCGACACCCCCGACAGCTACAAGATTGCCCTCTACGGCCCCATGACCGGCAACAACGCCCAGTACGGCGAGACGTACCGCGCCGTCTGCGAGCTCCTGGTGGAGCAGATTAACGGCGAGGGCGGCATCAACGGCGTACCCGTCGAGCTGGAGATCTTCGACGACAAGAACGATCCCCGCGAGGCCCTGAACGTCGCCAGCCTCATCGTCAGCGACCCGGACATCGTCGCCGTCGTGGGCAGCCAGACCTCTTCCCCGACCCTGGCCGCCGCCCCGGTCTTTGCCGAGGCCGGCATCCCCATGCTGACGCCCCAGGGCAGCCACGCCGACATCACCACCACCGGCGAAAACATCTTCAGCCTCTGCTGCCTGGCCACCTTTGAGGGCGGCGTCGTGGCGGACATGATGCTCGAGGACGGCTACAAGAACCTGGCCGTTATCTACGCCAACGACGACTACGGCGTCAACATCGTCGAGCAGTGGACGAACGACGTCGAGGCCGCCGGCGCCACCGTCGTGGCCGCCGAGACGTACGTCTCCGGCCAGACCACCGACTTCACCCCCCTGCTCTCCAAGATTAAGGCCGCCGGCGCGGACGCCATCTACATCGAGCCCAGCTACTCCGACGCCGCCATGATTCTCGCCCAGATGAAGCAGCTCGACTGCGGCTTCCAGCCCTACGGGTGCAGCATGCTCTACACCCAGGCCTTCCTGGACATCGCCATGGAGAACGCCGAGGGCCTGCGCCTGTGCAACTTCATCAACCCGGATTCCACCGACCCCACCTACCTGGCTATCAGCGAGGCCTATGAGGCGGCCACCGGCAATCTGACCGACGTCTACGTGACGAACGTCTACGACTGCTTCATGCTGGCTTGCGACGCCCTGGAGGCCGTCGGTTCCGACAGCGCGGCCATGACCGAGTGGATTGCCGGCGTCCAGGAGTGGCCCGGCGCCTGCGGCCCCATCACCTTCGACGAGACCCGCCACCCGGTCCGCCAGCTCTACCGCTTCGAGGTCCAGGACGGCCAGTTCGTCTACACCGGCGAGTAACCGCTGTTACATCTGAAGGAGGAACGTATGAACATCGATCTTGCATCCATTCCGGTGATTGACAATCACTGCCATCCCTTCCCCCAGGGGCGGGAGCCGGCCCACTATGAGCGGAACTTCTGCATCGGCTTCTACGATGTGCCGCCGGTGGATATGCGCAACACCCTCTACTTTAACCAGGTCATCAACGCCCTGCGCCGGTACTACGGCCTGCCGGAGACGGCCACCGTGGACGAGGTCATCGCCAAGCGCAACGAGCTGGCCCTGGGCGACCGGAAGGCCTACGCCCAGAAGCTCTTCAAGGACGCGAACATTGTGGGCTTCCTGTGCGACTTCGGCTTCCCGATTTCCCGGAAGCACCACCCGGAGCTGGCCCTGACCCAGGCGGAGATTGACGAGTACTACGACTGCTGCGGCGACGTCGCCATCGGCAGCATCGACCGCATCGAGTGGGTGGCCAACCGGCTGCTGGACGAGCACCTGCCCTTCGACGTCTTCGAGGAGCGGCTCGTCAAAGAGACCAAGGAGATGGTGGAAAAGCGCAACCTGATTTCCATCAAGTCGGTCATCGCCTACTACACCGGTCTGGACGTCCGGCCCCTGTCCCCGGCGGAGTTCCGCAAGGGCTACTACCTGTACCTCTCCGACCGGAGCAACTGGGACTACGAGAAGATGGTCCGGGACTTCACCTTCATCAAGGCCTGCGAGATCTGCCGGGACCTGGACATCCCGCTCCAGGTGCACACCGGCCTGGGCGACACCCCCGACTGCCACATCGTCCGGGTCAACCCGGGCCTCCTGACCGACTGCCTCAACGACCCCCGCTGCATCGACACCACGGTCGTGCTGATTCACGGCGGGTACCCCTACTGCGAGGAGCTGGGCATGATGGTCAACCACTACCCCAATGTCTACTGCGACATCTCCTCCTTCATTCCCTTCGCCTCCATCGCCTGCGAGGACAAGGTCAAGAGCCTTCTGGAGCTGGCCCCGCTGAACAAGGTGTTCTTCGGCACCGACGGCGGCATCATCCTCGAGTCGCTGTGGTTCGGCGCCCTCAACTTCAAGCGGGTCTTCGCCAAGATCCTCGGCGAGCTGATTGACGACGGCTACATCACCTACGACTTCGCCATGGAGAGCGCGGAAAACATCCTCTACAAAAACGTCCAGCGGGTTTACAAGCGGTACAACACCTGCGGCAAGTATACGCTCAAATAAGTCCTTCCAAGATCCTTCCCCATTCCCTTGCATCGGAACGGCGCCGCACCACGGCGCCGTTC
The DNA here is from genome assembly GCA_904395905.1 of uncultured Oscillospiraceae bacterium. Taxonomy (GTDB): domain Bacteria; phylum Bacillota; class Clostridia; order Oscillospirales; family Oscillospiraceae; genus Avoscillospira_A. The sequence goes on along the minus strand of CAJFNZ010000059.1, from coordinate 47,551 downwards.
CTCTAAAATCATCCGTACTCTGTCAGCTTTAGGAGGCCGGGATATGAAAAAACTGATGAACAGCCCCGAGGATGCCGTCTCTGAAGCCCTCCAGGGCATGGCCTACTGCAACCCGGATTTGGAATATTTCCCCAAAGAGGAGATTCTCGCCAGGAAACGGGAGCCAACCGCCGCCCGGGTGGGCGTCATCGCCGCCGGCGGCGGCGGGCACGAGCCGTCCAACGCAGGCTGCGTAGGTCCCGGCCTCCTGGACGCCGCGGTGGTGGGAAGCGTCTTTGCCTTCCCGGAAGCCGCCAGTATTCTCCGGGGGATTCGCCAGGCGGACTACGGCCAGGGCGTGCTGTTGGTTCTCCAAAACTATTCCGGCACCGTCATGAACGCCCGGGTCGCCATGGAAGAGGCGCAGCGCGCAGGCATCCCGGTGGAGATGGTCGTCGTCGGGGACGACACCGCCGTCCCCGCCAGCGCCGCCGGCCGGCGGGGCGTCGCCGGGTCGATTCTGGTGCAGAAAATCGCCTGCGCGGCCGCGGCTGCCGGCTATCCCCTGGCCGCGGCCCGGGACGTGACCGAAAAGGCCGCCGCCAATCTCCGGACGGCCGGCGTGGTGCTGACGTCCTGTACGCTTCCCGGCGCCGGCCAGCCCGTCTTCGAGCTGGGCCCGGGCGAGATGGAGACCGGCACGGGCATCTGCGGGGAGCCGGGCACCGGCCGGCAGCCCCTGCGGCCGGCCCAGGAGATTGCCGCCCAGATGCTCGAGCAGATCTTTCAGGACCGCGACTACACCGGCCAGGAGGTCGCCGTCCTGGTGAACGGCCTGGGCGGCACGCCGCCCATCGAGCTGTACATCATGAACTGCGAGCTGCAGCAGCTGCTGGAGGAGCGGGGCGTCCGGGTCTACCGGACCGTAGTCGGCAGCCTGGTGACCGCCCTGGACACGGCCGGATGTTCCTTCACGCTCATGGAGGTGGACGAGGAGCTCAAGCCCCTGCTGGACGCCCCCTGCCGCTCCCTGGCGCTGCGGAACTGAATGGGGCAAAAGGCCCCGGAGAGATGTACAAAATGCCGGGAGGTGTAGTATAATTGTGAAGAAAATGAGATGGTTACCGGTTCCAGCCATTCCCCGGCAGCCGCCAAGTCCAGCGGGCCGCCCTCCGGCGCCGCCGACAGGGGACGGCCCATGGACGCGCTGAACGCCGCAGCCGTCCACCAGATGTTTGCCGCCGCTGCCGCCGCCATGACCGCCCACTGCGAATACCTGTGCGCCATCGACGCCCAGGCCGGAGACGGCGACCTGGGCTGCACCCTGCGCAAAGGCTTCCAGGCCTTCTCCGAGTCCCTGAACGCCTCGGAGACCGAGGACATCGGCGAGGCCCTCACCCAGGCGGCGCTGGATATGCTCCAGGCGGCGCCGTCCACCATGGGGGCGCTGATGGCCTGCGGGATTCTGACCGGCGCCCGCCGCCTGCAGGGGGTCTCCTCCATGGGGCCGGCGGAGTTCGCGGCCTTCCTGGACGGCGTGGCCGAAGGGGTCCAGCGGCGGGGCCAGTGCCGCCCCGGCGACTGCACGGTGCTCGACGCCCTCGCCCCGGCGGCCCGGGGCGCAGCCCGGGCCGCCGCCGCCGGCGCAGACCTCCCGGAGGCAGCGCTGGCGGCCGCAGAGCGGGCCGAAGACGGCGTCCGGGCCACGGCCGCCATGGAGCGCCACGCGGGCAAGACCGCCCGCCGCTCCGGCGCCGCCGGCAGGCCCGACCAGGGCGCCGTGGCTGCCAGTATTCTGATACAATCCTTTTACGAATTCCTCGCCCAGTAGGGCCCCCGCTGTGAACCGTTGAATGGATTTCCAACTTCCGATGCCAATCGGGTAAATTTATATACATAAAGGGAAATGAGCCATGCCTCTGAAAAAAACTGTTACCATACGGGAAATCGCAAAATTGGCAGACGTTTCAACGGCCACAGTCTCTCTGGTGCTGAACGGGAAAAAAGGCGTCTCCGACGAGACCCGCGAGCGGATTCTGAAGCTGATGCAGGAGCACAATTATGTAAACAAAAAGGCCGCCGGGGCAGAGCCCCAGACCCAGGTGTGCCTTCTCAAGTACGTCTCCCACGGGCTGGTGGCGGAGATTAACCAGGTGGGCCTGGCGGCCATTGTGGACCAGATTATGTCCACTTGCAGCGACCGGAACATCTCCCTGCTGGTCCACAGCGTGGACGCCCAGAACGTCCAAGCCGTGCTGAGCCAGCTCAAGCAGTCGAAAACCCAGGGGGTCCTCTTCCTGGGGACGGAACTGGAGCCGGCCCGGGAGCGCCTGCTGTTGGATCTGGATATGCCGGTTGTGTCGGTGGACAACGCCGTCGCGCTGCTGGAGATCTCCAGCATCACCGTCAACAACCGAAAAGCCGTATACGATGCCGTCGGGCATCTGTACGAACTGGGGCACCGAAAAATCGGATACCTGCGGAGCAGCGTCCCCTCGGCCAACTTCACCGAGCGGAGCCAGGGCTTCTACGGGGCGATGATGGAGTATCAGCTCGAGCCGCTCAAGCCGGTGCTGATTTCCCCGACCCTCAACGGCGCGACCTTTGCCACACAGCTCTGGCTCAGCCGCCTGCCGACCCTGGACGACCTGCCCACGGCCTTCTTTGCCGACAACGACTGCATTGCCATCGCCGCGGTCAAGGCCTTCCAGGAGTACGGCCTGGTGGTGCCTCACGACATCTCGGTGGTGGGCGTGGGGGATCTGTCGTTCAGCTCCCTGCTGACGCCGCCGCTGACGACGGTCCACGTCCCCTACGGGGAGATTGGCCGCAACGCGGTCGAGCTGCTGATGGAGCGGATCCAGCGCCCCCAGGACGCGCCCAAGACGGTCCTGGTCCACGGGCGGCTGACGGTCCGCGGCAGCACGGCGCCGGCCCGGGCCCGGTAGGGCCGCACGGTTTCCGATTTGCCCCTGACGACGGAGGGTTGCCAGCGCACTGCGGCCGGGACGGCTCCCGGCAGACGGATGTGTGACAGTGGCTCCGGCTTACCATTCTTCTCGGAGGAGGACAAATCCGTGTTTCTTCAACAAATTGTCAATGGCTTGACCATCGGCTGCATCTACGCGCTGGTCGCCATCGGGTATTCCCTGGTGTTCGGCGTGCTGCGGCTGATCAACTTCGCCAACGGCGCGGTGTACATGCTGGGCGCGTACCTGATGTACATCATGATGTCGATGGCCAACGTAACGGTGGCCCTGGCGCTGCCGCTGTGCCTGGCGCTGACGGGGCTGGTGGGCTTCCTGGTGGACTTCATCGGCCTGCGCCCCCTGCGGGCCCGGAACGCCCCCCGGATGGCCGCCCTGATTTCCACCCTGGGCATCGGCACGTTCATCGAGAACGCCATCCAGATCTGGATTGGCACCGACACCAAGGCCTTCCCCAACTTCCTGGACCTGGGCCGGGTGCAGATTGGCGGCGCGGTCATCAGCTACACCCAGGTGGTCATCTTCCTCATCTGCGTGGTGCTCATGGCGGTGCTCTCCCTGGTGGTCTACAAGACGAAAGTCGGCAAGTCCATGCTGGCCGTCTCCCAGAACACCAACTGCGCCAAGCTGATGGGCATCAACGTCAAGGGAATCATCGCCGGCACCTTCGTGGTCAGCGCCATGCTGGCCTGCGTCTCCGGCGCGCTGGTGGGGTCGTACTACCAGAACATCGACACCACCATGAGCTTCACTGTGGGCATGAAGACCTTTGCCGCCGCCGTCCTGGGCGGCGTGGGCTCCCTGCCCGGGGCCATGGTCGGCGGCCTCATCGTGGGCCTGGCCGAGGCCATCGGCGCCAGCTATATTCACTCCGGCTATCGCGACGCCATTGCGTTCGGAATCCTGATTCTGGTGCTGCTCATCAAGCCCAGCGGGATCTTCGGCAAGCAGAACGTCGATAAGATGTGAGGAGGGAACGAATATGCTGAAACAATCCAACGGGACGCTCCGCAGGGGATGGAACAGCTTTCTCCGGTTCCTGGCCATGCACCAGACCGTCATCCTCATCGTCCTGGTCGCCGCCACGCTGGCCCTGCCCCTCGTCACCTCCAACCGCTACGTGCTGCGGATTGGCACGCTGTGCCTGACGAACATCATGCTGACCCTGGGGCTGAACCTGGTGACCGGCTACATGGGCCAGATGTCCTTCGGCCAGGCGGCCTTCTGGGGCATCGGCTCCTACGCCGGAACCCTCCTGATTATGCGCCTGGGCCTGTCCACCATCCCGGCGATGATTCTGGCCGTGGTGATTTCCGGCTTCTTCGGCTACCTGGTGGCCCTGCCCTCGCTGAAGCTCAAGGGCTACTACCTGACCATCGTCACCATGGGCTTTTGTGAGATTGTCCGGCTCATCGAGCTGAACTGGACCAGCTTCACCGGCGGCGCCCTGGGCATCATGAACATCCCGCCGATTTCCATCTTCGGGCTGGAGCTGCGCTCGGCCCAGGCGACGTTCTTCATCGCCTTCATCCTGGTGGTGCTGGTGACCCTCGTCGTGAAAAACCTGGTCAACTCCACCTTCGGCCTGTCCATCAAGGCCATCCGCGACGACGACGACGTGGCCGAGACCATGGGCATCAACATCGTCAAGGTCAAGCGGACCACCTTCGTCATCTCGGCCATGATTGCCGGCCTGGCCGGCGCCTTCTACGCCCAGTACGCCACGTTCATCCACCCGTCCATCTACACCACCGCCGCCTCCCAGGAGCTGATTGTCATGATTATCTTCGGCGGCCTGGGCAGCATCCCCGGCACGTACCTGGGCGCCATCGCCCTGACGCTGCTGCCGGAGATTATGCGCGACCTGCTGGAGTACCGGATGCTCATCTACGGCGCGCTGATGGTCATCATGATGGTTCTCAAGCCCGACGGCCTGCTGGGCAGTCTGGACCTGGGCCTCATCCGCCGCAAGGAGCTGGAGCGGGCCGCCAAAGTCGGCGGCGGCAAGAAAGGAGGCAAGGGCGCATGAGCGGGAATCTGGTTGTATCGGACCTGGTGCAGCAGTTCGGCGGCCTGGTGGCCCTGAACCACGTCAACATGGAGGTCAACCTGGGGGAAATCGTCGGCGTCATCGGCCCCAACGGCGCGGGCAAGACGACGCTCTTCAACGTCATCACCGGCACGTACAAGGCCACATCCGGCACGGTGTACCTGAACGGCAAGCAAATCAACGGTCTCAAGCCCCACGAAATCACCCGCCTGGGCTTTGCCCGGACCTTCCAGAACATCCGGCTGTTCCCCAAGATGACGGTGCTGGAAAACGTCCAGATGGGGATGTGCTGCCGGGCCAAGGCCAACCTTCTGGACAACGTCCTGCACACCGGCAGGAAGCGCCGGGAGCTGGCCGCCCAGGAGAAGCGGGCATTGGAGATTCTTGAGATTATGGGCCTCACCGAGCGGAAGTACGCCATGCCCGACAGCCTCCCCTACGGCGAGCAGCGGAAGCTGGAAATTGCCCGGGCCATGGCCACGGACCCCAGCATCCTGCTGCTGGACGAGCCGGCCGCCGGCATGAACGAGCAGGAGACCGGCGAGCTGATGCGCACCGTCCGCAGCCTGCGGGACATGGGCTACACCATCATCCTCATCGAACACGACATGAAATTCGTCATGAACATCTGCGACCGGATCTACGTGCTGAACCACGGCGAGCGGATTGCCAGCGGCACGCCGGCGGAAATCCAGAAGAACGAGCTGGTCATCGAGGCGTACCTGGGGAAGGAGGAGGACTGACATGGGCGCGATTTTGACGGTCAAGGACCTGCAGGTCCACTACGGCGGCATCCAGGCCCTCCGCGGCATCTCCCTGTCGGTGGAGAAGGGCGAGATTATCACCCTGATTGGCGCCAACGGCGCCGGCAAGTCCACCACGATGAACGCCATCATGGGCATCGTCCCCAAGGCCGCCGGCACGGTGGAATTCGGCGGACAGGCCATCACCCGGACCGAGACCCGGGCCATTGTCCGCCAGGGGCTGATTCTCGTGCCCGAGGGGCGGCAGATCTTCCCCGGCTTCTCGGTCAAGGACAACCTCCTCCTGGGCGGCTACTTCAGCAGCCACGAGGAGAACGCCGCCGAGCTGGAGCAGGTCTTCTCCCTGTTCCCGATTCTCAAGGAGCGGATCCACCAGATGGGCGGCACCCTCTCCGGCGGCGAGCAGCAGATGCTGGCCATCGGCCGGGCGCTGATGGCCAAGCCCCAGGTGCTGATGCTCGACGAGCCCTCCCTGGGCCTGGCGCCGCTGATTATCAGCGACATCTTCCGGCTGTTCCGGAAGATCCGGGACATGGGCGTGACCATCCTCCTGGTGGAGCAGAACGCCCGGATGGCTCTGAAGGTCTCCGACCGCGGGTATGTGATGGAATCCGGGAAAATTGTGGCCGAAGACACGGCGGCGGGCCTCCTCAGCTCCGACGCCGTGGTCAAGGCGTACCTCTCCTGAAACCGGCCCCACAGGCCACGTCAAAAAAGGGCGCTGCGAACAGAAGTTCGCAGCGCCCCTTTTCCGTATCCTCAGCCCTCGCCGCTCCGGCGGACCAGACGGGCCAGCGTCCTGCCCAGCTCGCCGAAGTCGATGGGCTTGGAGACGTGCGCGTCCATACCGGCCGCCGTGGTGGCCGCCAGGTCCTCGGCAAAGGCGTTGGCCGTCACCGCCACGATGGGCACCCGCGCCGCGTCGGGCCGGTCCAGGGCCCGGATCCGCCGGGCCGCCTCGCACCCGTCCAGCTCCGGCATCTGCATATCCATGAGAATCGCATCGAAAAAGAACGGGTCCGATTCCCGGAAGGTTTCCAGCGCCTCGGCGCCGTTCCAGGCCTGGGTCACGCGGACCCCCTGGGCCTCCAGCACCTCGGCGGCAATCTCCATGTTCAGCGGGTTGTCCTCGGCCAGGAGGATCCGCAGCCCCTCCAGGGAGAACGCCTCGGCCTCCGCCGACGGCCCCTGGCGCTCGGCCGCCGCCAGGGGCAGCACCACGGTGAAGACGCTCCCCTTCCCCGGCTGGCTCTCCACCTGGATTTCGCCGTGCATCAGCGTCACCAGGCTCTTGGTGATGGACATCCCCAGGCCGGTGCCGGCGGCCTCCTTGGCGCTGAAGCGCATCTCCCGGGCGTAGGGCTCGAAGAGCCGCTCCAGAAACGCCGGCTCCATGCCGATGCCCGTGTCGGAGACCACAAAGCGGTACTTGGCGTAGTCCCCCCGGTCCAGCTGCTGCACCTCGAGGGAGATCCGCCCGCCGGCCGGCGTGAACTTCAGGGCGTTGGAGAGGAGGTTGTTGAGGATCTGCTGGATTCGGAAGGCGTCGCCCAGCAGGCTGCCGTTCTCCAGCTCCACCCGGTCGGTCAGGGTCTTGCCCTCGGCCTCGGCCTGGAGGCGGAGGGGGGCCAGGCACTCCTCCACGCAGGCGGCCAGGTCGAAGGTGCGGTTGTCCAGAAGCATCTTCCCCTGCTCCATCCGGGACATATCGAGGATGTCGTTGATGAGCCCCAGCAGATACCGGCTCGAGGCGCCGATTTTCTCCAGGTACCCCGCCACGGCGGCCGGCTCCTCCACGTGGCCCGCCGCCAGCTGGCTCATGCCGATGATGGCGTTGAGGGGCGTGCGCATATCATGGGACATACTGCTGAAGAACGTCTGCTTGGAGGCCTCGTTCTGCCGGGCCAGCTCCAGGGCGTCCTCCAGCAGCTGCCGTTCCCGCAGCTGCCGCTGCTTTTCGGCGTCCACCTCCCGGAAGGAGAGGACCACCTCCTGGGGCGCCAGCCCCTCGTCGAAGAGGACGCGGACGCTGACCCACCGGTACTCCTCCCCGAAGCGGCGGAGAAACTCGCCGCCGAAGTCCCGGACCCGCTGATGGACCAGCCCCCGGATCTTCTCGCAGGAGAAGCTCTCGGCAAACTCCCGGAACGCGCCGGCCTCGATGACCTCCCCGGCCGTGCGAATCAGCAGGTCGTAGGCCCCGGTGGCCGGGATCCGCCGGCGGACGTAGTCCGAGCCCTTGATCATCTCATACGTCTCCCGCTCGTAGTCCACCCGGTACAGGGCGTAGTAGGTGTTGCCCAGCACCTGGACCGTCTCCTGGGCCCGGCGGATGCCCTCGTTCAGGCGCACCTCCCGCCAGGTGAAGACCGTCAGGATTCCGACCGCCACGGCCAGCACCAGCCCGAAGCCCGCGATAAACCGGTTGAGGCTGCCCAGGATGCTGCTGTATGGCACCGTCAGAATGGCGTACCAGCCGTTCTCCATCGCCGTGTAGTAGACGCCGCGCCGGTTGCCGTCCAGGTCCCGGATGGACTCGGTCGGCGCGTCCAGGCGGCCGGCCGCAATCTCCGACACCAGGAACCCCAGGTACGCCTCCAGCTCCTCCCGGGGCAGCTCCAGCGCCGTCCGGCCGTAGATGAGCGCCCCGCGGCCGTCGCAGAGGAAAAAGGAGTCCCGCGCGTCCATCTGCTCCATATCCAGGCGGAAGTCCTCGGGCAGGACGTCGAAGGCCATGACCCCCTCGCCGTCCAGGCACTGCTGGGCGACGGTGATGACCGGCCGGTCGTAGACGGCGTCGATGTACACGTCGGTGAACACCACCTGGCCGCCGGCGGCCTGGGCCTGCCGGTACCAGTCCGCGCTTTCGGCGTCGTAGGTGCTGTCCCCCTCCCAGGGGTTGGCGGCCAGGATTTCCCCCTGCCAGACCAGGTACGGGTCCACCGCACCGCCGCCGAGCGCCGTGGTCAGCCGCGCGAAGTACAGGCCGAGCCACGTCTCCACCTCCTCGCGCTCCGCCCCGCCGGCCGCCAGGCAATCCACCGACGCCGTGCCGAAGGAGAGAAGCGTCTCGTAGACGGCCAGGTTCGCCTGCTCCTCGGCGGCAAAGTGGCGCGAGAGGGCCGTGCCGGTCTCATAGGCGTTCTCCAGCAGCGTGGTCCGAATCAGCGCCATGCCGCCCACCGCCAGCGCGGCCAGAACCAGAAGGGCGCAGAGCGCCAGGCGCATGGAGGCCAGCACCTGGCGCCACCGGGGCCGCCGCCCCTCAGGCCGGGCCACGGTCGCCGATGGCCGCCGCGGCCCGGTCGTAGGCGTCCTGCAGGGAGCCCATGGCCGCGCGGGCCGCGTCCAGGCGGCCGGCCCGCAGCTCCTCCACCTGGCGGCTGACCACGCCGTACAGCGCCGTCATGGAGAGGTTCCCCGCCACCCCCTTGAGGGTGTGGGCCGCGGAAAAAGCCGCCTGGCTGTCGCCGGCGGCCAGCGCCTCCCGGAGGGCGGAGAAGCTGCCGTCCTCCAGAAACTTCCCCAGCAGCCGCTCCAGGAGGCTCTCACTGCCCAGCACCCGGCCGAGCGCCTCCTCCACGTCGATGCCGCCGGCCTGCAGCCGGGCGCGCCGTCTGTCATCCATTGCAAACGCCTCCTGTCTCGTAGAGTTTGGCCAGTTCGCCCTCCGCCTCGAGGAAGCACCCCAGAAGCTTCGGGTTGAACACGCCGCACTGGCCGCTTTGAATCATCTCCAGCACCTGCTCCCTGGGAAAGGCGTCCTTGTAGACCCGCTTGCAGCTGAGGGCGTCGTACACATCGGCCAGGGACACCACCTGGGCCCAGAGGGAGATTTCGTCGCCCCGGAGCCCGTCGGGATAGCCCCGGCCGTCCCACCGCTCGTGGTGGTGGCGGGCGATGTCCCGGGCGTACCGGAAGGAGGCGTGGTCCCGCAGCTGCGGAATCCGGCTGAGCAGGGCGTCGCCCTGGAGGGTGTGGGTCTTCATCACCGCAAACTCCTCCGGCGTCAGCCGGCCGGGCTTGTTGAGGATGGCGTCGGGCACGGCAATCTTCCCCACGTCGTGGAGGATGGAGGCCAGGGCAATCTGGTCCACTTCCTCCCGTCCCAGGCCGCGGCCCAGCTCGGTCTCCAGCAGCAGATGGCGCGTGATGTCCCGGATCCGGCGGACATGGTCGCCGGACTCCTCGCTGCGGAACTCGATGGCCGTGGCCAGGGCCTCAATCATGCCCTGGTTCAAGTCGATAATCTGCCGGGCCTGCGCCAGCAGGTCCGCCTGCTGGGAGGCCACCACCTGCCGCAGCTTCCGCCGGCCCTGGAACAGCTCCACCACCGACTGCACCCGCCGCAGCACCACGTAGGGCACCACCGGCTTGGAAATCACATCCATGACGCCCAGCCGGTAGGCCTCCTCCATCACCGCGCCGCTGGCGTCGGCGGTGATGAGGAACACCGGCAGCTGGGCCGGCAGCCCCTCCCGGGCCAGGCGGCGCAGCACCTGCAGGCCGTCCATCTCCGGCATCCGCACATCCAGCAGCACGGCGCACAGCCGTTCGGGCCCGGCCAGGATCCTCTCCAGGCCCACGCGGCCGTTCTCCGCCTGGAGAATCCCGTAGTGGGGAGCGAAAATCTGCTCGAGGATGGCGCGGTTGATGACGTCGTCGTCTACAATCAGCAGCAGCCCGCCCCGCTCTTGTCCGCTTCCTTCCATGTGGCCTCCCCTTCCTTGGCTTCGCTCTTCCCTTCCAAAATCCGGCGCATGGCCGCCGGCGCCGGCACCGGCACCGAGAAATGGTATCCCTGGAGGACGTCGCAGCCCCACCGGGCCAGGGTTTCCGCCTGGTCGGACGTCTCAACCCCTTCGGCCAGGATGGCCAGCCCCAGCTGGTGACCAGTGCGGATAAAGCTCTGGAGCAGCACCGCGCCCCGCTCGGTCTCCATATTGTCCACCAGGCACTTGTCCAGCTTCAGGCCGTCCATCGGGAACTCCTGGAGGTCCTGAAACGCGGAAAAGCCCACGCCGAAGTCGTCCAGCAGGATTCGCAGGCCCATGGCCCGCAGCTCCGGGATGTTCTTCTGGATCTGCCGCTGCTCCTTGGCCGTCATCCGCTCGCTCTCCGTCAGCTCCAGCAGCAGGAGCCGCCTGGAAAAGCGGTAGGGCTCCAGCGCCGTCCGGCACCGCTCCGGGAAGTCCCGGGCGGCAAAGGTGCTGCGGGAGATGTTGCACGAGAGGAAAAAGTCCCGGACGCCCCGCTGCTCCAGCTCCGCCAAAAAGCGGCCCGCCTGGGTCAGGCAGAAGAGGTCCAGGCGGTCGATGCGGCCCTCCCGCTCCAGCAGCGGCACGTACCGCCCCGGCAGCAGGACGCCGCGGCTGGGATGGTTCCAGCGGGAGAGGGTCTCGCCGCCCACCACCCGATGGCTTCCGGCGTCCACCAGGAACTGGAGCCACAGCTGCAGCTCCTGCCGCTCCAGGGCCTGTCCCAGGCCGGCGAGCAGCTGCCGCTCCTCCAGGCACCGGCGGCTGTCCTCCCCGGTGCAGAGGTGGACGCCGTTCTCCTCCCGGCAGGCGGCCAGCGCCCCCTGCCGCGCCTGGAGCCGCGCCTCCTCCAGCCCGTAGCCGGCGGTGCGCAGGGAATAGACACCCACCCCCAGGTCGCCGTGCCCCAGCAGCGCGCCGCCGCAGGAAAAGGTCGCCAGCTCCTTCCAGGTCTCCCGTGCCCAGGCGGTCACGGCCTCCTGGCTCTGGGCCTGCATCAGCACCAGCAGGTCCCCGTCCCGGGCGGCGGCCGCCAGGTCGCCCGGGGCCGTCCGCGCCTTCAGGACGGCGGCCCCGTGGGCCAGGAAGCCCGCCGGTCCCGCAGTCCCCTCCAGCCGGGCCAGCCGGTCCAGGTCGCAGTGGATGTCCAGCAGATAGTAGAGGGCCCGGTTGGCATCCTGGACCGTGGCGTCGAAGGCCTGCGCCAGGCCGGCCTCGTTCCAGAGGCCCGTCCGGCCGTCGTTCAGGCGGGCGCGCCGGGCCTCCCGCAGCCGCCGGCGGGTCCGCCCCAGGGCCACCGCCAGGACGGCGGCCGCCAGGACCGGCAGGAGCGCGCCGGCCACGGCCGCCAGCGGCATCAGCTGCGAGGGCTGCGGCGCTTCGGCAACGGCCTCCAGGATTTCCCCGGCCCAGGCCTCTTTCGAAATGCCGGCCACGTACGACGCCAGCGCCGTGCAGAACCCCTCAGGGGCCACATCGGTGCAGGCCAGGGCGCAGTGCAGCGTCTCGCCGTCCACCTCCACCGGAAAGAGCAGCAGCGGCTCCTCCCGGAGATGGTCGTAGTCCGCATCCCCCACCACGCAGGAAATCAGATCCACCTGCCGGTTGGCGGCCAGCTCCTGGCGGCGGTCCTGGCTGCCCGGCTCGTAGTATCGGACGACGTAGCCCGTCTCCCGGGCAAAGTCCTCCAACAGGTCCGGCAGGACGCCCCGGTAGGCGCCGGCGGCGCCGTCGTAGTACTCCAGCGGAAAGCAGTCCGGGGCGCCTGCGACGTAAATCAGCGTCTCCCCGGCCACGGCTCAGGCGTCCTCCCCGGCGCCTTCCTGGAAGAAATTCAGATAGTTTGCCGGCGACGAGGCCTCCAGGGCCTCGGCCTCCTCCTCCAGCTGCGCGGTCTGGCTGTCCATATCCCGCAGGGTCCGCTCAATCGCCCGGCGCAGGCCGGCAATCCGCTCCCGGTAGCCGGCCACCTCGCCCATGGCGCCGTCCAGCGTCTGGCGGACAGCCTCCCGGGCCGCTTCCTCCTGGGCGCGGCTCTCGGCCTTCATCTCCTCGGCGGCCGCCCGGGCGTCCAGGAGGGTGTCGGCGATGTGGGCATGGCGCCGCTGCAGCTCCCCCAGCTGGCCGCGCAGGGCGGTCACCTCCGCCTCCAGGGCCTGGATCCGCTCCCGGGCCAGCTGCGCCGCGGCCTCGGCCTGCTGGTCCTTCTCCAACAGCTTCCGGGAGAAGGCCTCCTCCTGCTCGGCGATGTACTGGAAAATACTCTGCTTCTGGTATCCCCAGAGACCTCGTTTCAATTCTTCCACACGCATGGGAAATCCCTCCTGTCAAAAAGTCAATATGAACTACTTGAACGCAATCTTCTGCCGCTCGATGCGGCCCCAGGTGTGTTTCTTCTTCCGGTAGCCAATCAGGGCCGTCATCCGCACCCAGGCCAGCACGAAGCGCAGGCACGACACCTCCACCACGCACAGCCCCACGGCCTTGCAGAGGTCCCCGAAGGACACCCGCAGGTCCACCGTGTGGACCCGGGCCAGGAAGGCCGTCAGGGACAGCAGCGCCGTGTAGACGACGTAGATGGCGAAGAAGGCAATCATAAACGGCACGTTGATCAGCTGCACCGCAAAGGCCACCGCCGTGGCAAACAGCCCCAGCATCTCAATATAGGGCGAAAACAGCTCATAGATGAGGAAGTAGAAATACGACACCATGCTGATGGCCCCGTACTTGGGGTTGGCCAGGATGCTGCGGTACTTGCTCATACTCTGGAACAGCCCGATGTGCCACCGCCGCCGCTGGCGGCAGAGGTCCCGGAGCCGTTCGGGCACCTGGGTCCAGCAGACGGCGTCGGGCACGTAGCGGATCCGGTAGGGCCTGCCGTTCTCCCGGCAGAAGACGTGGAGCTTGACCACCAGCTCCATGTCCTCGCCCATGGTGGTCGGGTCGTAGCCGCCCACGTCCACCACGGCGCTCTTCCGGAACAGCCCGAAGGCCCCGGAGATGATGATGTTGCCGTTGAACCGGTCGAAGAGGATCCGCGAGGCCAGGAAGGACCGGTCGTACTCCAGCACCTGCATGGCCGCCAGCAGCTTCCCGGGCATCCGGTAGCGGACGACGCGGCCCTGCTCGATGGTCGCGCCGTTGCACGGCCGGACCGTGCCGCCCACGGCCACCACCCGCTCGTCCTCCAGGACCGGGCGGACAATCTTCTCCAGGGAGTCCTGCTGGAGGACCGAATCGGCGTCCAGGCAGAGGAAATAGGGATAGTTGGACACGTTGACGCCCATGTTCAGCGCGTCGGCCTTGCCGCCGTTCTCCTTGGCCACCAGGGTGATGGGCACCTTCCAGGCCCGGGTCTCGTAGATGGCCACCTCCGGCCGGCAGGGGATCCGCCGCTGGATGGGCCGGCTGATGGGCTGCATCCGGAAGGCCTCCCGCAGCACCTGGACCGTGTCGTCGGTGGAGCCGTCGTCCACGACGATAATCTCATAGAGCTTGTAGTCCAGGGCCAGCAGGGACTGGATTGTGGCCTCGATGGTCACGCCCTCGTTGTGGGCCGGGACGATGACGGAGACCGGCACGTAGTAATCATTGGACAGCTCGTTGCGCAGCAGGTTCCGCCGCCGGGCGGCGTACAGGTCCGAGGTGCCCACCGTCACCGACAGGAACAAAAAGCTGGCATACCCCACCATGTAGAGGATGAAGAAGCACTCCACCGCGGTCAGGAACCACAAAATCGCCTCTCTCATACAGCCACCGCCTCCCGCTCCGCCGTCAGCCGGCGGGACTCCAGCCGGTAGGTGAGCATCTCCTGGGCGTACCGGTCGCCGCCGGCGATGGCCAGCAGATCCTCATAGGCCAGCCCCCGCGCCTCCAGGCTGGCGGCGGCGTTGTACCGGACGTACCAGTTGGGGCTGTGCATGGCCTCGGCCAGGGCGGCCGTCACCGCCTCGCCGCCGTAGCCGGCCAGGGCCGACGCGGCGATGGCCGCAAACTCCCAGCGGAGGGGGTTGCCGTCCTCCACAAGGCCCAGCAGCGGCTCCCGGGCCGGCCCGTAGGGATAGCGGCCGACGTAGCGGATGGCCGTCAGCCGCAGCTCCTTGTCCCGGCCCTCGTCCCGGAGGATGTCCAGCATCTCCCGCTGGTACGCGCCGCTGCAAAAGCGGATGTAGTCCAGCAGCGCCCGCTGCATGGCCGCCGAGAACCGCTCCAGCCGCTTCCAGACCCGGTCCATCAGCGCGGCCCGGTCGCCGGTGTAGGAGAGAAGCGTCTCGGTCACCACCTTTTCGTGGAGCTGCGCCCCGCCCTTCTCCAGCCGCTCCAGCGCCTGGACCACCGTGTCGGCGCTGCCGAAGGCGCACAGCGCCTTGAGGGCGTTGACCCGGCAGTAGAGATTGTCCCGGTCCAGATACGTCAGCAGCACCTGCTGGATCTGGTCCATCTGCATATGGCGCTGGAGCTGGTGCCGGGCCAGGAAGTGGCAGAAATAGGCGGACCGGGTCACCTCCCGCCGGCGGTAGACCGTCGCCAGGTACAGCAGCACCGGCTGGAGCCGCCGCAGGTACGCCTGGAACGCCGGCTCGCGGGCAGCCTGGGTGTCCAGATAGCGGTCGAAAGCCAGCAGGTTGCGGACCCGCCGGAGCCGGCGGGCCATGGCGTCCAGATGGCGCCGGGACACCTCCCGTCCGGCCCGCAGGGCGTCCAGCTGAACGGCCACCCGGCGGTCGATGCTCCGGACGCGCCGCTCCAGCCGCAGGGTGTCGGCCCGCAGGTAGAGGCTGTACACCAGGTTGTAGACCAGCATGGACAGGCACACCAGCCCGTAGCCGTAAATCAAAATCTGACTGACCATCCGTCCGCGCCGCCTCCTTCGTCACTGGCCGGCCCAGTGGGATTGCACGATGTAATAGGAATCCTTGCGCCGCTCCTGGTAGTCGCCGCCCCGGCCCCAGCCCTCCAGCGGGAAGGCGGCCATGGCCACCCGCCCCTGGGTGTCCCCGCCGGCCAGGCCCACGTACAGCTCGTCGATGACCATGGTCTCGACGCCGTAGTTCTCATAGTAGTCCTGGTGGATGCGCATCTCCGAGGGGTCGCTGAAGTTCAGCAGCTGCCAGGGGATGCGGACCTCGACGCCATCCTCCGTAAAGCAGAAGTCGGCCAGGGAGTCGTAGTCGGGGCTCTCCGGGTTGGCGTTGCCGCAGCGGAGGCGGCCGGTCTCGTAGGTGGCGGCCGGCTCCCAGCCGCCCACGGGCACCGGGTCCTTCCGCTGGACCTGGAGGCGGATGGTCTGGAACTGCGGGGAATCCGGGTCCCGCAGGTCCTCCTCGTAGGGGTCCACCCGGTCGGTCTCGAAGGCGAACAGCGCCCACAGCGCCTCGTACCGCTCCTGCACCACCAGGCGGCTGCCGTAGCGGCCGTCGAGGCACAGCACGAAGTCGCAGGCCCGCTCGAAGGCCAGCTGATAGTTCTCGCAGTAGGTGCTGCCGCTCTGGGGCGTGGTGTCGATGGGGATGTAGAATGTGTCGGTTTCGGGGTCGAAGCCCTCCCGCTCCGCCAGGAAATAGAGGTACTTCTCGTCGTATCGCATGGAGAGCGTCCCCGCCGCGCCGGAGACGACCACGTCCGCCTCGGTCCACTCGGCGGTGTCGCCGTCCACCAGGCAGACCGGGTCGCCGTCGCCCAGCCGGAACTCCATCAGGCCGTAGCACTGGCCGTCGGTCTGGACGTCCTGCCAGACCCGCTGGAGGGAGTCCAGGGAGGCGTAGGCGGTGTTCCAGGTGCGCCGCTCCCAGACATCCTGCCAGGTGGAGAGGACGACGCCGGCCCAATCGGCCTCCACGGCGTCCTGCCAGACCTCCACCAGGGCCTCCCCCTGCTCCCGCTCGTTCAGGGGCGGCTGGTCCTCGTAGATGGGCATCCGGGCCGTGGAGAAGCCGTAGGCGGCCACCACCGGCACCGTGTGGTACCGGCCCAGCAGGTCCAGATAGCCGTTGTAGACGTCGGAGGTGTCCAGCCCGTAGAGGAGGTTCCCCAGCTCCACCCGCTGCTCCTCGGTCAGGTAGTCGAGGTAATCCGGCGAAAAGTAGTTCAGGCGGTACGCCGCGTAGTACCCCGATTGGAGCGCCTCGGTGGGGAGGACGTTCTCGGCGTCAATCTCGTTGTACTTGAAGAACCGGGTGCCGTACAGCTCTTCATATTGGAAGGGGTCGTTGTTGTGGTCGTTGATGAAGCCGATGACCCGCTGGCACTTGTATTTGCCGGTCTCGTAGGCCACAATCTCATCCATAATCTGGGCCATCAGCGCCTCGAACCGGCAGGCCCCCGGCGCGGTGACGAAGTACGTCCCCTGGTACGACGTGGGATAGAGGGTGCTGTTGTTGGTGTAGGCGATGTTGCCGCTGTCCCACTCGCTGCCCACCAGGTAGCCGATGACCCATTCGGACACGTCCCAGCGGTAGTAGCCGGTGCCGCTGGTGTCGCCGGGGTAGATATACCGGCGGCCGTGAATCACGTCCACGGCGGCGCGGCCGTTCTGAATCAGCAGGTCCCGGAACGCCTCGTCGTAGACGTCGTCGGCGCCGTAGTTGGCGGTGTCCGGCACCTGGAGGCCCTGGAGCAGATAGAGCGGCGCCTCGTGGGTGGTGTTATAGGCGTAAAACGCCTCGTAGAAGTCGCTGTCCAGGATGGTGTACACCCGGACGGTGTTGGCGCCCATCTCGCCGATGGCCTCGAGCCACCGCAGGTAGTCCTCCGCCTCCGGGGCAAAGTCCATGGGGGCCTCGCCGGGGAGGCTGGAGACCACGTCCACACCGCGGAGCTCCAGGTCCTCCCACCTCCCGTCGCTGCCGCGCACCTGGATGTCCCGGGCATAGGTGCGGAAACCGGCCGTCACCGGGGCCTCCGGGTCCGTATCCACGTAGAGCCCCTCATAGAACACGGCGTACAGCACGCCAATCAGCGCCACCACCAGCAGGCAGGCCGTCACAATAAACCGCTTCATGGCCGCCCCCTACTCCAGCCACTGGGGCGCATTCTTCGAGCGGTGGCAGTACTGGCGCAGGTCTTCGATGTGTTCGTCCAGCCACTCCGCCCGGGAAAAGAGATAGCCCTTCATCTTGCCGATGGCGTCCTCGTAGCTGCTGGGGTTGGCCTCCTCCAGCGTCTCGTCGGCGTCGGGCTCCCGCCGCTGGCCGCGCTCGAGGAGGTTGGGGTCGTAGCTCCAGCCCCAGACCTCATCGTTCCGGTCGATGGCGTCGCCCAGGTAGTCCACCACGTCGTCGATATAGCCGTCCAGGTACTCGTCGGAGAGGATGGTCCGGCGCAGCTGCCGGTACCGGGAAATCACCCGCTCCACGAAGTCCTCGCTGGTCATCAGCCGGCCGTACCAGCTGCGGTTCTCCAGCAGGAAGCCCGTGCGGGAAAAGGCGTGGAAGAAGTTGTTGAGCACGTTGTTGTAGTCCCAGACGGGGCCCACGTGCAGCTTGCCCCGGACGTCCCGGTAGAGGTAGGTGGACCGGGAGAAGGCGTCGTTGACGGCCAGGAACTCCTGGAGAATGTAGTAGTCCACGAAGGAGTCCACGTCGATTTCCGCGGCGTAGTCATACCGCCCCGTGACCATGTCCGCCGAGTAGAGGCCCCGCTCCACGCGGCTGATGTCCCGCTGGATGTAGTCGATGACCTCCTCGGTCAGATACTCCGCCTGGGGGTACTGGACGTAGAACACCGTCTGAGAGGCGGCGTCGAACTCCATCTGATAGGTGTAACGGGTGTAGTTCTCCAGGTAGACGCCGTCCTCCTGGTTGCCGTCCGCCTGGGTGCCGTTCATGGCCAGCAGGTAGCTGGTTTCCGACGCGCCCGGCTCGTAGTCGCTCAGGTCCACCCGGTATTCGTCCTCCTTGATGGTCTCCATCAGCAGGTAGACCCCCTGGTACTCCCCGTCGAGCAGCACCTCGCAGAAGCGCACATTGGGGGCGTAGCCCATGATTTCGGCCGAGAGGTTCATCCACATATAGTTGCGCAGGAGGGTCTTGTCCAGGAAGGGGCCGTGGAGGGCCCAGTCGTTGTCGGGGCTCATGCCCAGCAGCGGCAGCTCCTCGTTCTCCAGCCCCGCCTCGTCGACGACCAGCTTGATGCGGTAGTTCTTCTTGGGGAACTGCCGGGAGCTGTTCCCACGGATCCGGAACCGGGCCAGGGAGGTGTGGTCCGCCTCGTCGGAGGCGTGGTTCCAGACGCCCTCCCCCTCCACGGTCTCGATGGTCACCAGGATGTCCTCGGATCCGTCCGCGGCGGTCGTGAAGTGCAGGTCGCCCTCCAGGTTGGTGGTCGTCCCCGTCGTCCCGGTGGTGGGAATCATCTCCCCGGGGATGTACTGCCCGCCGGTCTCAATCCGGAGGATGGGCAGATGGGTGCAGAGCTCCGACCCGTCGCAGGCGCACGGCTCCGCGGGCACGGCGGCGCTCAGGTGCTGGTGGTAGCGGTTGGTGCCGCCGCTCTGTTCGGCAGCCGTGGCCGCCAGCGCGCAGGCGCACATCACCACGGCCATCACAATCCCCAGAACCTTGTACCGCACGGACGCCCCTCCTCTCCGCAGCCGTCAGCCGCTGATGTCGTCGCTCTGGGCGACGATGTTGAAGTACTCGATGCCGCCAATCTCATAGACGGCCTCGGTGATGCTCTTCTCCCTCGTCCGGCCGCCGGGCTTCTTCAGATATTTGCCGTTCAACTCATAGAGGAACTCGATGCTCTCGGCCGTGGTGTTCTTGGCCCGGAGCACGGCCTTGCGGTTGAAATACTGGAACATCAGCGCCTCCACCTTGGCCTCGTTGAGCCGGGCCGTGCGGAGAATCAGCAGCATCCGGGTGTCGTTGCGGATACGGCCGAAGAGCAGCAGCACCAGGAACACCACGACGCTGCCGCTGGTGGCCACCAGGTAGTCGCCGGCGCCGGTGCAGATGCCCACCACGATGGCCCAGAAGATGTAAATGGTGTCCCGGGAATCCTTGATGGCCGTCCGGAAACGGACGATGGACAGGGCGCCCACCATGCCCAGGGACAGCGCGATGTTGTTGCCGATGACAATCATGACCGTGGTGGTGATGACCGTCAGGGCCACCAGGGAGACGTTGAACTTCTTGCTGTAAATGCTCCCGCTGTGGGAGATGTGGTACGACAGGAAGATAAACGCGCCGATGACCGCCGACACGCCCATCCGCAGGGCGATGATGCCGGAGGTCAGTTCGCCGGTGGTCTCCAGCAGCTGGAACAGATATTCTCTCATGACGTTCTCCTTCTCCGGCCTAGTCCTTGCTGCCCAGCGTCAGGCGGCGGGCCAGGCAGTATTTGCTCACCGACAGCTCCGACCGCTCCACCTGGACCAGGAGGTTCTTGATATAGCTGAGCAGGAAGCCGTTGTACTTGACCTCCAGCACCAGCCGGAAGGGCTCGAGCACCGGGTACAGCGGGAGCTGCGGCGAAAAGACGTCGAAGCACGTCTCCGTGGCGGTGATGGCGCTGTCGAACGTGATACGGATCCGGTTCTCCTTGGCCACAAAGGCCTGGCGGCGGTACTCCACGACGGCCGCCGGCCGGTAGCAGCGCCAGGTCATCAGGCCGTAGCACTCCGCGGCGAAGGGCTCCCCGCAGCGGAGCAGCGGGGTGTAGTCGCCCCGGGTCAGGGCCATGGCTGCCTCCCGGTCCAGCCGGAGGGAGCGCTTGCGCTGGTAGGGCCCCTCCTTCTGCTTCATCTCCAGCATGGCGAAGTCGGCCGCCGGGTCGTAGAGCCGCAGCCGCAGCTTGCGCCGCAGCTCCAGGCCGTCCACCTTGTCCTGGAAGTCGCTGTTCTCCGGCGTGTCGAAGTAGAGCGAGCGGATGGTGTACCCCTGGGGCCCGTTGTGGGCGTCGCCGTGGAGGACCCGCTCCAGCCGCGCCCGCAGCGCCGAGGCGTCGGCCAGATGGATGGCGTATTTCTTCTCCTGCCGCAGCACGTCGTTCACCGGCCGCGCCCTCCCTTCTCCCGCCGCCGCAGATCCGCCCGCTTCCAAATCAGTCGGAAACTGACCGCCGGCAGGTCGGCGGCCGGCGGAGGCCGGCTTCCTCCGCGCCCCGGCGGGCGCCTGTTCAGAGTCTTATGTGTTATTGTAACACATTTCGCCGTCTGACACAATATGGGAGGTTCGAGAAATGTTATCGTTGAAGCGGTGCGGGATCTGTGTTAGAATTTCTCTGTATCCGGTGTGCGGCGGCGGCCCCGGCAGGGCGCCCCGCCGCAGCCCATACGGCGTGGGGAAGCCGGGCGCGCCGGGATGCCTCACGCCTTCCAAACGACACAGAATCCGCCGCAGGACCGCCGTTTCCGCCGGCCTGCCGCGGGCTTGGATTGTCCGGCTCCGGAGAGAGGGAGCGCACAGGAGGCGAGAAACGTTCCATGAGACCCATGCGGAGAGAGCGCATCCATTGGAAGAGATCCATGGCGGCCACGGTGCTGCTGGTGCTGCTGATTGTGGTGGCATCCTTCATGACCACCGTGGAAATCAACCGCTTGGAAAAAGACACCAGCTGCGAACGCCTGGCGGAGGAGGCCGCGGACATCGCCCAGAATGTGGAGACGCTCATCGCCAACGACCGGGAGCAGCTGGAGATGGTCGCCACGGTGTTCGCCCGCTTTGACGACCTGTCGCCCAAGGACTTCCAGGATATTCTGGACGCCTACGAGGCCGTGGGCACCCTTTCCCGTCTGGAGCTGCTGCTGCCCGGCGACGTCCTCCTCACGCGCGGCGGCCGGCAGGTCAACGCCTCCGGGTACCTCTCGTTCCAGGAGGCGGCGGCCCGCGGCGCCCACATTTCCGACCGGCTGGAGGACTTTGTGACCGGCAGCGGCTACGTGGTGCACCACTACGTCCCCATCGTCCGGGACGGGGAGACCATCGCCGTCCTCTGCGGCGTGGTGGAGCTGAACCGCCTGCCGGAGGTGCTGGACTTCACCCCCTACGGCGGCCAGGCCGCCCTCTATGTCATCGACGGCGCCACCGGCGACTTCCTCCTGGACACCTGGCACGGCGGGAACGGGAACATCTGGGAGCTCGGCGAGCGGCCCATGGCCGACGGCTACGACGCGGACGCCATGCGCCAGGGCCTCATCGACGGGGCGTCCAACTACGTCGTCTTCGTCTCGGAGACCACCGGCAGCTACCTCTATTTCTACTATATGCCGCTGCACATCAACGAGTGGCGCCTGGCCCTCTCGGTACCGGAGGCGGCGGTCTTCGCCAACGCCAACCACGTGCGCACCATCCTCAACACCCTGCTGGCCTTCGAGGTGCTGGCCTTCATCCTCTATTTCCTCTGGACGCTCCGCTACGTCCAGCGGGAGACCGGCGAAAAACAGCGGCAGCTGGAGTCCCTCAACGCCCTCTACCAGGTGGAGCGGCTGCTCTTTGACGCCCACGAGCGCCAGGAGAACATCCCCCGCTCCCTCGAGGAAGTGGGGCGGATGCTCGCGGCCCAGTGCGTCATCTTCTGGATGCTGGAGCCGCCGGAGCGCCGCGGCGCCTTCACCTGGGAGGCCACTGCCGGGATGCTGCCGCCCCGGTCGCCGGAGGAGCAGCTGCTGATGGCCCGGCAGATGGCCAAGCGCTTCCTGGACGGCGAGGAGCAGCTGGAGGCGTACCGCCCGCAGGAGCTGCAGGCCATCCTGGACCTGAGCCCCGGCAGCTCCATCCACGCGGTGACGGTGGTGCCCGTCCGGGATTCGGACGGCATCCTGTGCGGGATCCTCGCCGCCTGCAATATGCCCCGGCGGGACACCAACATCTCCCTGCTCAAGGGCGTCACCTTCAGCTTCAGCCTCCTGTGCCGCAACACCCGCACCTACCAGGCCATCAAGGAGCAGGGCGAGCGCGACGCCCTGACCGGCCTCTACAACCGCAACCGCTATGAAATCGACCTCCCGTCCTATCCCCGCCGCTTCCACAGCTCTCTGGCCTGCATCTATATGGACGTCAACGGCCTCCATGAGCTGAACAACTCGGCGGGCCACGACGCCGGCGACCGGATGCTCAAAACGGCCGCCGCCTGGTTCCAGGCCGTCTTCGGCGACCCGTACGCCTACCGCATCGGCGGGGACGAGTTCCTGGCCTTTTCCGTGGACATCGCCGAGGCGGAGGTCCTCCGCATGGCGCAGGAAGTGGAAGGCGCCCTGGCCGACGAGGGGTACCATGTCTCCATCGGCGTCCAGTGGCAGCGGGAGGTGCCTTCCGTCAGCCGGCTCATCCGGGCGGCTGAGGAGAAGATGTACGCCCAAAAGCGGGCCTACTACCAGGACGCCCGCCACGACCGCCGCCAGCGCCCCGCCGGCAGCTAGGGCGGCCCCGCGGCTTTGCGACTTTGATTGAGGAGGAACCCTCTATGCCATATTCTGTCACCTTTCTTCCCAGCGGCGCCACCGTCCAGGTGGAGGCCGGCACCACCCTGCTCCAGGCCCAGGTACAGGCCGGATTGGAGCCCGACGCCCCCTGCGGCGGCAAGGGCACCTGCGGAAAATGCCGCGTCCTGGTGCTCTCCGGCGGGACGCCCGGCAGCTGCCTGGCCTGCCAGACCCCGGTGACCGAGGACTTGACGGTCCAGCTGCCCCAGGCCGCCCGCCACCAGGTCCTCCAGGCCCACCGGCTGCGGCCGGTGGACTGCCGCCCCGGCTTCACCGGGCGGACCGTCCCCGTGGCCCGGCCCGCCCTGGCCGACGCCCGCTCCGACTGGGAGCGGCTGACGGACGCCCTGGCCGAGGCCGGCTGCCCGGTGGAGGCCCCGCCCTCCCCGGCGCTGCTCTCCGGCCTCCACGCGATTCTCGAGGAGAGCGGCTACGCGCCCTACGTCCTCCTTGCCGGCGGCCGGGTCCTCCAGGTGCGGCCGGCCCCCTCTGCGCCGCTGCTGGCCGCCTTCGACATCGGCACCACCTCGGTGGTCTGCTACCTGATGGACGGCATCAGCGGCCAGACCCTCCACGTGGAGAGCCAGCTGAACCGCCAGGTGTCCTACGGCGCCGACGTCATCTCCCGGGCGGACTTCGCCGTCAAGGGCGGGCTGCGGGAGATCTCCCGGGTCATCCGCGGCCAGCTGGCGGACCTGCTGACAGCCGCCTGCGCCGCCGTGGGCCGCTCCACCGACGACCTGCTGCTCCTCACCGTGGCCGGCAACACCTGTATGCACCACCTGTTCGCCGGCATCCGCCCCGACGCCCTGCTGACGCCGCCCTACTTCCCCGAGGTGCGCCAGGCGCTGGAGGTCCCGGCGGCCCACCTGGGCCTGCCGGCCGGCCGGGGCGCGGTGGTGCGGCTGCTGCCCATCATCGCCGGCTTCGTCGGGGCCGACACCTCCGCGGCGATGCTGGCCGCCGAGTTCGACACCCTCGGGGAGCTGTCGCTGCTCATCGACATCGGCACCAACGGCGAGCTGGTCCTGGGGGACGGCCGGCGCCGCGTGGCCTGCTCCACCGCCGCCGGCCCCGCCCTGGAGGGGGCCAAAATCTCCTGCGGGATGCGGGGGGCCGACGGCGCCATCGACCACGTCGCCTGGGACGGCGGCGACATCACCTTCACCACCATCGGCGGCAAGCCGCCGGCCGGCATCTGCGGCAGCGGCCTCATCGATTTGATTGCCGTGCTGCTCCGGGCCGGGGTCCTGACGCCCAGCGGCCGCTTTGCCAAGGACGAGGCTCTGGCGGGCGTGCCGGCCCTCCGGGCCCGGGTGGTCCGCCGGGGGCGGCTGGCCTCCTTCGTCCTGGCCGAGGCCGGAGCCGACGGGAAGCCCGTCGAGCTGACCCAGGGGGACGTCCGGGAGGTGCAGCTGGCCAAGGGCGCCATCGCCGCCGGCATCGAGCTGATGTGCGCCACCCTGGGCGCCAAGCCGGCGGACATCCGGCGCGTCTTCCTCGCCGGGGCGTTCGGCAACTACATGGACGCCGCCAGCGCCGTCGCCATCGGGATGCTGCCGCCGCTGGAGCTCTCCCGCGTCGCGGCCATCGGCAACGCCGCCGGCGCCGGCGCGCAGCTGTGCGCCCTCTCTGAGGCCGAGTTCCGCCGCTGCGGCCGCCTGGCCCGGGAGACGGAATTCCTGGAGCTGGCCCTCCACCCCCAGTTCCAGAAGACCTTCATCGCCCGCCTGGATTTTTAGCGCCCACCCTCGGAGGTGTTTCCCTTGAACTACGTGGACATTGAAAACGTCAGCTTTTTACAGATTCAGATCTGCCTCAACGTGGCCGACCTGGGCAGCTTCACCAAGGCTGCGGCGGCCATGCACATCTCCCAGCCGGCCATGAGCAAGCAGATTGCCAACCTGGAGCAGACCCTGGACATCATCCTCTTCATCCGCAGCAAGAGCACCCACGTCCGCCCCACCCCGGCCGGCCGGATCCTCCTGGCCAAGTGGCGGGAGATGGTGCAGGACTTCAGCCTGACCCTGCTGCGGGCGGCGGAGATTCAGGCCTGCAAGACCCGCGGCCTGGTCGTCAGCACGACGCCCTCGGCCAACGCCGACGCCTTCCTGATGCCGCTGCTGGACCGGTTCAACGCCGCCTATCCCAACGTCGAAACCCGGGTGGACCTCTCCTCCCTGGAGGAGCAGAAGGACGCCCTCATCCAGGGCACCATCGACGTCATCCTCTCCAACCCCTACCGCAGCGAGCTGTTCCACTCCGACGAGCTGGAGAGCCGGATGATTCTCCCGTGCCCCTGGTCGGTGGGGATGCGGGAGACGAACCCCCTGGCCCGGCTCCCGCGGCTCACCTGGGAGGACCTGCGGAACCAGCAATTCATCGTCCCCAACAACCTGGCGTTCATCCGCAAGCTGAACTACGACTGCGGCGCGGCCGGCTTCACGCCGCGGATTGTCCACATGACCCGGTTCTTCAGCGGGCTGGCCGACAACGTCCGGGCCGACAACGAGGTCTTCCTCACCGACCGGTATATGAGCGACTACGGCCGGCCCGGCTACACCTACCGGGACCTGCCCGGCTCCAAAAGCGGTGTCCTGCTGGCGCTGCGCCGGCACGAGTCCAACTCCCATGTGGCCGAGTTCCTGGCCTGCGTGGACCAGTATATCGCTGAGATGGCCGCCATCTGAGACCGCTGCCGGGGATTCCGCCCCGGCAGCCCGTTTTTTCCGCCCGCCGCGGCCGGCGGCGGAACCTTTCTTTTCCCATTTACATTTCCCGCCGATTCTGTTAACATAAAGGGGATTTCACCCCGTACCCGCGACCAGGAGGCACACCATGCGAACAGTTTTACATAAGATAACGGCTCTGATTCTGGCGGCCGTGCTGCTGACCGCCACGGTCTCGGCGGCGGTGCTGGGCTCTTCCCTGCGCCAGGACAGCCTGGAGCTGTCGGCCACCGCCACGCTGACCCACGGCCAGCTGACCGGCTCGTCGGCCGGCGGCGGCCAGCAGACGGAAAACATCCTGGAATACACCCCCGACAGCAACGTCCGGCCGATGGTGGCCTACGGCTCCATGCTCTACGGCCGCAGCGACGCCCAGTACGTCGCCGACTACCTGCGCACCCGGGGCTATACGCCGGTCGCGGCCGTCAACGGCGGCTTCTTCACCATGTCCACCGGCGTGCCCATGGACCTGGTGCTGACCGACGGCGTCGTCCGCTCCAGCGGCGACAACGAGGCCGTCGGCTTCCGGGCGGACGGCTCGGCCATCATCGGCCAGCCCAACCTCCAGATTCAGGTTACATACCCCAACGGCCAGGTGGGCAGCGCCCTGTACAACAAGACCCTCACCACCGGCAACGGGGCCATCCTCTACTCCCGGGACTTCGACGTCGCCACCCGCAACACCATCTCGGCCTACAACGTCGTGCTCTCGGTCAGCTCCGAGCAGCTGGTGCCCGGCCAGACCATCACCGCCACCGTCACGGCCGTCACCCCCGACACGGACTCCTGCGACATTCCCGCCGGCTCCATGGTCCTGGCCATGGCCACGGAGACCGACTACCAGTACACCTTCGACCGCCAGGTGGGCGCCCTCCAGGTGGGGGACACCGTGACCATCGACTGCACGGTGGACGAGCAGTGGTCCGACGTCCTCTACGCCCTGGGCGGCGACGAGATGCTGGTGGTGGACGGCGTGGCCCAGACGGAGTTCGTCCTGAACACGGCCGAGCGCCGGGCCGCCCGGACCGCCGTGGGGCTCAAGGCCGACGGCACGCTGGTGCTCTACACCGTGGACGGCGCCCAGTCGGGCTACTCGGCGGGGCTGACCCTGGCCGAGCTGGCCGAGCGGATGGTGGAGCTGGGCTGCGTCACGGCCCTGAACCTGGACGGCGGCGGCTCCACCACCTACGTGGCCCAGTACCCCGGCGACAGCACTCTGACGACGGTCAACCGCCCCTCCGACGGCAAGCTGCGCAAATGCGCCAACTTCATCTTCCTGGCCGCCGTGACGGCGGCGCCGGGCGAGGCCACGGCCCTGCACCTCTACCCCTACGACGGCGCGGTCCTCTCCGGCGGCCGGCTGAACCTGACGGTCAAGGCCACCGACGACCACGCCAACGCCGTGGAGGTGCCGGCGGATCTGGCCTTCACCGCCACCGGCGGCACCGTGGACGAATCCGGCGTCTTCACCGCCGGGCCGGAGACCACCACCGCCGTCGTCCAGGTGACCGGCGGCAGCGCCTCCGGCTCCCGCGCCATCCGTGTGGTGGAGACCCCCTCCTCCATCTCCGTCCGCAACGAGGCCAGCGGCCAGACCATCACCGCCCTGACGGCCGCCGCCGGCGAGACCGTCCAGCTGACGGCCGCCGCGGCCTTCTACGGCTACAACCTGACGGCCCAGGACGACTGCTTCACCTGGAGCGTCTCGGAGGGCATCGGCACCGTGGACGAGACCGGCGCCTTCACCGCCGCGCCGCTGACCTCCGCGGCCACCGGCACCCTCACCTGCTCGGCCGGCGGGACCAGCGCCTCCATCCAGATTACCGTGACGCCTCTGGCGCCCGAGGGCAGCGTCCTGCTGGGCTTTGAGCGCGGCGAGGCCGTCTTCACCTCCGGCACCGGCCTGGAGCTGGCGGCAAACAGCGACCTGAACTTCGTCCGCTACGGCCGCGGCAGCCTCCGGGCGAGCTACGACCTGAGCCAGGTGGATGCCGCCGCGGACGCCCGCCGCCAGGTGACGGCCGACGTGGCTGTGACCCTGCCCGCCGGCACGGACCACGTGGGCCTCTGGGTCTACGGCGACGGCTCGGGCAACAGCCTCTCCCTGCGGTTCACCGACGGCAGCACCGTGTCCTCCCTGTGGCTGACCCAGCTGAACTTCTCCGGCTGGCGGTACGTGACGGCGGAGATCCCCGCTGGGGCCACAGCCCTGTCCGGCGTGGCCGTCACCGAGTACGAGACGGCCGCAGCCGCCTCGGGCACCGTCTATCTGGACCAGCTGGTGGCCACTTCCGGCGAGCTGACCGACAGCGAGGCCCCGTCCCTGACCGTCTCCCGGAGCGACGCGGCCCTGGAGATTGCCGTGGCCGATACCGGCAGCGGCGTCTCGGGCCTGACGGTGACCGTGGACGGCCAGGAGCAGGCGGCGGAGCTGGCCGGCGGCCTGGCCCGGGTGGCCCTGCCCACCGACGGCCTGGCCCACCAGGTGCGCGTCACCGTCTGGGACAACTTCGGCAACCTGGTCTCCGAGACCGTGGACATCTCCGGCACGCTGGAGAACCCCTTCACCGACCTGGACAACCACTGGGCCCGGGTCTACGTGGACTACTGCTACCGCGAGGGGATCCTCGGCGGCTCGGCGGACGCCGAGGGCAACCTCTCCTACCGGCCCGACGACCCCATGCGCCGCCAGGAGTTTGCCTCGGCCATCGTCCGCTTCCTGGGGGTGGACACCTCCAGCTACGCCAGCGTGGTGCTGCCCTTCGCCGACAGTGAGGAGATTGCCGACTGGGCCCTCAACGACGTCAAGGCCGCCTACGCCCTGGGGCTGTTCACCGGCTCGTCCACCGGCGGCGCGCTCTACGCCAACCCCACCGACACCATCTCCCGCCAGGAGGCCATGACGATTCTCGGCCGCACCCAGGACAAGGGCTACGCCGAGGACGACCTCTCGTCCTTCCCCGACGGCCAGGAGACGGCCTCCTGGGCCCGGAGCTACATCGGCTCCATGGTCACCCGGGGCATCATCTCCGGCTCCAACGGCTATCTGCGCCCCACCGGCACCGTCACCCGCGGCCAGGTGGCCAAGATGCTGTA
Organism: uncultured Oscillospiraceae bacterium; assembly: GCA_904395905.1. Taxonomy (GTDB): domain Bacteria; phylum Bacillota; class Clostridia; order Oscillospirales; family Oscillospiraceae; genus Avoscillospira_A. The sequence continues at coordinate 18,768 of CAJFNZ010000059.1, read as the reverse complement.
CAGCCTCTACTAATCAATAAACAGTGCCGGCGCACCGCTATGGTGCGCCGGCATTTTGTTTCGCGTTCTCAGTCGCGGTGAAGCAGCATCCCAATCTCCCAAAGCATCCGTTCGCCGAGGCGCGCAGCCCCAGCTGATGCCAGTATCCCACAAAACCGGCCGCCTTTCCATGGACAAAGCGGCCGGTCTGTCAGCAGCCGGAAACATCCTTTTCGTGTTCCGCGGCGGGCGCCCGGGCCACCGTCTGGTCCACCAGGTCCTGGAGCGTGACGCTCTCCAGGTAGTCGTCGATGATGCGGTCCAGGTTCTCCCACATGGGCAGGGCCTCGCAGCGGCAGGCCCGGGCGCAGGTGCTCTCCCCGGTCCCCAGGCAGGCCACCGGCGCCAGGGAGCCCTCGGTCAGCTTGAGGATGGCGCCGACGGTGTAGGACGACGCCGGGCGGGCCAGCCGGTAGCCGCCGGCCTTGCCGCGGGTGCTGTGGACGAAGCCGGCCTTGTTGAGAATGGCGATAATCAGCTCCAGGTATTTGGCCGAGACCTCCTGCCGCCGGGCGATGTCCTTGAGGGAGATGGCCTCGCCGTCGTTGTGCTGGGCAAGATCAATCATGATGCGCAGGGCATACCGTCCTTTGGTGGAAACTTTCATACCGGGACACCTCCGAGAGTATCGTGCGACCGCTCGCCGCGCTTGAATATTCCTATTATACAATCGGAATTGTCGGATTGCAACCGGTTTTCCCGGATTCTTTGTCAATTTCCCGGCGGCCTGCCGACGCCGCGGGCGCCGAAGGGGTTGGGACGGAGGCCTTGCAAAATTCCGGAGAAACTGATAAAATAAGCTGATTATACGAAAGAATGGTGGAGATTCCCCTTGGAGACGAAAACGACCGTCATCACGCCGGAGCAGCTGGGCCGGCAGCAGGCCTTCTGCGGCCGCGTCCGGGCCTACTGGGAGCGGCGGGGCCGCAGCCCCGTGGCCTTCGTGGACACCTACGGCTGCCAGCAGAACGAGGCCGACTCCGAGCGGATCCGCGGCATCCTGGAGCAGTGCGGCTACGGCCTCACCGACGGGGCCGAGGGGGCCGATTTGGTGGTCGTGAACACCTGCGCCGTCCGGGAGCACGCCGAGCAGCGGGTCTTCGGCAACGTGGGCGCCCTGGTCCACACCAAGCGCCGCCACGAGGGCCAGCGGATTCTCCTGTGCGGCTGCATGATGGGCCAGCCCCAGGTCGCCGAGAAGATCCGCCGCAGCTACGTCCACGTGGACGGCGTCTTCTCCCCCCACCACCTGTGGCGGCTGCCGGAGCTGCTCTTCTCCGTGCTGACCGGCGGGAAGCGGGTCTTCTTCACCGAGGACGAGCCCGGCGCCATCGCCGAGGGGCTGCCGGTGGAGCGCTCGGACCCCCACAAGGCCTGGGTCAGCGTCATGTACGGCTGCAACAACTTCTGCTCCTACTGCATCGTCCCCTACGTCCGGGGCCGGGAGCGCAGCCGCCGGCCCGAGGACGTCGTCGCCGAGGTGCGCCAGCTGGCCGAGGCCGGCTGCCGGGACATCACCCTCCTGGGCCAGAACGTCAACTCCTACGACGGCGGCGGCACGGACTTCGCCGACCTCCTGGCCGAGCTGGCCCGGCTGGACGGGGACTTCCTGCTCCGCTTCATGACCAGCCACCCCAAGGACGCCTCGAAGAAGCTCTTCGACACCATGGCCGCCCATCCGAAGATTGCCCGCCACATCCACCTGCCCTTCCAGGCCGGCTCCGACCGGGTGCTGCATGCCATGAACCGCCGCTACACCTGCGCGCAGTACCTGGACCTGGTGGCCTACGCCCGGCAGGTGATGCCCGATTTGGTGCTGACCTCCGACGTCATCGTCGGCTTCCCCGGCGAGACCGAGGCGGAGTTTGAAGAAACCCTCTCCCTGGTGGAGGCCGTCCGCTGCGACGCCCTCTTCACCTTCCTCTACTCCCCCCGCCCCGGCACGCCGGCGGCCCGGCTGGACGACCCCGTCCCCCGGGCGGAGAAGCTGCGGTGGTTTGACCGCCTCTGCGACGCCCAGAACCGCATCTCCGAGGAGAAGCACCGGGCCTACGTGGGCCGGACCCTCCGCGTGCTGGTGGACGGCCGGGAGGAGGGCCTCCTGACGGCCCGCACCAACGGCAACCGCCTGGTGCGTCTGACCGGCGGCGACGACGGGCTCATCGGCTCCTACGTCCTCGCGGACATCACCGGCGCGGCCACCTGGTCGCTGACCGGCGCCGTCGTCTCCCCGGACACCCCGTAAAGGAGGAACCCCATGGCTGAACTGACGCCCATGATGCGGCAGTATCTGCAAATCAAAGAAGAAAACCCCGACTGCATCCTCTTTTTCCGCCTGGGCGACTTCTACGAGATGTTCGCCGACGACGCCCGCCTGGCGGCCCGGGAGCTGGACCTGACCCTGACCAGCCGCGACCACGGCAAGGCCAAGGACGACCCCGACCGGATCCCCATGTGCGGCGTGCCGTACCACTCCAGCGAGGGCTACATCGCCCGGCTGGTGGCCAAGGGGTACAAGGTGGCCATCTGCGAGCAGATGGAGGATCCGGCCCTGGCCAAGGGGCTGGTGAAGCGGGAAATCACCCGGATTGTCACCCCCGGCACCGTCACCGAGAGCTCGATGCTCGACGAGCGGCGGAACAACTACTTCGCCTGCGTCTGCCGGGACGGCGAGACCTACGGCATGGCCTTCTGCGACGTGTCCACCGGCAGCTTTTTCGCCACCTGCGCCAGCGGCCCCCAGGCCGCCGAGCAGGCCGTGGCGGAGCTGGGCCGCTTCGCCCCCTCGGAGCTGCTGCTGGGCGGCGGGGCCGAGGAGGCCGTGCTGCTGCCCGAGGCATTGCAGTCCCGCCTGCGCTGCTGCGTGGACCACGGGAGCGAGGCCCTCTTCGACCTGCCCGCCGCCACGGCCGCCGTGGAGGCCCAGTTCCGCAAGAGCCTGGCGGAGCTGGAGCTGGAGGCCGTCCCGGCGGTGGTCCGGGCGGCCGGCGCCCTGCTGGTCACGCTGAAGACCGTCCAGCGCTCGGACCTGGTCCACATCCGGGTGCTCGAATACTACCTGACCGGCCGCTTCCTGGACCTGGACCTGACGGCCCGGCGGAACCTGGAGCTGACCGAGACCATGCGCTCCCGGGAGAAGCGGGGCAGCCTGCTGGGCGTCCTGGACAAGACCGTCACGGCCATGGGCGGCCGGCTTCTGCGCAGCTGGATGGAAAAGCCCCTGCTCTCCCCGGCCCTGATTGGCAAGCGGCTGGGGGCCGTGGAGGAGCTGGTCCGCCGGACCGTGGACCGGGAGGAGCTGCGCCGGACCCTCCGCGAGGTCTCGGACCTGGAGCGGATCCTGGCCCGGATTGTCAACGGCACGGCGGGCGGGCGGGACCTGGCAGCCCTGTCGGCCGGCTGCGCCGCCCTTCCGGCGCTGAAGGCGGCCGCCGGGACGCTGGAGGCCTCCCTGAGCCAGACTCTGGCCGAGCAGCTCGACCCCCTCGAGGACCTCAAGGCCCGCATCGACCGGGCCATCGTGGACGACCCGCCCTTCACCGTCCGGGAGGGCGGCCTGATTCGCACCGGGTACAGCGAGGAGGTAGACCGCCTCCGGGACATCCTCTCCGGCGGCAAGGGCGCCATGGCCGAGATTGAAGCCCAGGAGAAGGAGAAGACCGGCATCAAGTCCCTGAAGGTGGGCTACAACCGGGTCTTCGGCTACTACCTGGAGATCTCCAAGGGCCAGAGCGCCATGGCCCCCGACACGTACATCCGCAAGCAGACCCTGACCAACTGCGAGCGGTACATCACCCCCGAGCTCAAGGAGCTGGAGAACACCATCCTCACGGCCAAGGACCGGATTGCCGCGGTGGAGTACGAGCTCTTCACCGAGGTGCGCCAGTGGATTGCCGACCAGGCCGACCGGGTGCGCCAGGCCGCCGGGGCCGTGGCGGCCCTGGACGTCCTCAGCTGCCTGGCCCACGTGGCCGTGGCCAACCGCTACTGCCGGCCGGAGGTGGACCTCTCGGGGGAGATTGTCATCACCGAGGGCCGCCACCCGGTGGTTGAGCAGATGCTCCAGGGAAACCTCTTCGTCCCCAACGACACGGCCCTGGGCGGCGCGGGCGGCAGCGTGGCCATCGTCACCGGCCCCAACATGGCCGGCAAGTCCACGTATATGCGCCAGGTGGCGCTGATTGTCCTCATGGCCCAGATGGGCTCCTTCGTGCCGGCCAAGGCCGCCCGCATCGGCATCGTGGACCGGCTCTTCACCCGCATCGGCGCGTCGGACGATTTGGCCTCGGGCCAGTCCACCTTCATGGTGGAGATGACCGAGATGGCCGAGATCCTCCGGAACGCCACGCCCCGCTCGCTGCTGATTCTCGACGAAATCGGCCGCGGCACCTCCACCTTTGACGGCATGGCCATCGCCCGGGCCGTCCTGGAGTACGCCGCCGACCGGAAAAAGCTGGGCGCCAAGACGCTCTTCGCCACCCACTACCACGAGCTGACGGTCCTGGAGCAGGAGCTGCCCGGCGTCCGCAACTACAACATCTCCGTGAAAAAGCGGGGCGGGGAGATTGTCTTCCTGCGGAAAATCGTCCCCGGCGCCGCCGACGACTCCTTCGGCGTGGACGTGGCCAAGCTGGCCGGCCTGCCGGAGTCCATCATCACCCGGGCCCGGCAGCTGCTGCGCCAGCTGGAGGCCGGCGCACCGGCGGCGGCCCCCCAGGGCCCGCCGGCCGCGCCCGATGACCAGGTCTCCCTGCTGGATCTGGCCGGCGACGAGATCCGCCGGCGGCTCCAGAAGATGTCCGTGGAGACCATGACGCCCATTGAAGCCCTCAACGCCCTGTTTCAGCTGAAGCAGCTGGCCGAGGGCTCCCGCTAACGATTGGAAAGGAGGCCCCTATGGCCGACACCAGAAAGCACGGCACCGTGGGGCCCCCCATGTCCCGGGGGGAGGTCTTCGGCGGCCTTCTGTACCTGCCCTTCTACGTCTTCCTCCTCGGCTATCTGCTGACGGTGGTGCTGGACGCCCTGGGCCTCCGGCTGGCGGCCTCCACGGCGAACCTCGTCTATTTTCTCGTCAACTTCCTCATCATCGCCCTGGTGTTCCACCGGTGGCTCATCGTGTCCCTGGGCAACATCTCCCACCGGTTCTGGCCCTTTGTCCAGGCCATCATTCTGGGCTTCGTCTTCTACTACGCCCTCGCGTGGCTCCTGAACTGGGTGCTGGCGCTGCTGGGCTGGACCGTGTCCAGCCCCAACGACCGCTATATCGACGCCCTGGCCCAGGGGAACTACTGGCTGATGGTCTGCTGCACGGTGCTGCTGGCGCCCCTGGTGGAGGAGACCCTCTTCCGCGGGCTCATCTTCGGGAACCTCCACCCCACCGGGCGGGTGCTGGCCTACGCCATGTCGGCCCTGCTCTTCGCCGCCCTCCACGTCTGGCAGTACGTGGGCCAGGTGGGCTGGGGCAACACCCTGCTGACGGCCGTCGCCTACCTGCCGGCCGGCGTCGCCCTCGGCTGGACGTACGAGAAGGCCGACACCATCTGGGCCCCCATCGTGGTCCACAGCCTCATCAACGCCGTTTCCATGGGCATCCTGCACGGTTAGGAGGGATCCTATGCCCGTCATTCATCAGCTTTCCCCCCACGTGGCCGACCTGATTGCCGCCGGCGAGGTGGTCGAACGGCCCGGCAGCGCCGCCAAGGAGCTGCTGGAAAACGCCGTGGACGCCGGCGCCCGCCACGTCACGGTGGAGATTCAAAAGGGCGGCATGACGTTCCTCCGGGTCACCGACGACGGCTGCGGCATGGACCCCGAGGACGCCGAGACGGCCTTCCTCCGCCACGCCACCAGCAAGCTGCGGGAGGCCGCCGATTTGGACGCCATCGGCACCCTGGGCTTCCGGGGCGAGGCCCTGGCGGCCATCGCCAGCGTCTCGCGCATCGACCTGCTGACCCGCACCGCCGACGCCCCCGCCGGCACCAGCCTCCACCTGGAGGCCGGAACCGTCACCGAGCGGGGCCCCGCCGGCTGCCCGCCGGGCACCACCATCATCGTCCGGGACCTCTTTTACAACACGCCGGCCCGGATGAAGTTCATGAAGACCGACACGGCCGAGGCCTCCCACGTCTTCGCCGTGGTGCAGCGCCAGGCCCTGTGCCATCCGGACGTGGCCTTCCGCTTCCTGAAGGACGGCCAGGAGCAGCTGTCCACCCCCGGCGACGGGGACCTGCGTGGGACCGTCTACTGCGTCTTCGGCCGGCAGTTCTCCGCCGGGCTCATCCCCGTGGAGAGCCGCTGGGAGCAGTACGCCGTCCGCGGCTTCGTCTCCCTGCCCACGGCCACCCGGGGCAACCGGATGGGCCAGCACTTCTTCGTCGGCGGCCGGCCCATCCGCTCCAAGCTGCTCACCGCGGCCCTGGAGCAGGCGTACCAGAACCAGCTCCTCAGCGGCCGCTTCCCCTGCTGCGTCCTCCATCTGGACCTGCCGGCCCACCTGGTGGACGTCAACGTCCACCCCGCCAAGACCGAGGTCCGCTTCCTCTCGGAGCGGGACGTGTTCGACGCCGTCCACTACGGCGTCCTGGGCGCGCTGAACCGGGCCGCCCAGCGGCCGGAGATGCACCTGAAGACGCCCAAGCCCGCCGCGGCCCCCGTCCAGCGGGAGGCGTTCCGCACCGCGGACGCCCGGCAGTACCGGGCCCTGGCCGACACCCTGGCCCAGGCCCCGGCCGCCGCGCCCGCGCCCCGGGCCGTGGAGGCGGTCTTCGGCCAAAAGGCCGAGCAGGTGGCCTCGCCGGTCAGCCGCCCGGCTCCGTCGGCCCCGCCGATGCAGTCGGCCCCGCCGATGCAGTCGGCCCCACCGGTCCGGTCGGCCCCGCCGGCGCAGCCGGACGCCCCGCCCGCCTCGGAACCGCCCGCCCGGCAGGCGGCGGAGCCGGAAACCCCGCCCGCCCAGACGGCCCCGGTCCAGCAGGACCTGCCCATGCCCGAGGCGGCCCCCTGGCGGGTCATCGGCGAGGCCCTGGACACCTACATCCTGGTGGAGCAGGCGGACCAGCTGCTGTTCATCGACAAGCACGCCGCCCACGAGCGGATCCTCTTCGAGCGGCTCCGGGCGACCCAGGGGCCCCTGATGGCCCAGGTGCTGCTGGCTCCGCTGCCGGTGGAACTGGGCCGGGAGGAGGCCGCGGCGGTGCTGGAAAACCGGGAGACCCTGGCCTCCTTCGGCTTTGAGGCCGACGACTTCGGCGGCGGCGCCGTGGTGCTGCGGCAGATTCCCGCCGACCTGGACGAGCGCCAGGCGGCCGCGGCCCTCCAGGAGCTGGCCGCGGCGCTGCTGGAGGGCCGCCGGGCCGACCCGGCCGCCCTGCGCGACAGCCTCCTCCACACCATCGCCTGCAAGGCCGCCATCAAGGCCGGCTGGCACACCGAGCCGGCCGAGCGGGAGGACCTGGTCCGCCAGGTGCTGACCCGGGACGACATCCGCTACTGCCCCCACGGCCGGCCGGTCCTCATGGCCCTGCGCCGCAGCCAGCTGGAGCGGCAGTTCCTGCGGTCCTAGGAGGCGGCCATGGACAAGATTCTCTGTGTGGTGGGCCCCACGGCCTCGGGCAAGACCGGCCTGGCCGTGGCCCTGGCCCGGGCGCTGGACGGGGAGGTCCTCTCCTGCGACTCCATGCAGCTCTACCGCCACATGGACATCGGCACCGCCACCCCCACGGCGGCGGAAATGGCCGGCGTCCCCCACCATATGATAGACGTCGCAGACCCGGGGGAGGACTTCTCCGTGGGCCGGTACGTGGCGATGGCGGACCCCATCCTCCAGAACATCCTGGCCCGGGGCCGGACGGCCATCCTCTGCGGCGGCACGGGGCTGTACGTGGACAGCCTGCTGGCCGGGCGCACCTTCGCGCCGGTGCCGTCCACCGGCCGCCGGGAGGCCCTGGAGGCCATGGCCGACCGGGAGGGCATCGAGGCGGTCCGGGCATACCTGGCCACCTTCGACCCCGAGAGCGCCGCCCGGATCCCCCCGGGGGACCGGCGGCGGATCCTCCGGGCCGCCGAGGTCTACCTGGAGACCGGCAAGACCATGACGGCCCACAACGAGGAGAGCCGCCGGCAGAAGCCGAAGTACACCGCCGGCTGGATTGGCCTGGACTTCCAGGACCGGGCCGCCCTCTACCGGCGCATCGACGCCCGGGTGGAGGCCATGCTGGAGCAGGGCCTCCTCGACGAGGTCCGGGCCCTGCTGGCCCGGGGCGTCCCGCCGGAGGCCACCTGCCTCCAGGCCATCGGCTACAAGGAGCTGCTGGCGTATCTCGCGGGGCGCTGCCCCCTCTCCGAGGCCGTGGCGGACATCCAGCGGGAGTCCCGCCGGTACGCCAAGCGGCAGCTGACGTGGTTCCGGCGCAACCCGGCCATCCACTGGATCCGCCAGAGCGACGCGCCCGACGGCGCCGCCGTCCTCCGGGAGGCCCTGGGCTTCGCATCTTCCCTGGGTTTTTCCCGGGTCGGGGCGGATGCGGGGCGCATCTGACGAAATCCGCGGCGAGACTGTGATAGATTATGGATATCCCAGAGACAAAAGGAGAGGATAACCATGCAAACCCCTGAATTCCTGCAGGAGGCCTTCCTGCAGACGGTCCGGCGGAACCGCCTGCCCGTCACCGTCTTCCTCATGAACGGCTACCAGCTGCGGGGCTGCATCACCGGCTTCGACAGCTCCGTGGTGGTGGTCCTGTCGGAGGGGCGGCAGAACGTGATTTACAAGCACGCCATCTCCACCATTTCCCCGGCCGAGCCCCTGGCCCTGCCCGGAGACGACGCCGCCCCCTAGGGGCGGCTGCCGGGCGGCCCGCCCCGGGCCGGCTCCGGCGTTTCCCAAGGAGCGACCATGAAACAAGGCAGATTTTACAACAAAATCATTCTCGGTCTGCTGCTGCTGGCCGTCGTCCTCTACATCGGCTACGCCGTCTTCTCGGCCGTCCGCCAGCCCCTGACCACCACCCGCGCCATCGAGTACGAGGCCGGCGAGGGCTGCCAGGTGACGGGCTGGGTCGTCCGCAGCGAACAGGTTCTCTCCTCCCCCTTCGGCATCACGGTGCTGGAGCGGCAGGAGGGCGAAAAAGTGGGCACCGGCCAGGTGGTGGCCACCGGTTACAACAGCACCGGGGCCCAGGCCCGGCAGGAGGAAATCGCCTCGCTGTCGGCCCAGCTGGAGCAGCTCTCCTACGCCGTTGACACCACAACGGACGCCGCCGACACGGCGGCGCTGGACCAGGAGATCCTCGCCGAGCTGGCCCAGCACGCCCAATATGTGGCCCAGGGGGACCTGTCGGCCGCCCTGAGCCAGAGCACGGAACTCAAGGGCCTGATTCTCCGCCGCAGCATCGACCAGACGGATACGGCGGCCATCACCGCCCAGATGGACAGCCTGGAGCAGCAGCTGACCCAGCTCCGCGGGGCCTCCGGCGGCGATACCGCCCGGATTGTGGCCCCTTCGGCCGGATACTTCTCCGGCACGGTGGACGGCTACGAGTCGGTGCTGACGCCGGAGCTGCTGGAGACCGCCACCATCGCCCAGCTGCGGGCCCTGGAGCCGGCCGCTGTGGCCGACAACGCCTGCGGCCGGCTGGTGACCGACGCCACCTGGTACTTCGCCGCGGCGGTGCCCGCCGAATACCTGACCGACACCGAGGCGGGAGACACCGTCACCGTCAGCTTTGCCCAGAACCTGGACGACACCATGTCCATGACCGTCACCCGCATCGGCGACGAGGAGGACGGCGAGCGGCTGCTGGTGCTCCAGTCGTCCGACTATATCCAGGACGTGACGCTGCTGCGGCGGCAGACGGCCGACGTGGTGTTCCGCTCCTATTCGGGGCTGCGGGTGCCCAAGGAGGCCCTGCGGATGAACGAGGAGGGGCAGGCCGGCGTCTACATCCTGGAAAGCGCCCAAGCCCGGTGGAAACCGGTGACCATCCTCTACGACAACGGCGAGAGCTACGTGGTGGAGCTGGACCGGGATTCCGTTTCGAACCTCTGGCCGGGGGACGAAATCATCGTCCAGGCCAAAAATCTATACGATGGAAAGGTCGTCGTCAACGAATGATTCGAGAAAATGTGCAGCGCGTCCGGGAGCAGATGGCGGAGGCCGCCCGGGCGGCCGGCCGGGACCCGGCGGAGATCCGCCTGTGCGCGGCCACGAAAATGAACGACGCCGAAGCCGTCCGGCAGGCCGTGGAGGCCGGCGTGGACTGCTGCGGCGAAAACCGGGTCCAGGAGCTGGTCCAAAAGCTGCCCCAGGGGGCCTACGACGGGGTGCCCCTCCACTTCATCGGGCACCTTCAGACGAACAAGGTCCGCCAGGTGGTGGGCGTGGTGGACGTCATCGAGTCGGTGGACCGCCTGGAGCTGCTCGACTGCATCCAGAAGGAGGCCGCCAAAAAGGGCCTGGTGCAGGACATCTTCCTGGAGGTGAACATCGGCGGCGAGGCCTCCAAGTCCGGTTTCACCGTGGAGGAAGCCCGGGAAGTTGCCGCCAAAATGGGCCGCTATCCGGCCCTGCGGCTCCGCGGACTCATGGCAATTCCTCCCATAAGTGAAAAACCCGGGGATAATCGGCGATATTTTGCGGAAATGCGCAACCTTTTTGTTGACATAAGTGGAAAAACATACGATAATGTTTCTATGGACTGTCTGTCCATGGGGATGTCGGATGATTTCCCCGATGCCATCGCCGAAGGCAGCACCATGGTCCGGGTGGGGACGGCCATTTTTGGCCCCCGGAATTACGCAAAATAGGAACGAAAGTATCCATCCATAGGAGGACAGGAAACATGGGATTCATGGACGAACTGAAGAAGCTGGCCAAGCCCTACGCCGAGGACGAGGACGACTTCGACGATTTTGATGACGGCATGGATGACGTGCCGGCGCAGCCCAGGGCCTCGCGCGCATCGACGGCGCCGGCCTACGATTTGGACGAGCTGGGCCTGGGGTCCAGCGCCTCCTCCGGCGGCAGCCAGCAGGACCGGCGCAACAACAAGGTCGTCAACATCCACACCACCGCGCAGCTGCAGGTGGTGCTGGTGAAGCCGGAGAGCTTCGACAACGTCTCAGACATCGCCGAACACCTGCGGGACAAGCACGCGGTGGTCCTGAACCTGGAGAAGACCGACAAGGGCGTGGCCCGGCGGCTGGTGGACTTCCTCTCCGGCTGCGCCTACGCGCTGGACGGCAAAATTAAAAAGGTCGCCATTTCCACCTATATCATCACGCCCTACAACGTGGACATCGTCGGGGACCTGATTGACGAGCTGGAAAACAACGGCATGTACCTCTAGTGGCGAAAGGAGCGAGCATCCATGTTCACACCCCAGGAGATCCAGGAGAAAACCTTCGTCAAAGCCGTCTTCGGCGGCTATGACATGACCAGCGTGGACGAATTCCTGGAGCCGCTGACGGAGGATTACATCACCCTCTACAAGGAGAACGCGGTCCTCAAGAGCAAGATGAAGATCCTCGTGGAAAAGCTGGAGGAGTACCGCGCCCAGGAGGACAGCATGAAAAAGGCCCTGGTGGCGGCCCAGAAGACCTCCGACCAGATGATTGCCGAGGCCGAAAAGAAGTGCGCCCAGCTGACCAGCCAGACCGAGACGGCCCTCCGGGCCAAGGCCAGCGAGACCCAGCAGCAGATTGCCGCCGAGGAGGAGCGCATCGAGCGGGCCAAGCAGGCGGCGCAGAACTTCATCGAGGTCATCGAGAAGGACGTCAAGCGGCACCTGGACCTGCTCAACAACCTGAAGCTCATGAATCTGGGCCCCCAGAAGACGGCGCCCAGGGCCTATGACTTTGAGAAGGAGCCGAAGCCGGCCCCCGCGGAGCCGGCCCACGAGGACCCGCAGGAGATTGCCCACGAGATTGAGCAGAACCTGGAAAAGGTCATCGGCCCCGACAACGACGGCGACCTGGAAAAGACCCGGGTGGGCCACAGCGCCATGCACAACACCTCCGCCAAATTCAGCGACTTGAAGTTCGGCAAAAACTACGACCCCAACCAGGGCTGAGCCGCCCCCGGCGGCGCCGGTTCCCGCGCCCTCCTCCTCCCGCAGGTCTTCCGTCCCGCGGGGGGAGGAGGGCGCGATTTCGTCCGGCCCCCTCGCGTCTCCGCGGCAGGACCCGGCGGCACGGCCGACAAAGGCGCACATCCATGACAAAAAAAGCGCCCGACTGCATCTGCCGTCGGGCGCTAGAAAACGATATCCAACAAAACTTCTCCTTCTGGACTCCTTTGTGCGGGGAATGACGATTCATTCCTCTCCGTACAGAAACGCTACCACGCTCGGTTCCTCTGCGGACACCGGCCCCCTTGGACTCTGCACGAGTACGCTCGCCAAAAGGAATCATGCTGAAAATTTACGATATTCCGAACATTTCGTTCAGGGCGGCGCTGAAATCACCTTGTGTCGGATACGGTCCCAGTCTTCCACATCTATACAACAGCGCGGGGTTGTCGGTTGCCAACGGTATCTGACTTCTGGGGGTTCCGCCGCCGTTCAATCACGCGGCTGCGGCCCAACCGGATCTCTTCTTCAAAAAATACCTGTCAAACGGACGTTCATCGGCCTGGCCGATACGCTGATAAGACGATGCGTTGGAACAAGTAGGATTCCACATCGGCAACAAGAAAACGCCTCTTGCACATCCGCCTTCAAATCGGCTAGGAACTTGGGCGGATGGAACGAATCAGAACATCGGAATCGCCCTCCTTTTTGTGAACCGGTGGTGATTTCTTCTTTGTGACTTCAGTATAAGCCGGCCGGAGCCCCTTGTCAAGAGGCCCCGGCCAGCTTCTCCCTATTGTACAAAACAACGGAGATGAAGTTGTATAGAATTCTGAATTTGTGCAACTTATCCCGAATCTTCGGTCCGAGCGGCGGCGGAGTTCGGGGTAGGGCCCGTCGTTGGCCGTCACCAGCACCAGCCGGTCCCGGAGGAGCGGCTGGTAGCGGAAGCGGCTCTCGTCCAGCCGGGCCCCCACAAAGCCCAGCCACCGGTGGACCTGGGCGCTGTCCCCCCGGCGCAGCCGGTAGCGGCAGCCGGGGTGTCCCTTCAGGAAGTCCGCCATGAGCTCCGGCAGCAGGCAGCGGCAGGGCGCCGTGGAGGCCGCCAGCTCCAGGAGGCCGGAGCCGCTGCCGCAGAGGTCCTGCAGGGCCTGGCACTGGGCGAGAATCTCCCGCGCCCGGGGATAGAGGGCCCGCCCGGCGTCGGTGAGGACGATGGGCTTCTTGGCGTCCCGCAGGAACAGCGGGCGTCCCAGGGCCTTCTCCAGCGTCTGGATGTGGGCGCTGACCGTGGACTGGGTCAGGTAGAGCGACTGCGCGGCCCGGGTGAAGCTGCCCTGCTCGGCCGCCGCCACGAAGGCCTCCAGTTGTTTGAGATTGAATTCCAGCACAGTTGGGCACCTCTCTGTCTTCCGGCTTCTGCGGCCGCGGCGCGGCCCCGCGGGCCGTCAGCCGAGGGTAATCCGCGCCCCGCCGCCGTAGGCCGAGACGGTCCCAACCCGCTGGGCGCTGGGCACCGCGTCCCGGAGCCGGGCCAGCAGGGCGTCGGCGTCGGCGGGGTCCACGGCCATCAGCAGCCCGCCGGAGGTCTGCGGGTCGTAGAGGACGTCCTGGACGGCCAGCTCCACCGCGCCGGCGTCCACGTGGGCCTCGGCGTAGCGGCGGTTGCGGTACATCCCCTCGGGCAGCAGGCCCATCCTGGCCAGCTCCAGCGCCTCGGGGAGGATGTCCACCGCGGCGGTGTCCACCGAGACGGCCACGCCGCTGCCCAGGGCCATCTCGCTCAGGTGGCCCAGGAAGCCGAAGCCGGTCACGTCGGTGCAGGCGTGGACCCGGAAGTCCACCATGGCATCCCGGGCGGCCTTGTTGAGCGTCGTCATCAGCCGGTGGGCCCGCGCCAGGGCCGCCGGCGGGCAGCGGCGCGCCTTGGCGGCGGTCGTCAGGATGCCGATGCCCAGGGGCTTCGTCAGCAGCAGCACGTCCCCGGGCCGGGCCCCGGCGTTGGTCAGCATCCGGTCCGGGTGGACGAAGCCGGTGACGGCCAGGCCGTATTTCGGCTCCGGGTCGAAGATGCTGTGGCCGCCGGTGATAATGGCCCCGGCCTCGTAGACCTTGTCGTAGCCGCCCCGGAGCAGCGCGTGGACGGCCTCCCCGGGCAGGTCCTCGGGGATACACAGCAGGTTCAGGGCCAGCTTCGGCTCGCCGCCCATGGCGTAGACGTCCGAGAGGGCGTTCGTGGCCGCAATCTGGCCGAACAGGTACGGGTCGTCGGCGATGGGCGGGAAAAAGTCCACGGTCTGGACCAGGGCCAGGTCGTCGGACACCCGATAGACCGAGGCGTCGTCGGCGGTGTCGAAGCCCACCAGCAGGTTTTCGTCCCGGCGGACCGGCAGGTCCCCCAGCAGCTGGGCCAGAACGCCGCCGCCGACTTTCGCGCCGCAGCCGGCGCAGGCGGCCAGTTTCGTCAGTTGAATTTCCGATGCCATGGGAGCTTCCTCCTTCATGATGCGGTGCCGCGCCCAGGTTCAGGCCCGGGCGCGGAAGTGCAGCAGCGCCTCCAGGACGCCGCCGCCGACGGCCAGGGCCTTGTCCGAGGCGCAGCGGCAGTACTCCGGCCGGCACCGGGGGTCCACATCTCCGGCCTTCATCCCCCGGTGGACCGGCGTCCCGTCGGCCAGCAGGCCCCGCAGCGTGCCGGCGATGGTGCAGACCATCGGCTCGCCGCCGACCCGTCCGGCCACGTCCCCGGCGGCCACCTGGTCGCCGATGGCCCGGCAGGCCTCGAACACCCCGTCCGCCGGGGCCCGCAGCACCCGCTCGCCGGCGTAGCCGCCGATGAGCCCCGGCACCGCCGTGTTGGGCTGGGCCGCGCCGCGGTACAGCACCCGGCCCAGGTAGTGCCCCCGCATGGTCTCCACCACCGCGTGGCAGTCCACCCCGGCCGTGAAGCCGGGCCCCACCCCGACGACGATGGGCGCGTCGGTGATGGCCGTGCCCAGGTTCCGCTTGGCCAGGATGGCGTCCACCAGGCCGTCGGGCCGCAGCGCCGCGACGCAGGCCCCCTCCGGGTCGGCCAGCACCGGCACGGCGCCGCCGGCCAGCAGCGCCCGGGCCTCCCCGGGGTCCCGGGCCAAGCGGGCCTCCACCCCCTCCACGGCGCAGCGGCCGTGGACAATGGCCTCGGAAAAGCAGACCGTCCGGCGGATGGCCGTGGGCCGGGGCAGGTCGGTCATGACCACCTGGATCCCGGCCCGGTACAGGCGCAGGGCGATGCCCGAGGCGATGTCCCCCGCGCCGCGGATGACGACGAGCATGGCGGTTCCTCCTCCGCTTTCGTAATTCTCGTATCAGAATAACACCGCCGGCCGAAAAGGTCAAGGCCGGCGCATTGACAGACCGCCGGCCGGTGGAGTACAATCAACAAAAGCGCAAAGGAGGCCGATGCGTCATGGAAGCCACGCCCCTGCATCCCCGTCTCTCCATCCGGCTGTTCCGGGCAGAGAAGTGCTTCGGCCCGGGCATCGCCCAGCTGCTGGAGCTGGTGGAGGAACACCGCTCCCTCCGGGGGGCGGCCAAGGCCATGGACATGGCCTACTCCAAGGCCTGGACCATGGTCCGGCGGTGCGAGGAATCGTCGGGCCGGCAGCTGCTGATTTACGCCACCGGCGGCCGCAACGGCGGCGGCGCGACGCTGACCGAGGACGCCCGGCGCCTGCTGACGTCGTACCGGGCCTACTGCCGGGCGGTCGAGGCGGCGGCGGACGAGCTCTTTGCCGAGGCGTTCGCCTGGTTCGACGAGCCCGGGGACGGAGCGTCCACCGCGGCCGGGCAGCCCCGCCCCACTTCTCCCGAGGAGGCATCCCCATGATTCTCGTGCGTCAGGCCCGGGAGGCGGACGTCCCGGCCATCCTGGACGTGTACCGCCCCTACATCGAGACCACCGCCATCACGTTTGAGTACGACGTCCCCACCGAGGCGGCCTTTCTGGCCCGGTTCCGGGACATCACCGCCCGGGGGCCCTGGCTGGCCGCCGAGGAGGACGGCCGCCTGCTGGGCTACGCCTATCTGGACCGGGCTTTCTCCCGGGCGGCCTACCAGTGGGCGGCGGACCTCTCGGTCTACCTGCGGCCCGAGGCCCGGCGGCACGGGCTGGGGCGGCTGTTTTACAGCCTCCTGGAGGCCATGGCCGCCCGCATGGGCTACCAGGTGGTCTACGGCCTGGTGACCTCGGAGAACACCGGCAGCTGCCGCTTTCACGAGGCCCTGGGGTACCGGCAGGCGGGTCTCCTGGCCGACTGCGGCTACAAGCTGGGCCGCTGGCACGGAGTGCGCTGGTATGAGAAGCGCCTCTGCCCGCCGGCGCCTCCCGCCGGGCCGCCGGCCGCCCCGTCGGCGATGGACTGGGCCGGCCTGCCCGTCCCGCCGGGCCCCTGGACGGTGCGGCTGTGAGCCCGTCCGGAATTGCAACCGAAACAGGAGGAATTTCCATGGAACTCTGTGTCTACGGCGCGTCATCCAGCGCCATTGGAGCGGCGTATCTCGCGGCCGGCGAGGCCCTGGGCCGGGAGATGGCCCGCCGGGGCCACGGGCTGGTCTTCGGCGGCGGCGCCCAGGGGATGATGGGCGCCGTCGCCCGGGGGATGACCGCCGGTGGCGGCCGGATTCTCGGCGTCGCGCCCACCTTCTTCCAGGTGGACGGCGTGCTGTACGAGCACTGTACGGACTTCCTGTACACCGAAACCATGCGCCAGCGGAAGCAGGCCATGGAGGACCGCTCCGACGGCTTCATCATGACGCCCGGCGGCATCGGCACGTATGAGGAGTTCTTCGAGATCCTCACCCTCAAGCAGCTGGGCCGCCACGCCAAGCCCATCGCCGTGTTCAACGTGGCCGGCTACTTCGACGATTTGCTCCGGATGCTGGAGACGACCGTCCGGGAGGGCTTCATGGAGCGGGCCTGCCTGGACCTCTGCCGGGTGTTCACCGAGCCGGAGCCCCTGCTGGACTACCTGGAGACGGACAGCCGGCCGGTCCCGTCCCTGGACCGGCTGAAGCGGATCTGAGATGCAGTATCGGATTCTCCGCAGCGCCCGGCGGACCATGGCCCTGGAGGTCACCCGGGACGGGGAGGTATTGGTCCGGGCCCCGCTGGCAGTCAGCGACCGGGAGGCGGCCCGCTTCGTGGCGGCCCACGCCCAGTGGCTGGCCCGGGCGGAGGCCCGCCAGGCGGCCCGGCGGGCGGCCCATCCCGAGCCCACGGAGGCGGAGGCCGAGGCCCTGCGCCGCCGGGCCCGCGAGGTGCTGCCTGAGAAGGTGGCCCGCTACGCGGCCCGCATGGGCGTCACGCCCGCGGGCGTCCGGATTACGTCGGCCCGGACCCGGTTTGGCAGCTGCTCGGGGCAGAACCGCCTCTGCTTCTCCTGGCGGCTGATGCAGTACCCGGAGGCGGCCATCGACTACGTGGTCGTCCACGAGCTGGCCCACATCCGCCACCACGACCACAGCCCGGCCTTTTACGCCTTCGTCGCCCAATTCCTCCCCGACTACCGCCAGCGGGCCGCCCTGCTCCGCCGGTGAGCCGCCCGGGCTCGATTCCCCTGCGTCAGCGGATGCGGTAAGCGGCAACAATTTCCCCGATGTATGCCGTGTGCGCGTCCCGGTTGGCCATGCAGTACGTCCCGTCAACATCCTGGGGGTACATTCTCGCCCGGATGTCGGCGGGAATTCTGTCCAGGTCCTGCTTTTGGGAATACAGCACGCGGCACTCCAGTGTCAGCGGATACTCCCGGATCCCGGGCACATGAATCACCTCAGGCGCCTCCAGCGTCAAATGCGCCGCCGTTTCCTTCTCCACGTCGCGCCCGGACTGCGTGCCGCACACCTTGGCAATCTCCGGAATGACGCCGTTGACCGGAATACTGACGGAAAACTCCCCCGTTGCGTCCAGCTGCGCCTTGGTGTAGCGGTGTTCCCGGACGTAGACGGTGAAGGTCGGCTTTCCCCAGACGGTTCCGAGTCCGCCCCAGCCTATCACCATGCTGTTGAACTTCTCGTGTTTGGAATTCAGGAGAATCCCCTTCGGCAGCGCCTCCGTAATCTCCTGCGCAAAGTCTGTCACGCGGATGGGTTCTTTCATCGTGTTTCCTCCTTCGGGCGGCCGCACACACTGGAGCGGCCGCCATTCGATACGCCCCGGCGCCGGTGGGCTGGCCTTGTCACAGCGCCGCGGCTCTGTGATGGGAACAGCATACCACCCGGCAAAAAGCCAGTCAATGCCTTTCCCCGCCCCGCCGGCACAAACGAAGCACACGTCATGGCCGCCCCGTGCCGGCCGGCAGAAGCGCTCCGGAGCCGAGCCGCGGGAAAACAGGAAAGGCGCGGCAAGCAGCCGCGCCTTTCCTGTGTAAAGTATGGCTCCCGGACATACACCGTGTCCTTGGCCGGACGCAGCGCCGCCAACGGCTGCGCCAGCGTTTTTTCTGCTGAAGGCAAAAAAGAACGTCGGAGCAAAACAGACTTTGCTCCGGCGTGGCCCGAGTGGAATTATAGGACTTGAGACTGTCGAAAAAGAAAAACCAAATCGAAGCCCAGCGGCAGCGGGTTCGATTTGGAAAGGAGGAGCAAGGGAGCGGGCGGATGACGTCTTTTTTTGCCACAGGCA
>CAJFNZ010000058.1 GCA_904395905.1 uncultured Oscillospiraceae bacterium | reverse complement strand
GTCTCCGCCGGCGTCTCCACAGGCATCGGCGACCACGAGAGCAAGTACACCGGCAAGGACACCGGAGCGGCCCAGGGGGACGAGCAATTTGAGATCGACGACAGCCGGAGCCTGGAGAAGATGTATGAAGACATTGCCGGCGAG
This sequence comes from uncultured Oscillospiraceae bacterium, assembly GCA_904395905.1. Classification (GTDB taxonomy): domain Bacteria; phylum Bacillota; class Clostridia; order Oscillospirales; family Oscillospiraceae; genus Avoscillospira_A. The sequence goes on along the minus strand of CAJFNZ010000058.1, from coordinate 3,649 downwards.
GGCCTCCAGCCCGTGCTCAACGACTACCTGTATGTTTAAGATTCTGTGTGTGACCAGCCGCGCCCTGTGCCGGGAGGACTTTCTCACGCGGCTCGAGCGCCTGGCGGCGGCCCGGCCCGCCGGGATCATCCTGCGGGAGAAGGACCTGCCGCCGCTGGAGTACAAAAAACTGGCGGTGGCAGTGATGGACCTCTGCGCCCGCCGCGGCGTCCCCTGTATCCTCCACACCTTTGCCGGGGAGGCATTGGAACTGGGCGCCCCGGCCATCCACCTGCCGCTGCCCGCTCTGCGGAGCCTGTCTCCGGCGGAGCGGAGGGCCTTCTCCGCCCTGGGGGCCTCCTGCCACAGCGCGGAGGACGCGGCGGAGGCGGAGGCCCTGGGCTGCACCTATGTGACCGCCGGCCACGTGTTCGACACCGCCTGCAAGGCGGGCACGCCGGGCCGGGGCCTGGACTTTCTCCGGGATGTCTGCCGGCGGGTTTCCATCCCGGTCTATGCCATCGGCGGCATCACCCCGGAGAACGCGGCCGCAGTCCGACAGGCCGGGGCGGCCGGAGCCTGCGTCATGAGCGGCGCCATGACCTGCGCCGACCCGGAGGACTATTTCAGGAAAATGGAGGCGAAAGCCCGTGAAATTTGACCCGAAAATGCTGCGGCTGTATGCGGTGACGGACCGGGCCTGGGTGGGCCGGCAAAGTCTGCTGGAGCAGATTGAGGACGCCCTCCGGGGCGGCGTCACCCTGGTGCAGCTGCGGGAGAAAGCTCTCTCGAAAGAGGAATTTGTGGAGGAGGCCAAAGCCGTGCTGGCCCTGTGCAGGCGCTGCGGCGTGCCTCTCATCATCAACGACCGGCTGGACGTGGCCCTGGAGAGCGGGGCCGACGGCGTCCATGTGGGGATCGAGGACGCCCCCGTGGCTGAGATCCGCCGCCAGGCCGGGCCGGGTTTCCTCATCGGCGCTACCGCCAAGACCGTGGAACAGGCCCAGGCGGCCCAGGCCGCCGGGGCGGACTATCTGGGGGTGGGGGCGGTGTTCCCCTCCCCCACCAAGCAAAACGCCATCCGCATCACCGCCGGGCAGCTGCGGGAGATCTGCGGGAGCGTCTCCGTCCCCGCTGTGGCCATCGGCGGCATCACGGCGGAGAACGCCCCGTCCCTCAAGGGCTGCGGCATGGCCGGCATCGCCGTGGTGTCCGCCATCTTCGGCGCGGCGGACATTGAAAAAGCCGCTGCCGGCCTGCGGAGCCTGGCGGACGCCATCACCGCGCCGTGATCCGGGGGGCGATCTTCGACCTGGACGGCACCCTTCTGGACTCCATGGCCGTCTGGGCCACCCTGGGGGAGCGGTACCTCCGCTCCATCGGATACGAGCCGAGGGAGCGGCTGGGGGAGGTCTTCAAGACCTTCAGCACCGAGCAGGCCGCCCGGTACTACCAAACGCACTACGGCGTCCCCCTGTCCGTCCCGGAGATCACGGCGGGGGTCAACGCCATGATCGACCGCTTCTACCGGGAGGAGGTCCGCCCCAAGCCGGGGGCGGAGGCGTTTCTCCGGCAGCTGCAATCCATGGGCGTCCGCCTGTGCGTGGCCACCGCCAACGACGGCGCTCTGGCCCGGGCGGCGCTGGAGCGCTGCGGCCTGCTGAACTGCTTCACCGCCGTCTTCTCCTGCGCGGACCTGGGCCTGGGCGGCAAGGGGGAACCGGACATCTTCCGGATTGCCCTGGAGCACCTGGGCACAGAAAAGGCGGAAACCGCCGTGTTTGAGGACGCCCTTCACGCCGCCCAAACCGCCAGGGCCGACGGCTTCCCGGTGGTGGGGGTCTGCGACCCCTACGAGCCGGAGCAGGAGGCCCTCCGGGCCCTGGCCGACTGCTATTTGACTGATTACCGGCGCGGTGAGCGATTCTTCGCCTTCGCCGCGCAAATGGGAATCCCAGCGGCAGACCGGGGGCACCACTCTCTGTCGCGTTAGAAAAGTTAATGCAAATTCATCGAAAAAGGAGCGAAACAGACCAGATGAGAACCGCATTATCCATCGCAGGATCGGACTCCTGCGGAGGCGCCGGCATCCAGGCAGATCTGAAAACCATGACCCTCAACGGGGTGTACGCCATGAGCGCCGTCACGGCGCTGACGGCTCAGAACACCACGGGCGTCACGGATGTGCTGGAGGTTCCGCCGGCGTTTCTTCAAAAGCAGCTGGACGCGGTGTTTACGGACATCTTCCCCGACGCGGTGAAGATCGGGATGGTGTCCTCCTCGCCGCTCATTGAGGTCATTGCCGAGCGGCTGCAGCACTACGGGGCCAGGAACATCGTGGTGGACCCGGTGATGGTGGCCACCAGCGGCTCCCGCCTCATGCGCACCGACGCGGTGGACACCCTGGCGGGGGAGCTGCTGCCCATGGCGGCCCTGGTGACCCCCAACATTCCCGAGGGGGAGATCCTGGCCGGGATGCCTATCCACAGTCAGGAGGATATGGCCGCCGCGGCAAAGAAAATCGGCGACGCCCACGGCTGCGCCGTCCTGCTCAAGGGCGGACACAGCCTGAACGACGCCAACGACCTGCTGTACGCCGGCGGCGTCTGCCGCTGGATGGAGGGTGAGCGCATCGACAACCCCAACACCCACGGCACCGGCTGCACCCTCTCCAGCGCCATTGCCGCCAATCTGGCCAAGGGCTTTGATCTGGTGGAGTCCGTCGCCCGGGCCAAGGACTACATCTCCGGCGCGCTGGCGGCCCAGCTGAATCTGGGGCGGGGCAGCGGCCCGCTGCTCCACGCCTTTGACCTCCACAGCCGCTTTGCCGGCGAGGCCTGACCAATCAACAACGAGCAATCCGCTTGACTGAAAGGAGTTTCCAACATGAGAGAGTACGCAACCCAGATGGACGCCGCCAAGCGCGGCATCATCACCCCGGAGATGGAGGCCGTGGCCCGGAAGGAGTACCGCACACCGGAGGAAATCCGGGACCTGGTAGCCAAGGGGCAGGTGGCCATCTGCGCCAACCGCCTCCACACCTGCCTCAGCCCCAACGGCGTGGGCTCCATGCTGCGCACCAAGATCAACGTCAATCTGGGCGTGTCCCGGGACTGTAAGGACTATGACGTGGAGATGCAGAAGGTCATGGCCGCAGTGAATATGGGGGCCGAGGCCATCATGGACCTCTCCAGCCACGGCAATACCCAGCCCTTCCGGCAGAAGCTCTCCCGGGAGTGCCCGGCCATGCTGGGCACGGTCCCCATCTATGACAGCGTGATTCACTACCAGCGGGATCTGGCCACCCTCAGCGCCAAGGATTTCATCGACGTGATCCGCCTCCACGCCGAGGACGGCATGGACTTTGTGACCCTCCACTGCGGCATCACCCGCAAGACCATCGACCAGATCCGCAAGCACAAGCGCAAGACCAACATCGTCTCCCGGGGCGGCTCCCTGGTGTTCGCCTGGATGAGCATGACCGGGGAGGAGAACCCCTTCTATGAGTACTTTGACGACATTCTCGACATCTGCCGGGAGTACGACGTGACCATCTCCCTGGGGGACGCCTGCCGCCCCGGCTGCCTGGCCGACGCCAGCGACGTCTGCCAGATTGAGGAGCTGGTGCGCCTGGGCGAGCTGACCAAGCGGGCCTGGGAAAAGGATGTCC
>CAJFNZ010000057.1 GCA_904395905.1 uncultured Oscillospiraceae bacterium | reverse complement strand
GATGAGGCTCTTCATGCGGCTCTCGAACTGGCCGCGGAACTGGGTGCCGGCCACCAGGGCCGTCAGGTCCAGCAGGTAGACCTCCTTGTCCCGCAGCTTGAAGGGCACCTGGCCGGCCACAATCTTCTGGGCCAGGCCCTCGGCGATGGCCGTCTTGCCGACGCCGGGCTCGCCGATGAGGCAGGGGTTGTTCTTCTGCCGGCGGTTGAGAATCTGGACGACCCGCTCGGTCTCCACCTCCCGGCCCACAATCCGGTCCAGGCCGCCGTCCCGGGCCTTCTGGGTCAGGTTCAGGCAGTAGGTGTCCAGGAATTTCTTCTTCTTATTGGTTTCCCGGCGGGGCGCCGGGCCTTTCTCCTTCTCCCGCTCCGGCGGCTCCGCAGGCTGAGGGGCCAGCTGGTTTTCCCGGTCCCCGCCGCCAAAGAGCTTGTTGAGGAACGGGAATGTGGCCGTGCGGCTGTCCGCCTCGTCGCCGTCCTCGGGCTCGGCGTTCTCGCCGGTCTCCGCGGCGCTCATGAGGGAGGACATCTCGTCGGTCAGATTCTCCAGGTCCTCGTCGGTGACGCCCATGCGCTTCATGATGTCGTCCACCGGCTTGATACCCAGCTGCTTGGCACACTTGAGGCACAGGCCCTCGTTGACGGTCTTGCCGCCCTCAATCTTCGTGATGAAAATCACCGCTACGTTCTTTTTGCAGTTGGAGCATAAGGTTGGATGCATTGTGATATCTCCTTGTCCAGGGATTGCGAATCCTGTATACCATACTATACTATCCCCGCCGGAAAATGCAATCACATTTTACGGCAGGAACAGCTGGGCGCTGCTGCTGCCCAGGAGCAGCGCCGTGCCGTCGGCGCGCATGGCCACCCGGCTGGCGCCGTGGGTCTCGTCCGTCTCGGCATAGGGGGCCATGTCCGAGGTGTAAACCCGCAGCCAGTCCGGCGTGAGGACGGCCACATAGTTGCCGGCGGCCGACACGTCCAGGACCTCCTCGCCCACGTAGACGCTGCCCCGCTGGGCGCCGTCGGCCTCCACCGTGGTCACGGTGTAGCGGCTGCCGGCCTGGTAGGGGTTCAGCGACAGCGCCGCGTAGCCGCTGCCGCCGAGGCTGAAGCCCATCAGATAGCTGCCGTCGTACCCGTACGTCCCCACGGCCGTCCCCTGGCGGTCGAAGAACTGGAGGCTGTCCTCCCCCACGGCGCACAGCCGGTCCGCGGTCATGTAGGCCAGCTGGTAAATCAGCTGGCCGCCCAGGGAGGCCTCCAGGGCCTCCTGTTTCTCCACGGCCGTGTCCAGCAGCATCAGCCGGCTCTCAAAGGTGCCGCCGCTCTGGCCCAGCGCCACGGCCGCCAGCTGGGCGCCGTCGTCGGACAGGGCGCACTGGTGCAGATACCGGGTGGTCGAGTACCAGCGGAAGGTCTCCCGCTCGGTGTCCCGGACCGTCAGCACCGTCCGGTAGCCGTCGGCCGTCTCGGCGTAGCAGAGGCGGCCGCTCTCGGTCAGGTCGGCGTCCAGGAGCCCCCGCTCTGCCGTGACCTCCGCCACCAGGCCGCCGCTGTCGGCCACCAGCAGCGTACTGCCGCCGATGTCCCAGGCCATGGCCAGCGCGCCGGCCGTCTCCAGGGCCGGCGCCGCCAGCACCTGGGAGACCGTGGCCGCCAGACGTCCCTCCTCGTCGTACAGGTCCAGCCCGGCCACCGAGGCGATGGCCAGGCCGTCCTCCCAGGCCGCCATGGCGCTGTTGCTGTGGGCCTCGTAGGCGTAGTGGCCGTACTGGGTTTCATCCACCTGAAAGTACGTGAAAAACCGGCGGATCCGGTCCAGGTTCAGCTGCTGGCGGAACAGCACCAAAGCCACGATGCCCAGCACCGCCGCCAGGACGGCCAGCAGCAGGGCCAGCCGCTTCCGCTTTTGCCGCCGCTCCCGCTCCGGGTGGAGGGGCGTAATCTTTTCAGACATGAAAGACCGCCTTTCCGTCGTCGTACCACAGGTGGGTCATGTAGAGCCCCCCCGGCGGCACCGTGGGCCCGGCGGCCGTCCGGTCCCCCCTGGCCAGGAGGGGGCCGATGTCCTCGGGAGCCAGCTTCCCCTCGGCGCAGTAGACCACGGTGCCGGCCATGGCCCGGGCCATGTTGTATAGAAATCCGTCGGCGCAGACCCGCAGGGAAATCAGGTCTCCGTCCCGGGAAACGTCGTAGTAGTAGACGGTGCGCACCGTGGTCCGCGTCTCGGTGCCCACGCTGCGGACGGCGGCAAAGTCGTGGGTGCCCACGAACTGGTCGGCGGCCCGCTGCATCACCGCCTCGTCCAGGTGCTTGGGGTAGAACCAGGCCCGGTTCACGTAGAAGGGGTCGCGGATCCGGGAGTTGTAGATGAGATACGTGTACTCCTTGCGGACGCAGGAACCGATGGCGTTGAAGCCCTCGTGGACCTCCCGGGCCTCGGTGACCACAATGTCCTCGGGCAGGTGGGTGTTCAGGGCGTAGGGCAGCCGGTCCACCGGAATGGCGGAGGTCGTGCGGAAGTTGGCCACGTACCGCTTGGCGTGGACGCCGGCGTCGGTGCGGCCGCAGCCGGTCATCTTGACCGGATGGCCCACCACCGCGGCGGCAGCCCGCTCCAGGGTCTCCCCCACGGTCACGTCCCGCTTCTGGACCTGCCAGCCGTGGTAGGCCGTGCCCAGGTACGTCAGAATCAGCGCCAGATTGCGCAAGAGGCTCCCCCCTTTGGAGTGGATTAGACGCCCAGTACCCGCAGGGCGATGGCGGCGGCCAGCACGATTACACCCAGGCCCAGGGCCAGGACGTCCCGGCGGGCGTAGCGGAGCCGGTTCATCCGGGTGCGGCCCCGGCCGCCCTGGTAGCAGCGGCACTCCATGGCCACGGCCAGCTCGTCGGCCCGGCGGAAGGCGCTGACGAACAGCGGCACCAGCACCGGAATCAGCGCCTTGGCCCGGCGCAGGAGGCTGCCGGACTCGAAGTCGGCCCCGCGGGCCTTCTGGGCCGAGATAATCTTGTCGGTCTCCTCAATCAGGGTGGGGATGAACCGCAGGGCGATGCCCATCATCATCGCCAGCTCGTGAATCGGCACGCGGAGGCGCTTGAGCGGCCCCAGGAGCCGCTCGAGCCCGTCGGTCAGGGCGATGGGCGAGGTGGTGTAGGTGAGCAGGAACGTGCCGGTGACCAGCATCACAATCCGCGCCACCATAAAGAGAGCGCTGGCGATGCCCTCCCAGGTGATGGTAATCACCCAGAACTGGACGGCCACCCGGCCCGGGGTGTAGAGCAGGTTCAAAATGCCCGTCAGGCAGAGGATGACCAGCAGCGGCTTGAGGCCCTTGAGCACCACCCGCGGCCGGATCTTCGACAGGGCGAAGGCCGCCGCCAGGAAGGCGAAGACCACCAGATAGCCCCAGATGCCCTTGGCCGTGAACAGCGCGGCGATATAGAGCACCACCAGCAGCAGCTTGCTGCGGGGGTCGAGCCGGTGGACCACGGTGTCGCCGGGGAAATACTGGCCCAGCGTGATGTCCTTCAGCATGGCCGTTCCCCCTTCCCCAGGCCGGCCAGGGCCGCGACGGCCTGGTCGATGGTGTAGACCGTCCCGTCCACATCCAGGCCCAGCTGCCGCAGCCGCTGGAAAATCCGGGTGACCCAGGGGACGTCCAGGCCCATCTCCTCCAGCTCCCCGGCGCGGGAGAAGACCTCCCGGGGCGTGCCGTGCATGGCCACGGCCCCGTGGTTGAGGACGTAGAGCCGGTCCACGTTGGCGGCCACCTCCTCCATGGAGTGGCTGACCATGAGGATGGTGGCATTCTGGGCCTTTTGATAGTCCCGGATGTTCTGCAATACGCTCTCCCGCCCCCGGGGGTCCAGGCCGGCGGTGGGCTCGTCGAGAATCAGCACGTCGGGCTCCATGGCGATGACGCCGGCGATGGCCGCCCGGCGCTTCTGCCCGCCCGAGAGGTCGAAGGGCGACTTCTCCAGGTCCTCCTCGGAGATGCCCACGAACCCGGCGGCCCGCAGCACGCGGCGGCGGACCTCCTCCTCGTCCAGGCCCATGTTCCGCGGGCCGAAGGCGATGTCCTTGTAGATGGTCTCCTCAAAGAGCTGGTACTCCGGGTACTGGAACACCAGCCCCACCTTGAAGCGGATCTGCCGGGTGAAGGCCTTGTCCTTCCAGATGTCCTCCCCGTCGAACAGCACCTGGCCGCCGGTGGGAGCCAGCAGGCCGTTGAGGTGCTGGATAAAGGTGGACTTCCCGGAGCCGGTGTGGCCGATGATGCCCACAAACTCCCCCCGCTCGGCGTAGAAGTCCACGCCCCGCAGGGCGTCGCTCCGAAAGGGCGTGTCCGCGCCGTAGACGTGCCGGAGGTCCCTGGTCTCAATAATCGGCGTCATGTCATTCCTCCCCGGCATAGGCACGGTAGATGGCCTGGGCGCAGTCCTCCACGGTCAGGGCGTCCAGGGGCAGCCGGGCGCCGGCCCGGTTGAGCGCGTAGAGCAGCTGCGTGGTCTCCGGCACCGTCAGCTGGACCGACTCGAGCAGCTCCACCTGGGAGAACACCTGCTCCGGCGTGCCGTCGGCGATAATCGCCCCCTCGGACATGACCACCACCCGGTCGGCGCCGATGGCCTCGCGCATATGGTGGGTAATCAGGACGACCGTGACGCCCTTCTCCCGGTTGAGCCGGTGGATTGTCTCCAGCACCTCCCGGCGGCCCTGGGGGTCCAGCATGGCCGTGGGCTCGTCCAGCACGATGCACCGGGGCTCCATGGCGATGACGCCGGCGATGGCCACCCGCTGCTTCTGCCCGCCCGAGAGGAGGTGCGGCGCGTGGAGCCGGTAGTCGTACATCCCCACCAGCCGCAGGGCCTCGTCCACCCGGCGGCGGATCTCCGCCGGCTCCACCCCCAGGTTTTCCGGGGCGAAGGCCACATCCTCCTCCACCACGTTGGACACCAGCTGGTTGTCCGGGTTCTGGAAGACCATGCCCACCTGGCGGCGGATGGGAATCAGATACTCCTCGGCGGCCGTGTCCAGGCCGTAGACGAGGACCTTGCCGCCGCTGGGCAGCAGAATCGCGTTGAAATGCTTGGCCAGGGTGGATTTCCCGCAGCCGTTGTGGCCGAGAATCACCAGGAAGCTCCCCTGGGCCACCGTCAGGTCCAGGCCCTCGAAGACCCGGGTCTCCCGGCTGTCCTCCTGGTCGGGATACGTATAGGCCAGGTGCTCGACCTGGATTGCGTTGTCCGTCATAAGCGCTCTTCCTTTATCCCCGTATCCACCGGCCGGCCGCGCCGCACGGCAGCGTCAGGCCCGAGGCCGTCACCGGCAGGCCCAACTCGCCGCAGACGGCGCTGCCCCCGAAGCGGGAGGCCACCACCGTCTCCAGCAGGCACTGGAGGACCGAGGGGGCCAGGCCCGTGGTGTAGGAGTTGATGATAAAAAACGCCGGCTCCTCCGAAAGCACCCCGGCCACCAGCTCCAGGAAGGGGTAGAGGTCCTTCTCCAGCTTCCAGACCTCCCCGGAGGGGCCGCGGCCATAGGAGGGCGGGTCCATAATCACGGCGTCGTACCGGCGGCCCCGGCGGATCTCCCGCTCCACGAATTTGGCGCAGTCGTCCACAATCCAGCGGATGGGCGCGTCCTCGAGCCCCGAGGCCCGGGCGTTCTCCCGGGCCCAGGCCACCATGCCCCGGGCCGCGTCCACGTGGCAGACCGAGGCCCCGGCGGCGGCGGCGGCCAGGGTGGCCCCGCCGGTGTAGGCAAAGAGGTTGAGGACCTGCAGGGGCCGGCCGGCGGCGGCGATGCGCTCCTGGATGAAGTCCCAGTTGGCCGCCTGCTCGGGGAAGACGCCGGTGTGCTTGAAATTCATCGGCTTGACGTGGAAGGTCAGCGACCCGTAGCGCACCTGCCACCGCTCCGGCAGGCGGTGGGCCGACCAGTGGCCGCCGCCGGTGGCGCTGCGGGCGTACCGGGCGTCGTACCGCCGCCAGAGCTCGCTGCTGCGGGGGGTGTTCCAAATGACCTGGGGATCGGGGCGCACCAGGATATAGCGGCCCCATCGCTCCAGCTTCTCCCCGCCGGAGACGTCCAGCACCTCATAGTCCTTCCAGCCGTCGGCTCTCCACACGGCGCTCCCTCCTGTCTCAATCTCTTTGGGGTGGTTGTTCAGTCGTCGGGCACCACGCCGCCGTCGGCCGGGTCCTCCCAGCCCTCATAGGGCGGCTCCGTGGGCGTCGTCCCCGGGTCCGCCGGGTCTATGGGGTCGGTCGGCGCCGTGGGATCCGTCGGCGTTGTCGGGTCCGTGCCCGTCCCGGGCGTATTGGGGTCCGTCGGCACGTTCGGGTCCGTCGGCACGTTCGGGTCCGTCGGTGCGTTCGGATCCGTCCCGGTGCCGGGATCCGTCGGCGCATTGGGGTCCAGCACGTCGCCGGTGCCGTTGGGATCCTCCGGCGGCTCCTCCGGCTGGATGCTCTCCTCGGTGTGCTCGGTGCAGGGCTGGCCGATGGAATCCGCTGCCCCGGCGGCCGGATAGTAGCCGTTGGGCACGGCGTCCGGGTCGTAGATGGTGTACGCCTGGTCCCCCACGGAGATGCCCGACATGGGGAAGGCCCGGGTGATGTCCAGCAGGCCCGCCTCGTGGGTGGTGTTCTCCTCGACCTGGGCGCAGAACTCGTTGGCAATATGGCCCGAGGCGTCGCAGATTTCCACCATGGTGTGGACGTCGCAATACCCGGTGGGCGCGTCCTCGGCGGCCAGCCGGCCGCTGACCACCCGGCCGCCCCGGGGGTCCGCCCGGCAGGCGTCGGTGGCCAGGAGGCCGCTGTCCCGGCAGTACCAGGCCTCCACCACATCGGTGGGCTGGGTGAACTCGGCCGACTCCAGCTCCGCGTGGATCTGGGCCATGACCATCTGCCACAGGTACGCCGCCGGGTTGGTGGAGGAGGACGTCAGGTTGACCTCCTCCGGCAAATCGTAGCCGCACCAGACGGCCGCGGTGTAGTAGGGCGTATAGCCGCAGAACCAGCGGTCGTGGTCGTCGTCGGTGGTGCCGGTCTTGCCGGCCACGGCCATGCCCGAAATCTGGGCCGGCGAGCCGGTGCCGTGCTCCACGGCATACTCCAGCATATCGGTCATATACCAGGCGGCCTTCTCGCTGACGGCCTGGACGGTGTCCTGGGTGTTGTCCAGGACCACCTCTTCCCGGTCGTCCACCATGCGGGTGACCCGGGTGTAGGTCCGGGACTCCCGGTACTGCCCGGCGTTGGCGTAGGCGGCGTAGGCCGTGGCCATGTCCTGGATGGTCACGCCGCGGGTCAGGCCGCCCAGGGCCAGCGGCGCCAGGCCGATGTCGGAATACGTCTGGCCGTTGATGACCTCCTCCTCCACCAGGGTGTCCATACCCATGGACTCGGTGGCGAAGGCGTAGCTGTACTGGGGCGTCAGGTCGGCCAGGACCTTGACGGCCACGGTGTTGGTGGACATACTGATGGCCGAGCGGATGGTCATCAGGCCGGCGTAGCGGCCGTTGGTGTTCCGCGGCCACGCACCGTCGTCGAAGGAGTAGGGCGTGTCGTCGTAGACCGTGGCCGGCGTGATAATCCCCCGGTCGAAGGCCGGTCCGTAGACGGTGATGGGCTTGATGGTGGAGCCGGGAGACAGCAGGGACTGGGTGGCCCGGTTCAGCGTCAGGCTGCCGGTCTTCTCCCCGACGCCGCCCACGACGGCCACCATGTCGCCGGTGGAATTGTCAATGATGGCAATGCCCGACTGGAGCTGCTGGTCGCTGTCGGTCTCCGGGATATTCTCCAGGTTCTCATAGACGTTCTCGGCAATCTCCTGGATGTCCGGGTTCAGCGTGCAGTAGATGGCGTAGCCGCCGGACTCGACCATCTGCTCGGCAATCTGCTCGGAGTAGCCGTACTGCTCCTGCAGGTCCGCCGTCACGTCCCGGATGACCTGATCGACGAAATAGGAGTAGTATTCGCTGCCGCTCTCCTCGGTCTCCTCCACCTGCCCGCTGGTGTTGCGGAAGACCAGCTTCTGGTTGACCGCCTCGTTGTAGGCCTCCTCGGTGAGGATGTAGCCCTGGTCGTACATCTCCCAGAGGATGGTCTGCTGCCGCTCCCGGTTGTTCTCGGGGCTGATATAGGGGTCGTAGAGGGAGGGGTTGTTGGTGATGCCGATGAGGCTGGCGCACTCGGCCGTGGTCAGCTCCGAGACGTCCTTGCCGAAGTAGACCCGCGCGGCGCTCTGGACGCCGTAGCACCCCTCGCCCAGGTAGATGGTGTTCAGGTACCAGGTGAGGATTTCCTCCTTGGAGTGGCTCTTTTCAAACTCCAGGGCGCTGAAAATCTCCAGCAGCTTCCGGCGGACCGTGACCTCGCTCTGGCCGGTGATGTTCTTAATCAGCTGCTGGGTGATGGTCGAAGCGCCGAAGGTGTCGCCGTCGCCGCCCAGAAACAGGTGGACGCTGGCGCTGGCCGTCCGCAGCCAGTCCACGCCCTGGTGGTCGTAGAACCGCCGGTCCTCGATGGCGATGCAGGCGGAAATCAGGTCCTGCGGAATCTGGTCGTAGGACACCCACGTACGGTTCTCCTCGCCGTATAGCCGCTGCAGCTCCACATACTCGCCGGTGTCGGGGTCGGTATAGTAGATGACGCTGGTCTGGTCCAGGGTGACGCCGTCCAGGGAGACGCCGGCCTGGGGCAGCAGGTCCTCCTGGACGTAGCGGGCAAAGATACAGCCGAAGACCAGCCCTGTCAGCAGGAAGACCAGCAGCAGCGTCCCAATCACCTTGCCCAGGATGGCAAAGAGCTTTCCGATGACGCGCAGCACCGTCCGCACAGGGGAACGGCGGCTCATTTCCGGGTTGGATGCCATAGATGCACCTCCAAAGGGAATCCGGGAACGCTCCCGGGAATCGCGGCGGGCGCCGCGGGATACTGTTCAAGATTCAGCAGGCGGGGCACAGCCGCCCAATATCAATATACCATGCCTGTCAACCGCAGCCCCGCGGAATCCGGCGGCCGGGCAGGGGTTCCCGCGGCTCGGCGGCAGCGGCCAGTTTTTCCCGCCGCTCCGCCCCTGATAGTTTGCCCCGCTCCGGGGAAAACTGTCTCCGGAGGTGATTGCCATGGAGATTTCCAAATCCGTCCGCCGTCTGGCCGCCGCCGCGGCTCTGGCGGCTGCGCTGGCCACCGCCGCCGGCGCAAAGCCCTGGACCATGACCGTCCGGGACGGCTTCATCGTCCTCTACGACGAGTCCACCGGCCGCTGCGTCCGTCAGTTCGACGTCCCCGCCTCCCTGCTGCCGCCCGAGGACCAGCAGCTGCTGGAAGCCGGCCTCCTGCTGACCGATGAGGCCGCCTGGTCCCGGGCCGCGGAAGATTTTTTGTCCTGACGGCCTGGGAGTTTCTGTTTTCCTCTTGATTTTCTCGGCCGGTGCCGCTACAATAAAACCATCAAGAGGACGACGGAGGCCCTTATGGAGCAGCAATACGGAGACGACATCATCACCATCACCGACGAGGACGGCACCGAGTACGAGCTGGAGGTTTTGGCCCGGCTGGAGTACGAGGGCGCCGACTACCTGGCCCTGACCCCGGCCGACGCCCAGGAGGCCGAGGAGATGGAGGTCAGCATCCTCAAGGCGGTGGAAGAGGACGGCGAGGAGGTTCTTCTGGCCGTCGAAGATGACACCGAACTGGAAAACGTATACAACGCCCTGATGGACCTTCTCTACGAGGACGACACGGAGCAGTCCTAGATTGCTCCCCCGGCGCTCCCTGCTTGGTGCGTGATGGGTTCTCTTAAACCCACATCTTTTCTCCGGGACGCTGTACTTCACGGGTGGATTGCAGGCCTCCCGTTCCGGCTCCGACCGGAATGGAAGTTGGAAGCAGAGAAACCCGCGAGAGGCGACCCACCTGCCGTCTTGTGCAGGTTATAATTGAATCCACACGGCCAAAGCGGGGCTTGCCCGAAAAACACCGCCTTTCGCGGTGTTTTTTGCTGCGCAGACGCCCTGCCCGCCGGGGCTTCCGTCCTTTGTAGTATACCAGCGAATTGTAAAAAAACTGTGTCCAAACGAGAGTTTTCTGAAAAAAACTTGAAAGCGCCGGCGGTATCGCCTATAATATCGTCATATTTCGTTCCCGCACGCAACAACACGAGAGGATGGATGCAACGTATGAGCGCTTCCCAGCAGAAGAAACGGCGGCAGAACGCCGCCGCCCCCACGCCCGCCCCGGAGACCAAGAGCGGCCGCGGCCCCTGGATTGCCGCCGGTATCGGCGTCGGCGTCCTGGTGCTTCTGGCCATTTTCTTTGCCGTTTTGAACACCGGCGTCATTCACCGGAACGTCACGGCCGCCACGGCCGGTTCCCACAAGATTACGCCGGTGATGTACAACTATTATTACCAGGACGTGGCTTACCAGAATTCCGTCAGCTATCTGACCGACCCGAACACCTCCCTGGACAACCAGTACTATGACGCAACCAACGGCGTCACCTGGGCGGACTACCTGACCGAGCAGACCAACACGCTGATTTCCCAGACCCTGGCCGTGGCCGACGAGGCCCAGGCCCAGGGCTACACCATCAGCGAAGAGGACCTGGCCACGGTGGACGAGCAGATTGCCAACCTGGAGCTGTCCGCCGCCTCCAGCGGCTACTCGATTGACGCCTATCTGTCCCAGGCCATCGGCACCGGCAGCACCCTGGAGACCTATCGGGAATACATGGAGCTGCGGGCCATGACCATCGCCTACCAGACGGCCCATGCCGAGAGCCTGACGTACACCCCGGAGGAGATTGCCGCCTACCATGAGGAGCACCGCGGCGAGCTGGACACCGTCTCCTACCGGACGTATATCTGTTCGGTGGACGGCACGGAGACCGACGAGAACGGCAACGCCGTGATTGACGCCACCGCCTCCGAGGCCCTGGCCCGGGAGATTGCCGAGACCACCGAGGGCGACGAGGCCGCCTTCGCCGCCGCGGTCAGCGAGGCTGCCGGCGAGGACAACACCTATTACCAGGACGAGGACGCCACGCTGGTGCGGAACGTGACGCTGGACACCCTGCCCGAGGCCTGCGCCGACTGGCTCCGCGACGAGTCCCGCCAGTACGGCGACACCACCGTCTACGCCAACGACTCCGGCGCCTGGACCGTGGTGATGTTCGTGGACAACTGGACCAAGTACGACGTGGACGTGGTGGATGTGCGCCACATCCTCATTGAGGCCGACACCAGCGACGAGACCGCCCTGGAGGAGGCCAACACTCAGGCCCAGGATATCCTCGACGAGTACCTGGCCGGCGACCAGACCGAGGAGGCCTTTGCGGCCCTGGCCCAGGAGCACTCGGCCGACACCTCCGCCTCGGACGGCGGCCTGATTGCGAACATCTATCCCGGCCAGACCGTGGCCAACTTCGACGCCTGGTGCTTCGACCCGGACCGCCAGAGCGGCGACACGGGCATTGTGGAGACCGAGTACGGCGTCCACATCCTCTACTTCGTGGGTCCCGGCGAGGCCGGCAACGCCGCCGACTACCGGACGACCCTGGCCATGCAGGCCAGCGACACCGAGGACTGGGTGACGGCCCTGGGCGAGAGCCTGCCGGTGGAGAACAAGGGCTTCGGCATGTTCTTCACGGCTCTGCGGTAACTGCAAAAACGCCCCCGCGGGACGGTGAACCGCCCGCGGGGGCGCACTCTATCTGGTTCCGTTTTCTGAAAGCAATCTGCAAATCCGCCAGCCCCGGGGGAACCCCCGGCGAGGGTTCCCCCGGTCCCCCCTCCTGCGCTTTTGGGGGCAAAGCAGACCGCGCCCCTTGGGCGCGGAGAGATTTCGCGGCGTGCGCGCCGCGACCAGAGGGCGCCGCCCTCTGGACACCTGCCACCTTTTGAAAAAAGGTGGACGAAAACTTTTGATTACGCTACCCGTAGGCGGTAATAAAAGGGGCCCCCATGGGACGCCAGTCCCATGGGGAGAAGGAGGGGCAAGGGAGTGAGCGCAGTTTTCGCCGTCAGGCGGAAACGGAGCCGAACGGACTTTGCCCCGACGCTGGGGCCCCCGCGGGACGTCAGTCCCGTGGGGAGAGGAGGAGCAAGGGAGCGGGCGCAGTTTTCACCGGAGGGCGATAGCCCGCAGGTGGAAACGGAGCTGAGCGGACTTTGCTCCGACGACAGGAGTTGAGACAATGAACAACGCTTTCCTTCGGGAGGCCATGCTGCTCGGCCCCGAGGCCGTGGAGCACCTGAGCCGCTGCCACGTCATGGTCTTCGGCATCGGCGGCGTCGGCAGCTACTGCGCCGAGGCCCTGGTCCGCGCCGGCGTCGGCGCGCTGACCTTTATCGACCACGACACCGTCGGCGAGACGAACCTCAACCGGCAGCTGGTGGCCCTCCACTCCACCTTGGGCCGGCCCAAGGCCGAGGTCATGGCCGAGCGCGCCCTGGACATCCATCCGGGCTGCCGCGTCCGGGCCCTGGTCGCGCGGTACGACGCCGACACCCGGGACCGGTTCTTTGACGGCTCCCCCTGTGACTTCGTCGTGGACGCCATCGATTTGGTCTCCTGCAAGCTGGATTTGATTCTCACCGCCCAGGCGCAGGGCATCCCCTGCGTCAGCTGCTGCGGCACCGGCAACAAGCTGGACCCCGCCCGCCTCCGGATTGCCGACCTCTCCGAGACGTCCGGCTGTCCCCTGGCCCGCGTCCTCCGGAAAGAGCTGCGGGCCCGGGGCGTCGCACACCATCCGGTCCTCTTCAGCGATGAGCCGCCGGCCACTCCCCTGCCCCTGGAGACGCCGCCGCCCGGCCGCCGGAGCATCCCGGCGTCGGTCTCCTGGGTCCCTTCGGCCGCCGGCCTGATGCTGGCAGGCTACGTGGTCCGCCGCCTGGCCGGCCTGCCGGTGTAGCGCCGTCCCGCCGACGCCGGACTGCGAACGGGCAGCGCCGCCCGCATGGTGCCCACCAGAAGGCGCCCACAACCCAAGCCTGCGCCATGAGGGCAGACGGGCGGGAACTTCCCCGCACGGGATGCACCGAAAAGCGGGTGCAACCCGGGCTTGCACCATGCGGCAGACGGGCGGAACTCCCCGCACCGGATGCACCAAAAGGCGGACGCAACCCGGGCTTGCACCACCGGGCAGACGGGCGAGCACTCCCCGCATTGGGATGCACCGAAAGGCGGGCGCAACCCGGGCTTGCACCATGCGGCAGGTGGGCGGGAACTCCCCGCGCGGGATGCACCGAAAGGCGATTGCCAGTCCCGGATTTCAGCCAGCACCACCCCCGTGAATAAAAAACTGCGGAGCTGTCTAAACTGGGGAGAGCGAGGTGGTTTTTTATGGAGGTTTCCAAGGGCCGCGCCGCGCTGTCGGGTGCGGCGGCGGGATTGGTCAACGGCCTGCTGGGCGCCGGCGGCGGGATGGTGCTGGTGCCCCTGCTCACCCGCTGGTGTGGGCTGGAGGACAAGCACGCCTTTGCCACGG
This sequence comes from uncultured Oscillospiraceae bacterium, assembly GCA_904395905.1. Classification (GTDB taxonomy): domain Bacteria; phylum Bacillota; class Clostridia; order Oscillospirales; family Oscillospiraceae; genus Avoscillospira_A. The sequence continues at coordinate 4,642 of CAJFNZ010000057.1, read as the reverse complement.
CCATCAGTATCATCCTGCCGCTGAGCCTGGTGTCGATTGTGGTCCACGCCCTGGCCGGGCCCCTGCCTCTGGCCGAGGCCGCGCCCTATCTGGCCGGCGGCCTGGCCGGCGGGCTCCTGGGCGGGCTGCTCTTCCGGCGGGTGTCGGCCAATTTCCTCCACAAGCTGCTGGGCGTCTTCATCCTGTGGGGCGGCGTCCGGCTGCTGCTGTGACGGCCCTCTCGGCCCTGGCCGGGGGCCTGTGCGGGATTCTCTCCGGCTTCGGCATCGGCGGCGGCTCGCTGCTGATGGTCTGGATGACGGCCGTCCTCCACATGGAGCAGGCCACGGCCCAGGCCATCAACCTGCTCTTTTTCCTGCCCACAGCCGCGGCCAGCCTGGTGTTCCATGTGCGGGGGAAGCAGGTCCGGTGGCGGGCCACCGTGCCGGCTGCCCTGGCTGGCCTCGTCACCGCCGCCGGCGGGGCCTGGGCCGCCACGGTGCTGGAGGCGGGGCTGCTGCGGAAGCTCTTCGGCGGCTTCCTGCTGCTGGTGGGCGTCTCGGAGCTGCTGAAGAAGCCGGCTCAGGGCCGCAGCGAGCCCAGATAGCCCTCGAGAATCAGCGTCGCGGCCACGGCGTCCACGGTCTCCTTCCGCCGCCGCCCCCGGCGGCCGTTGTCCGAGAGAATCCGGTGGGCGTCCACCGTGGTCCGCCGCTCGTCCCACAGCACCGTCTCGAGGCCCGCGGCCTCGGCCAGCTCCGCGGCCACCCGGCGGCAGAGGGCCGCCCGGTCTCCCTCGGAGCCGTCCATATTCCGGGGCAGCCCCACCACGATGCGTTCGGCCCCATTCTCCCGGGCCAGCCGGGCCAGGTCCGCCACGGCCTTCTCCCGGTTCCGGGAGGGCACCACCAGCGCCCGCCCGGCGATGGTCCCGGTCGGGTCGGAAAAGGCCACGCCCGTCCGGGCGTCGCCGTAGTCTACGGCCATGAGTTTCATGGTTGCGGCCTCCTTGTTCGGTTTGTTCCCCCGAATTGTACCACACGGCCGCCCCTGGGGCAATTCCCTGAAAAAAATTCAAAAAATCAGTTGACCCACCCTTTTCCATGTGGTACAATCACACTACCTGTGAAAAAGGGGCTTTCTTTTTTGCGCCTTTTTCAACCCCGGACGGCGCGGCCTGGGCCGCAGATTTTCACCGCCGGCGGTGCGGCAGGGAGGCAAATTTTTAAGGAGGTGCCGAATATCATGCGAGTGAAAGTGACCCTTCGGTGTTCTGAGTGCAAGCAGCGCAATTACAACACCATGAAGAACAAGAAGAACGACCCCGATCGTCTCGAGATGCGCAAGTACTGCAAGTTCTGCAGGAAGCACACGATTCACAACGAGACGAAGTAAGGCGGCGGAGGCCATCCGCCCCGGAAAGGGTGTAAGCTATGGCAGAAGCAAGCAAGAAGCGCAATATTTTCGTCCGCGCCGGCTCCCGGGTGAAACGCTATTTCCGCGAGCTGCGCAGCGAGCTGAAAAAGGTCGTCTGGCCCTCCAAGCGCCAGATGGTCAACAACACGCTCATCGTCCTGCTGTGCGTGCTGCTGGTGGGAATCTTCATCTGGGTGTTCGACGCCGTGGCCGGCCTCGTCGTCAACGGTATCATCTCCCTGGTCAAGGGGTAAGCCATGGCGGAGAGTGCAAAATGGTACGTCGTCCACACGTACTCCGGCTACGAAAATACCGTCAAGGCAACCATTGAGAAGAACGTCGAAACCCGCCACCTGGAGGACCTCATCCACGCGGTCACCATCCCCATGGAGACCGTCACCGAGCTGACCGACAAGGGCCCCAAGACCTTCGAGCGGAAGGTCTTCCCCGGCTACGTGCTGGTGAAGATGGTCATGTCCGACGACTCCTGGTACGTCATCAACGGCGTCCGGGGCGTCACGGGCTTCGTCGGCTCGGGCACCAAGCCCACGCCCCTGACCGACGAGGAAGTGGCGCAGCTGGGCGTGGAGAAGCACGAGATTGTCGTGGGCTACGAGGTGGGCGACACGGTCACCATCACCGACGGCCCCCTGACGAACTTCACGGGCACCGTCGAGTCCCTGGAAATCGACAAGAACAAGGTCCGCGTCATCGTCTCCATGTTCGGCCGGGAGACCCCGGTGGAGCTGGAGCTGGACCAGGTGGAACCGCTCAAAGACTGAACGCCGCTCCGGCGGCCATAACGTGGGAGGGGCTGCGCCCCGCCAAGGATGCGCCCACCGGGCGCGCCACCACATTTTCTTCAGGAGGTGCTTTTCATGGCACAGAAAGTTACAGGTTATATCAAACTGCAAATCCCGGCTGCCAAGGCCACGGCGTCGCCCCCGGTGGGCCCGGCCCTCGGCCAGCACGGCGTCAATATCGCTCAGTTCATCAAGGAGTTCAACGAGCGGACGAAGGATCAGGTCGGCTTCAAGATTCCGGTGGTCATCACCGTCTACGCCGACCGCAGCTTCACCTTTATCACCAAGACTCCCCCGACCCCGGCCCTGGTGATGAAGGCCATCGGCCTGGAGAAGGGCTCTGGCGTCCCCAACAAGGACAAGGTGGGCACGATTACCAAGGCCCAGATCCGCGAGATTGCCGAGAAGAAGATGCCCGACCTCAACGCCGCCGACATCGAGGCCGCCATGAGCCAGGTGGCCGGCACCTGCCGCAGCATGGGCGTGACAGTTGTCGATTGAGAAGCTGAGTGAGGCCGTGGGGCAGCCGCTGCCGCGCCTCAAATTGTGGGAGGATGAATCCGCATCACCACGACAAGGAGGATAACACATTGTTCAGAGGTAAAAAGTATCAAGACAGCGCCAAGCTGATTGACCGCAGCGTCCAGTACGACGTTGCCGAGGCCATGGGCCTCGTGATTAAGTCCGCCACCGCCAAGTTCGACGAGACCGTGGAAATCCACATCAAGCTGGGCGTGGACTCCCGCCACGCCGACCAGCAGGTCCGCGGCGCCATCGTTCTGCCCAACGGCACCGGCAAGACCCGCCGGGTGCTGGTGTTCGCCAAGGACGCCAAGGTGGAAGAGGCCCAGGCCGCCGGCGCCGACTACGTGGGCGGCATGGAGCTGGTGGAGAAAATCACCAAGGAGAACTGGTTCGACTTCGACGTCGTCGTCGCCACGCCGGACATGATGGGCATCGTCGGCCGTCTCGGTAAGGTCCTGGGCCCCAAGGGCCTGATGCCCTCCCCCAAGGCCGGCACCGTGACCCCCAACGTCGCCGCCGCCATCCAGGAGATTAAGGCCGGTAAGATTGAGTACCGCCTCGACAAGACCAACATCATCCACTGCCCCATCGGCAAGGTCTCCTTCGGCCCCGAGAAGCTCCAGGAGAACTTTGAGGCGCTCATCGGCGCGGTCATCAAGGCCAAGCCCGCCGCCGCCAAGGGCCAGTATATCCGCAGCTGCGTCCTGGCCTCCACCATGGGCCCCGGCGTCAAGGTCTCCACGGCGAAGTATTGATTTTCCTTGACTTTTCCAAAGTCATCTGCTATACTGGATAAGCTGCCAAAGACAGCAGGAGGCGTCACGCCGTAAAGGGTCCTCCCCTTCCTGCCGAGGTGAAGCACAGAAGATTTGGAATCGCACTGTGTCCTCACGTCCTTTGGCGCGAGGACACTTTATTTTTCGGAGGTGACATCCAACATGCCCAACGCAAAGGTTCTCGAGAGCAAGAAGGCCATCGTGGACGCCCTGGCTGAGAAGCTGCAGAGCTCTACGGCCGCGGTCTTCGTGGACTACAAGGGAATCAACGTGGCCCAGGACACGGAGCTGCGCAACCAGTTCCGGGCGGCCGGCGTGGAGTACACGGTCGTGAAGAACACGCTGACCCGGTTCGCCGCCAACAAGGCCGGCTACAACCAGTTCGATGAGTTGCTCAACGGCACCACGTCCCTGGCCAGCACCACCGGCGACCCCATCGCCCCGGCCCGGATTGTCTGCGAGTTCGCCAAGAAGAACAAGGACCTGCTGAAAATCAAGGGCGGCATCATCGAGGGGAGCGTCCTCTCGGCCGAGGAGCTGAGCGCCTTCGGCGAACTGCCCAGCAAGGACGCCCTGCTCAGCCAGGTGCTCGGCACCTTCCTGGCGCCCATCACCAGCCTGGCCGTCGTGCTCGACCAGATCTGCAAGGCCAAGGGCGGCGACGCCGCCGCCGAGGCTCCGGCCGAGGCCTAACATCCCACATATTTTGAATTAGGAGGAAACTACAATGGCTAGCGAAAAAGTTGCTGCTATGATTGAGGAAGTCAAGGCTCTGTCGGTTCTCGAGCTGTCCGAGCTGGTCCACGCTCTGGAGGAGGCCTTCGGCGTTTCCGCCGCTGCCGCCGCCGTTGCCGCTCCCGCCGCCGGTGGTGCCGCCCCGGCCGCCGAGGAGAAGACCGAGTTCGACGTCGAGCTGAAGTCCGCCGGCGCCAACAAGATTGCCGTCATCAAGGTGGTCCGCGAGGTCACCGGCCTGGGCCTGAAGGAGGCCAAGGCTCTGGTGGACGGCGCCCCCGCCAAGGTCAAGGAGGCCATGTCCAAGGACGACGCCGAGGCCCTGGTTGCCAAGCTGAAGGAAGCCGGCGCCGACGCGGAGGCCAAGTAAGAACCTCTCGCAGATTAAAACCGCCTGTCCCCCAAGGG
>CAJFNZ010000056.1 GCA_904395905.1 uncultured Oscillospiraceae bacterium | reverse complement strand
GGGGATGTCGTTCATCCGGCGGTAGTAGATGGCGCGGGGGTTGTCCCAGGAGCGGAAGACGGCCTTGATGGCGCCCATCAGCTGCTCCTTGGGATCCTGGGGGAAGTCCTCGCCCAGCTTGGTGCGGTATTCGTTCTTGAAGAGCTCGGCCAGCTCCTTGAGGTCCTTGGCCGTCAGCTCGGTGTCCAGCTTGACGCCGCGCTTCTCCTTCATCTCGTCGATGAGCTGCTCGAAGTACTTCTTGCCCACTTCCATGACGACGTCGGAGTACATCTGGATGAAGCGGCGGTAGGAGTCATAGGCAAACCGGGGGTTCTTCGTCTTCTTGGCGAAGGCCTCGACCACCTGGTCGTTCAGGCCCAGGTTCAGGATGGTGTCCATCATGCCGGGCATCGAGGCCCGGGCGCCGGAGCGGACCGAAACGAGCAGCGGGTTGGACATGGAGCCGAACTGCTTGCCGGTGATGGACTCCAGCTTGGCCACATACTCCATAATCTGGGCTTCAATTTCCTCGTTGATGGTGCGGTCGTCGGCGTAGTACTGGGTGCAGGCCTCCGTGGTGATGGTGAAGCCGCGGGGAACGGGCATCCCCAGGCTGGTCATTTCGGCCAGATTGGCGCCCTTGCCGCCCAGCAGCTCCCGCATCTTTCCGTTGCCCTCAGAGAACAGATAGATGTATTTGGTGGACATACTTTACCCCTTTCCATAGTTGGGAACATTCCATCCATTGAACGTTCCGGTTTTTCTTGATTTTTGACAGTTCTGTGCATTTCTCAGTATAGCACAGCTGTTTCCGTTTGCAAACATGGAAACCAGGTTTTTTCAAATATCGGCGAATCGCCTGAGAATGGTGAAGCGATTTTTGACCGATTCAGCATTTTGACGAACAGCCTGTGGAAAACTGCGGGTTTCCGCCCTGTTTTCGCGCGCTTTTCGCCGCAGACTTCCGGAATCCGGCGGCGAACTGCGGTGATTCCGAAAGGCGCCGCGGCCGTTTTTGTGAAGTTGCACAAAGAACGATTCGCCCGGGCGGGTCCCGCACCGGCGGGGGCGGGCGATTGACAAGCGGCGCCGGGCCGGGTACAATGGGGAAAACGCCGTGGATCTGCGCTTTCCGGATCCCGGGCGTTTGCGAGGAGGCCCCATGAAACGGATTTCAATTTTTCTCTTGGCCCTGGCGCTGACGGCCGCCCTGGCCGGCTCGGCCCTGGGCGTCGGCGGTACGGAGGACGACCCGGCCGTCAGCCTCAGCTATCTCGAGCAGGTCTTCACGCCGGAGCTGGAGGCCGTCTGGCAGCGGGCCGTCTACGGTGGCCTGGGCGGCGTCTACCGCGACCAGCTGCAGACCGTCACGGAGACGGCGGCGGCGGTGCGCCTGGCCGCCCAGGAGGCCTCGGCCTCCGTGCCCCGGCGGGCGTCGGGCGTCCTGGTGCTCAAGCAGGGCGATTTGCTGGTGGCCCTGCCCGGCTGCCGGGTGACGGTCAAGAACGGCGTGCTGACGGCGGAAAACGACGCGCTCGTCAACATCACGGCCGGCCAGGCGGTCGCCACCGGCGGCCAGCTGGCGGCCCAGACCCTCTACATGGCCGGCGGCGACGCCGCCCTGGAGGTCCAGTCGGCCACCTGCGAGGTGACCGTCTCCGGCGTCTGCCGGCTGGATCCCTCCGAGGCGACCGACTACGGCTCGATGGCGGCGGCCCTGGACGCCATGGGCCTGTTCCAGGGGACCGGGACCGGCTACGTTCTGGAGAATACTGCCAATCGCGCCCAGGGCCTGGTGATGTTCCTGCGGCTGCTGGGCCTGGAGGACGAGGCCCTGGCCTACACCGGCGACTGCCCGTTCACCGACGTCCCGGCCGACCACTGGGCGCGGCCCTACGTGGCCTACGCCTACCGGGAGGGCCTGACGACCGGCACCTCGGCGACGGCCTTCTCTCCGGACCGGGCCATCACCTGCCAGCACTACCTGACGTTTTTGCTGCGCGCCCTCGGGTACGACGAGGGCACGGACTTCACCTACGCCTCGGCGCTGGACGACGGGGCGGACTTGGACCTGTTTTCCGCGGAGGAGATTGCGGCATTGTCTTCCGGGACCTTTTACCGCTATCGGATGGTCTACCTCTCGTACTACGCGCTGTTCGGCGTGGACCAGGCCAGCGGGCAGCTGCTGATGAACCGGCTGACGGCGGACGGCGTCCTCACCCAGGAGGCCCTGGCGGAGGGCCTGGTCACGGTGGCCGGGCGGCGCATCGGATAAGACTTCCTGCGCCGCGGGCGCACCGCAAAAATCTCCCCGCCCCCTTTCACAAAATCGGACCGGCGACATACCATGGAATGAGCGGCAAGCGCTCCGATTTTTGTTAGGAGGTTCACAGTTATGTCTTGCAATTCTTCCGGGATCTTCGCCGTCGGCAACAGCTGGTGGTGGATTATCATCCTCATCATCATCGTGATGCTGTGGGGCGGCAACAACAACTGCGGCTGCTGCGACGAGGGCTGCGGCTGCTGAACGGCCATCCATAACGCAGAAAAAACCGGCCCATGCGGGCCGGTTTTTTCGTGAGTGTTATCACTTTTCGATGACTTCGAGGCCGCCCAGGTATTTGCGCAGCACCTCGGGCACGACCACCGAGCCGTCGGCCCGCTGGTTCTGCTCCACCATGGCCGGGAAGATCCGCGACGTGGCCAGGCCGGAGCCGTTGAGCGTGTGGACAAACTCCGGCTTGCCCGTGGCCTCGCGGCGGAAGCGGATGTTGCCCCGCCGGGCCTGGTAGTCCCGGGCGTTGGAGACCGAGGAGACCTCCTTGTAGCCGTTCATCGAGGGAATCTGAATCTCGATGTCGTACGTCCGGGCCATGGAGGCCGAGCAGTCGCCGGCGGCCAGCTTCACCGTCCGGAAGTGGAAGCCCAGCCCTTTGACCAGGTTTTCCGCCTTGGTGACCAGCTCCTCGAAGGCCTCGTCGGACTTCTCCGGCAGCGTGTACTGGAACATCTCCACCTTGTTGAACTGGTGGCCGCGGACCATGCCGCGCTCGTCGGCCCGG
>CAJFNZ010000055.1 GCA_904395905.1 uncultured Oscillospiraceae bacterium | reverse complement strand
GGGCGTCTACGTCCACATCCCCTTCTGCCGCAGCAAGTGCGAGTACTGCGACTTCTACTCCCTGGGCGGCGGCCGCAGCAAGGAGCTGATGGACCGCTACCTCCACGCGCTGGTCACCCACATCAAGGAGGCGGCCGCCCTGGCGCCGACGTACGTGGTGGACTCGGTCTACTTCGGCGGCGGCACGCCGTCGTTCTTCGGGGCCGACGGGCTCAAGCGGATCCTCCACGAGCTGGACCGGCGGTTCACCCTGTCCCGGGACTGCGAGGTGACGTTCGAGGCCAACCCCGACTCGGTCAACGGCATCACCCTGAAGAAGCTCCGCGCCGCCGGGTTCAACCGCATGAGCCTGGGGGTCCAGAACGACGCCGACGAGGTCCTCAAGGCCCTGGGCCGGCCCCACACCTACGAGCAGGCCGTCCAGGCGGTCCAGCGGGGCCGGGAGGCCGGATTTGAGAACATCTCGGTGGACCTGATGTTCGGCCTGCCCAACCAGACCCGGGAGAAGTGGATGGCCACCCTCCGGCACGTGCTGGACATGAAGCCCGACCACGTCTCCTGCTACGGGCTGAAGGTGGAGCCGGGCACGCGGCTCTACACCTACCGCGACGGGGCCAACCTCCCCGACGACGACGCGCAGGCCGATATGTACCTCTACGCGGTGGAGACCCTGGAGGACTTCGGGTACGGCCAGTACGAGATCTCCAACTTCGCCCGGGAGGGCATGGCCTGCCGCCACAACCTCAAGTACTGGACCGGCGGGGAGTACCTGGGGTTCGGCCCGTCGGCGTCCTCGGACTTTGCCGGCAAGCGCTTCACGGCCAAGGCCGACATCGAGACGTATATCCAGGGGGTGCTGAAGGGGGGCGTCGTCCTCTCCGAGTGCGAGAGCGTCGCGCCCCGGGAGCGGGCCGGCGAGTACCTGATGCTGCGGATGCGCATCGCCGAGGGCATCGAGGAGGGGGAGTACGTCAGCCGCTTCCTGCTGCCCTTCGAGCCCCTGGAGCGGGCGATGGAGATCTACGCGAAAAAGGGCCTGGCCGTCAAGGAGGACGGCCGCTGGCGGCTGACGCCGCGGGGGCTGCTGCTCTCCAACCAGATTATCGGCGTGCTGCTGGAGCTGCAGGAGCGCTCCCAGCCGCTGACGCGGAACCGGTAGCGCCAGATCTTGTGGCCCCTCCGGCGGGGGGCCACAACTTTGCGGATATTTCCAAAAAAGTTTGGCGTTTTGGTTGACAGCCGGACGAGCCATACGATATAATATTCCCCGTATCCGCCCCGAAAGGGGACGTTTGCCCAATTTCCAAGTGACCGCTGCGGCCGCACTGGGCGGCTGTTGAGCATGATTCCCAATCAGGAGGTGTACCACATGGCTACCGTTCGTACCTACCAGCCCAAGAAGCGCTATCGCTCGAAGGTCTGCGGCTTCCGCAAGAGAATGTCCACCGCCAACGGCCGCAAGGTCCTGGCCCGCCGCCGCGCCAAGGGCAGAGCCAGACTCAGCTACTGAGCCCGTGCGCAGAATATGCCGCGAATTTTGAGGGGTGAATGGAAGGAGCGAGCTTCTGTTCGCCCCCTCCGTTTATCAGACTGCCGAAACGGGCGGAGCCGCCCCCGGCAGCCCGGCAAGCCGGCCGCGGCCGGCGGGGAGGCAGTTGCATGGAGTTTACCCAGTCGCTGAAGCAAAATCACCTGTTCCGCCGGCTCTACCGGCGGGGCGCCAGCGCCGCCAACCGCTACCTGGTGCTCTACTGCCGGCGCAACGGCACCGACGGCAACCGGGTGGGCCTGACGGTCTCGGCCAAGCTGGGCCACGCCGTGGTCCGCAACCGCCTGCGCCGCCGCCTGCGGGAGATCTACCGGCTCCACGAGGGCGCGTTCCGCCGGGGCTACGACATCGTCGTCGTGGCGCGGGGCCGCGCCGTGGACGCCCCCTACGGGCAGCTGGAGCGGGCCTACCTCGCCCTGGCCGGCCGGCTGGGGCTTTTGCAGGAGGCGAACCCGGAGCCATGAAACGGCTGCTGCTCACCCTCATCCGCTTCTATCAGAAGCACATCTCCCCGGGCCTGCCGTCCCGGTGCCGCTTCAGCCCCACGTGTTCCCAGTACGCGCTGGAGGCCATTGAGAAGTACGGCCCGTGGAAGGGCGGGTGGCTGGCCTTCCGGCGGCTGCTCCGCTGCCAGCCCTTTTACCGGGGCGATTACTTTGACCCGGTCCCCTGAGACGCCCGGCGCCCCGGGGACGACGTGGAAAGGAAGACTGTCTTGAACTCAATCACCGACATCATCACGATACCATTCGGGTACGTGCTGGAGTGGCTCTATCTCCTCACGGACAACTACGGCGCGGCGCTGGTGCTCTTTGCCCTGGCCGTCAAGCTGATTCTTCTGCCCATCAGCGCCAAAAGCAAAAAGAGCATGATGAAGATGTCCCGGATGGCCCCCAGGCTCAAGGCCCTGGAGGCCAAATACGGCGACGACAAGGCCCGGTACCAGACCGAGGTCATGAAGCTCTACAAGAAAGAGGGCGTCTCCACCACCGGCGGCTGCCTGTGGTCGCTGCTGCCGCTGCTGATTCTGATTCCGCTGTACCAGGTCATCCGGGAGCCGATGGTCTACATGATGCACCTGAGCGCGGAGCACGCCCAGGAGATTGTCCAGCTGATGCTCGACAAGGGCGTGGACCTGGGCTCCAACGCCTATTACCACCAGCTGGCCGCCGCCAGCCGCATCGGCGAATTCCTGCCGCAGATCCGCGAGGCGATTCCGGAACTGGCGAACGCCAGCCTGACGCCCATCAACTTCACGCTCTTCGGCGTCAACCTGGGCCTGGTGCCCACGTGGCGCTTCTGGACGCTGGCCGGCTGGGCGGAAATCGGCCTGTTCCTCATGCCGCTGCTCTCTGCTGCGTTCAACTGGCTTTCCATGTGGGCCACCCAGAAGTTCAACTCCTCCGTGGCCACCAACAACAGGGGCGAGCAGGACGAGGACGCCGCCGCGACCCTCAACAAGTCCATGCGCACCATGAACATCTTTATGCCGCTGATGACGCTGTGGATTGGCTTCAGCTTCCCGGCCGGCATCTCCCTGTACTGGATTGCCCAGTCCGTGTTCGGCGTGGTGCAGGACTTCTTCCTGACGAAGCACTACCGGAAGATCTACGACGCGGAGGATGAGATCCGCCGCCAGGAGGCCGCCGAGGAGGCTGCCCGGGAGGCCGAGCGGGAGCGGATCCGCGCCGAGCGCCGCGCCAAGCTGGGCGACGTGGCCGACCCGAACACCTCCAGGAAGAAGCTGGCCGCCAAGGAGAAGGCCGGGCGCGGCCCCGCCGTGGAGGGCAAGCTCTCCCCCGAGGAGCGGGAGGCCCTGCGGACAGCCCGCGAGAAGTCCGACGAGGAGCGCTACTTCTCCGGCATTGAAGACCGGCCCTACTGCCGCGGCCGGGCCTACAAGGCCGTGCGCTACGGCCGCGACACCGGCGGCCCCGGCGGGTACGATTTGTCCGATGAGATCCGCGCTGCGGCCGACGCGGCCGCCGAGCCCGACGACGAGCCGGAGACCGCCGAGGGCGGGAGCGAGGCCTGAGCGCCTCGGAAGAGAGTCTAAGGAGCTGTCAATATGGAAAAGTTTATCATCACCACCGGCAAGACGCTGGATCTGGCCATCGCGGCGGCCCTGGAGCAGCTGCAGATGGACCGCACCAGCGTGTCCGTGGAGGTTCTCGAGCAGCCCAAGTCGGGCTTTCTGGGCATCGGCGCCCAGCCGGCCAAGGTCAAGGTGACGTATGAGGCCGACGAGGAGGTGCCCGTGCCGGCGGCGGCGCTGTCGTCCGCCTCGCGGAGCAAGCCCAAGCCCTACGTGCCCAAGAGCCAGCGGGAGGCGGAGAAGCGGGAGGAGCGAGCGCCCAAGGCCGCCGAAAAGCCGGCGCCCAGAGCCGCCGAGAAGCCGCCCCGCCCGGAGCGGAAGCCGGAGCGGGCGGAGACGCCCAAGGCCGAGCAGCCGGCCCCGGCCCCCAAGGCGCCGCCCAAGGAGTATCCCGTGGCCCAGCCCGGCTCCATGGAGGAGCGGGTGGAGACCTTCCTCAAGGGCCTGCTGGCCCAGATGGGCTCCGACGCGGTGCCCCACGCCGTCAAGACCGGCGAGGACACCTACACCGTGGACCTGGTGGGCCCCAGCCTGGGGATGCTCATCGGCCACCGGGGCGAGACGCTGGACGCCATCCAGCATCTGACGAACTACGTGGTCAACCGGGACGCCGGCAAGCGCTCGCGCATCAGCGTGGACGCGGAGAACTACCGGCTCAAGCGGGAGGAGTCCCTGCGGCGGCTGGCCCACAAGGTGGCCGGCAAGGTGGTCAAGTTCCGGCGGAACATCACCCTGGAGCCGATGAACGCCTATGAGCGCCACGTGATTCACGCGGCCCTCCAGGATGTGGAGGATGTGACGACGTACTCCACCGGCTCCGAGCCCAACCGCCGGGTGGTGGTGGCGTACAGCCGCTACAAGAGCGTCGAGAAGTGAAATCCGCCGCCCCGGGCACAAAGGCCCGGGGCGGATTTTTTGGAGGTGGGAGGAATGGAGCTCCTCTGGCAGAGCGCCGAGGCGGCCGTGTGCCGCAAGGAGCCGGGGCAGTCGTCCCAGGACGAGGCCGGCGGCGTCCCGGCGGCGCTGCGGGCCCTGCTGGGCGGCGAGGCGTACCCGGTCCACCGGCTGGACCGGCCGGCGGGCGGGGCGATGCTCTGCGCCCGGACCCGGGAGGCGGCGGCCTTTTTCAGCGAGGCCATCCGGCTGGGACAGCTGGAAAAGACGTATCTGGCGGCCCTCCGCGGCGTGCCGGACGCGCCGGCGGGGCGGCTGGAGGACCTGCTGTACCACGACCCCCGGCGGAACAAGACGTACGTGGTGACGCGGAAGCGCCGGGGCGTCCGGGAGGCGGCGCTGGAGTATGAGACCGTCGCGGTCGAGGCGGGCTGCGCCCTGGTGCGCGTCCGGCTGCTGACGGGGCGGACGCACCAGATCCGGGCGCAGTTTGCGGCCCGGGGCCTGCCGCTGCTGGGGGACGGCCCCTACGGCGGCGGGAAGGGCCCGCTGGGGCTGTGGTCCGCAGAGCTGGCGTTCCCGCTGCCCGGCGGCGGCCGCGCGGCGGTGACGTGCCCGCCGCCGCAGGCGGCGCCGTGGACGCGGTTCCCGGCAATTCCGGCCGGCGCCGGACGGCAGGGGAGGGACGGCCATGTATAAGATCCTCATCGTGGAGGACGACCCGGCCATCGCCGGGGCCCTGGCCCGGCAGCTGGGGCGCTGGGGCTGGGAGACCCGCCTGGCCGACGACTTCGCCCGCGTTGCCGAGACCTTCGACGACTACCGGCCGGACCTGGTGCTGCTGGACCTGGGCCTGCCCCTCTACAACGGCTTCCACTGGTGCGCCGAGCTGCGCCGCCGCAGCCGGGTGCCCATCCTGATTCTCACCTCCGCCGGCGACGACATGAACCTGGTCATGGCCGTCAACCTGGGGGCCGACGACTTTTTGGCAAAGCCGTTCAACATGGACGTCCTGGTGGCCAAGATTCAGGCCCTCCTGCGCCGCAGCTACGACTTCGGCGCCGGGGAGTCCGCCCTGACCCGGGGCGGGCTGACCCTCTCCCTGGCCGACGGGACCGCCCGCTTCGGCGGGCAGTCGTGCCAGCTGACGAAAAACGAGGCCCAGATCCTCCGCCAGCTGCTGGAGAGCCCCGGCCGGACCGTCCGGCGGGAGGCCCTCATCCGCGCCCTGTGGGAGCGGGAGGACTTCATCGACGACAACACGCTCACCGTCAACGTCACCCGCCTCCGGCGGAAGCTGGCGGGCATCGGCGCCGGCGCGTGCATCGTCACCCAGAAGGGCGAGGGCTACCGGCTGGACGAGGCGGCCCTATGCTGAGGGCGTACCTCCGCAGCCGCCGCTGGGCGGCCCTGCTGGCGCTGCTGGCCTACGGGCTGCTGTTCCTGCTCTACGGCCTCTACTACGCCGACTGGCGGCCGGCCCTCTACACGGCGCTGCTGACGACGGTGCTGCTTCTGGGCGCGGCGGCCGTGGACTTCCGGGCCTACCGGCGGCGCATGGAGGCGCTGGACCGGCTGGAGGCCATGGCCCCCGACGGCCTCGGCGAGCTGCCCCGGGAGGGCGACGCCCTGCTGGCCCGGTACCTGTCGGTGCTGGGGACCGTGGAGCGCTGCCGCCGCCGCGAGCGCGCCGAGGCCGCCGAGGCGGCCGACCAGGCCCGCCTCTACTACACCCTCTGGAGCCACCAGGTGAAGACGCCCCTGGCGGCCCTGGGCCTGCTGCTCCAGGACCCGGAGCCGGACCGCGAGGCCATGGGCTGGGAGCTGTGGCGGCTGGAGCAGTACGCCGACATGGCGCTCCAGTACCAGCGCCTGGCCGCGCCGGGCGACCTGGTGCTGGAGCGGCAGGCGGCCGCGCCCCTGGTCCGCCGCGCGGCCAAGGAGGTGGCGACGCTGTTCATCGGCCGCGGCGTCCGGCTGGAGCTGGGCGATTTGGAGCGCCAGGTGCTGACCGACGCCAAGTGGCTCGTCTTCATCCTCGAGCAGCTGCTGACGAACGCCGCCAAGTACACCCGCCCCGGCGGGCTGGTGCGGGTCTTCTTCGAGCCGGGGACCGACACCCTGGCCGTGGCCGACAACGGCATCGGCATCCGCCCCGAGGACCTGCCCCGGGTCTTTGCCTGGGGCTACACCGGCGCCGCCGGACGGGAGGGCGGCCGCGCCACCGGCATCGGCCTGGCCCTGGTCCGCCGGGCCGCGGACCTGCTGGGCCACGGCGTCTCCATCGCCTCCCGGCCGGGCGAGGGGACGACGGTCCGGCTGGACCTGTCCCGGGCGAAGCTGCCGGTGGAGTGAGCCGCCTTACAAAACCGTAAGGTTCGGCGGCCGAACTGTAAGGCAAATCGATGGCGGCGGCCGGCCCGGTGCGGTATGCTGGGACCATCTCAAGAAGGAGGCGGTCATATGGCGCTGCTGGACGTTCGCCATCTGCAAAAAGTATACACGACCCGCTTCGGCGGGAACACCGTGCGGGCCCTGGAGGATGTGAGCTTCACCGTGGAGGAGGGGGAGTTCACGGCCATCATGGGGGAGTCCGGTTCGGGCAAGACGACGCTGCTGAACCTGCTGGCCGCCCTGGACCGGCCGACGGACGGCCAGGTGCTGCTCGACGGCGAGGACCTGGCGGCCATCCCCGAGGGGCGGCTGGCGGCCTTCCGCCGGGAGCACCTGGGGTTCGTCTTCCAGGACTGCAACCTGCTCGACACCTTTTCCCTCAAGGACAACATTCTGCTGCCGCTGGTCCTCTCCGGCCGGAGCTACGCCGAGATGGAGGGCCGCCTGCGGCCCCTGGCGGTGGAGCTGGAGATTGCCGACCTGCTGGCCAAGTACCCCTACGAGGTCTCCGGCGGCCAGAAGCAGCGGGCCGCGGCCGCCCGGGCGATGATTACCGGCCCGCGGCTGCTGCTGGCCGACGAGCCCACCGGGGCGCTGGACTCCCGGTCGGCCGACGGGCTGATGACGGTCTTCGGCCAGCTCAACGGCCGGGGGCAGACCATCCTGATGGTCACCCACTCGGTCCGGGCGGCCAGCCGCGCCGGGCGGGTGCTGTTCCTGAAGGACGGCGTCCTCTACCACCAGCTCTACCGGGGCGACCGGACCGACGGGCAGTTCTACGAGACCATCTCCGACACCCTGACGGTCCTGGCGACGGGAGGGATGTACCGTGGGTAAGGCGCTGTTCTATCCGAAGCTGGCCGTCTCCAACATCCGCAAGAACCACTCCATCTACCGGCCGTACCTGCTGGCCGTGTTCCTGCTGGCGGCCATGTACGACTGCATGGCCTCCCTGGCCATCGTCGTGGCCGAGAGCGGCATCTCCGGCGGCGGCTCCCTCTCGATGATTCTCGGCATGGGCGCGTGGCTGCTGGGCGTGCTGTCGCTGCTGGTGCTGTTCTACACCAACAGCTTCCTGATTCGCCGCCGCCGGCGGGAGTTCGGGCTGTACAGCGTCCTGGGCATGGAGAAGCGCCACATCTGCCTGGTGCTCGTCTGGGAGGTGCTGCTGGTGGCCGTGGGCGGCGTCGTGCTGGGCATGGCGGCCGGGGCCCTCTTTTCCCAGCTGTTCCGGCTGCTGCTCCAGCGGCTGACCCGGGGAGCCATCTCCCTGGAGCTGTGGTTCCCCCTGGAGGCCGTGGGCTCCACGGCCGGCGTCTTTGCCGGGGCCTTCGCGCTGGTGCTGGTCTACGACGTCGCCGCCGTCTTCCGGAGCCGCCCCATGGAGCTGCTGCGCAGCGAGAGCCAGGGGGAGCGGGAGCCGAAGGCCCGGTGGCTCCTGGCGCTGCTGGGCGTGGCGACGCTGGGCGGCGGCTACGCCCTGGCCCTGCTGCCGGCCAACGCGGCCGACGCGCTGGTGGCGTTCCTGCCGGCGGCGCTGCTGGTCATGGCGGGCACCTACTGCCTGTTCACCGCCGGCTCCATCGCCATCCTCAAGGCCATGAAGCGCTGCCGCGGCTTCTACTACCGGCCGCGGAATTTCCTGACGGTCTCGACGCTCCTCTACCGGATGAAGCAGAACGCGGCGGGGCTGGCGGCCATCTGCATCCTCTCCACCTGCGTGCTGGTGACGATGTCCACCACCGTCAGCCTGTTCCTGGGCGAGCAGGATATGCTCTACCGGAGCTACCCCCGGATGGTCAATGTGGACGCCATCTCCTCCGGCGACGGCGACCTGGAGGCGCTGGAGGAGGCCGCCGCCGAGGCGGCGGCGCAGTACGGCGTGACCCTCTCCAACGCCGTGGGCCTGCGGGTCTTCTCCGGCGCCGTGCTGGACCAGGGCGGCGGCGTCTACACGGCGGCGCCGTACTTCGGGGGGCAGACCAAGACGCTGCTGGCCCTGACGGCGGCCGACTACAACCGGATTGCCGGGGCGGATGTGGCGCTGGCGCCGGGGGAGGTCCTGGTCTGCGACGTGGCCGGGCCGCTGCGGGTGGGCGCGCTGCAGCTGGACGGCTGGAGCTTCTCCATCGCCGGGCAGCTGGAGGGTCAGCCGGATTTCCTGGCCTCCGAGGCCGGCGGCGGCGGGTCGCTGACGGTCATCGTCCCCGACTACGAGACCCTGGAGGCCGTGGCCGCGCGGCACAACGAGGCCCTGCCGGCCGACGGCGGCACGGTCCGGCTCATCAGCGTCCAGTACAACTTCGACGCCGCCGGCGAGAACCTGGAGCCCTTCTGCGAGCACCTCCGGGAGTTCCTGGCCGGGCGGGTGGAGCGCATGGGCAACGTCGCGGCCCGCCACTGGCAGGAGGCGGGCTTCTACGAGATGTATGGCGGCCTCCTCTTCATCGGCCTCTTCTTCGTGGCGCTGTTCCTGATTGCGGTGGTGCTGATTCTCTACTACAAGCAGATTACCGAGGGCTTTGACGACCACGGCCGCTTCCGGATCCTCCAGAACGTGGGCATGAGCGCCAAGGAGGTGCGGCGCGTCATCTCCCGGCAGGTGCTGCTGATGTTCTACCTCCCTCTGGTGATGGCCGTCGTCCACATCGCCGTGGCCTTCCCGGCCCTCTGCAAGATCCTGCAGGGGTTCTAACTGTACAACACCCGGCTGTTCCTGCTCTGCACGGCCGGCACGGCGGGGCTGTTCCTGGTGTTCTATCTGCTGACGTACCGGCTGACGGCCAGGACGTACTATAAAATTGTCCGCGTGTAACCGGTCTCGCGCAGATGGGCGGCCCCGATGGGGCCGCCCATTTTGCCCCTTGCCGGACCAGATGGAATGGAGTACAATACTAAAAACACCACAGAACAGTTCAGAAAGGGGTGCGGCCTGTGGGAGCGTCCGCGTTTGCCCAGTGGCTCGATACGGCCTTCGCCGGGTTTGATACCGCCCTGCTGGGCGCCGTCCATACGGTGCAGCAGAGCGCCGCCGACGTCGTGCTGGGCCCGCTGGCCCGGCTGCTGGATTTCCTGGGGCAGGGCGGCATCGTGCTGATTCTCCTGGGCCTGGGGCTCCTGGCGGTGCGGAGGTGGCGGCGCTTCGGCGCGGCCGTCCTGCTGGCCCTGGCCCTGGGGGCCCTGTGCACCAACGTGCTGCTCAAGCCCCTGGTGGCCCGGGAGCGGCCCTACGCCGACCCGGGGAGCCAGCTGGCCCAGTGGTGGGAGGAGGCCGGCGGGGAGACGGAGTCGGACAAGTCCTTCCCCTCAGGCCACGCCACCGCGACGGCGGCGGCCATGGCCGCGCTCTTTTTCCTGGGGCCGCGCCGGCGGCTGTGGCCGTGCTGGCTGGCGGTGCTGGCCATGGCCCTCTCCCGGCTGTACCTGATGGTCCACTATCCGACGGACGTGCTGGCGGGGGTTCTCATCGGCGCTGCCGCCGGCTGGACTGCCGCGGCCGTCGTCCGGCGGCTGGGCCGGCGGGTGCAGGCGGCGAACGAATGAGTTGGATGGAGGCGTATTTGCAATGAACCATTGTTCTGCCATCGCCGCCGCCCTGGCCCCGGCGGGCCTGGACGCGGTGCTGCTGACCTGCCGGGCCAACCGGTTTTACGCCGTGGGCTTCGATTCCCACGGCACCGACGGGGCCTGTCTCATTATGGCCGACGGGACGGCGTACTACTGGACCGACGGGCGCTACATCGAGGCGGCCGAGGCGAAGATCTCCGGGGCCCGGGTGGGCCTGACGGACCGGGCGCATCCCTATGAGCAGCTGGTCGCAGAGGCCGCCGGCCGCCACGGGGTCCGCCGTCTGGGCTTCGACGACGGGGCCATGACCGTGGCCGACTACAACCGCTGGCGGGAGGCGCTGCCCTGCGAGCTGGTCCCGGCCTCGGCGCTGCTGGGGGCGCTCCGGGCCCGGAAGGACGGCGAGGAGCTGAATCGGATGGTTCGGGCCCAACGAATTGCCGAGCGGGCCCTGGCCGAGGTCCTCAACGACATCCGCCCCGGCGTCACCGAGCGGTTCCTGGCGGCGCGGCTGGTATTTTTGATGCGCACCTACGGCGCCGACGACGTCTCGTTCGAGCCGATTGTCGTCTCGGGGGCCAACAGCTCCATGCCCCACGGCGTCCCCACGGACAAGGCCGTGGCGGCGGGGGACTTTGTGACGATGGACTTCGGGGCCCTGTGCGAGGGGTACTGCTCCGACATGACCCGGACCGTGGCCGTGGGCCACGTGACCGAGGAGATGGCCGCCGTCTACGGTACGGTACTGGCGGCCCAGGAGGCCGGCATCGCCGCCGCCCGGGCCGGGATCCCTGGGAAGGAGCTGGACGGGGCGGCCCGGGCCGTCATCGAGGCGGCCGGCTACGGGGCGTATTTCACCCACAGCTTCGGCCACAGCCTGGGCGTGGAGATCCACGAGAGCCCCAACGCCGGCCCCGCCAACGGGCGGCCCCTGCCGGAGGGGTGCGTCGTCTCGGCCGAGCCGGGCATCTATCTGCCGGGCCGTTTCGGCGTGCGGATTGAGGATGTGGTGCAGCTGGTGTCCGGCGGCTGCCGGAACCTGACGGAGGCCCCCAAGGCGCTGCTGGTGCTGTAACGCGGCGG
This sequence comes from uncultured Oscillospiraceae bacterium, assembly GCA_904395905.1. Lineage (GTDB taxonomy): Bacteria > Bacillota > Clostridia > Oscillospirales > Oscillospiraceae > Avoscillospira_A. Next base: position 2,818 of record CAJFNZ010000055.1, on the reverse strand, counting down.
GGTTACACAGTGCGGCGGCCGCAGGGCCGCGGGAGAGGAGCGGAATTGCTATGCGCGTTCTCGTGGCGGAGGACGAACGGGATATGAACCGCCTGATTTGCCGGGCCCTGGAGCGGGCCGGCTACGGCGTGGACGCCTGCTTCGACGGGCAGGAGGCCCTGGACTTTCTCGACGGGGCCGAATACGACTGCGTGATTCTCGACATCATGATGCCGAAGGTGGACGGCCGGGAGGTGCTCAAGACCCTGCGCGACCGGGGCTCGGCGGTGCCGGTCATCTTCCTGACGGCCCTCGACAGCGTCCACGACCGGATTGCCGGGCTGGACCTGGGGGCCGACGACTACCTGGTCAAGCCCTTCGACATGGAGGAGCTGCTGGCGCGGATCCGGGCCGTCACCCGGAAGTACGGCGCCCAGAAGACCAGCGTCTTCTCGGTGGCCGACCTGACGGTGGACACCGTCAGCCGCACCGTGACCCGGGCCGGGAAGCCCATCAGCCTCTCGGCCAAGGAGTACGCCATCCTGGAGTACCTGATTCGCCACAAGGGCTCGGTCATCTCCCGGACGCAGCTGGAGGACCACATCTGGAACTACGACTACACCGGCGGCTCCAACGTGGTGGACGTCTACATCGCCTACCTGCGCAAAAAGCTGGACAACGGTTTCGACCGGAAGCTCATCCACACGGTCCGCGGCGCCGGCTGGGTGCTGAGGGAAGCGCCGTGAAGCGGCTGTCGGTCAAGCTGAAGCTGACCGTCCTGATGACCGCGCTGCTGCTGGTGCTGGTGGCGGCCGTGCTGGCCTTCCTGGTGACGGTCACCAGCACCGTCGTCACCGACAACGCCCACGAGCAGCTGGAGACGACGGTGCGGGCCAACCTCCCCGAGATCTCCCGGGCCGCCGACGGCTCGCTGAGCCTGGGGGAAGGCTTTGTCTTCACCCGCGGCGGCGTCTACACGCTGATTTACAACGCCTCCGGCGCGCTGCTGGCCGGCCAGCCGCCGCTGTCGGCCCCCGAGGGGCTGGCCTTTGAAAACGGCGCCCTGCGGGAGGCTTCCGGCAGCGACGACTACTATGTGATAGACTTCTGGCTGCCCTTCGGCTGGGAGGACGGCGTGTGGGTGCGGGGGCTCCTCCAGGTGCCCGAGTCGGCCGAGGTGGTGGGCGACCTCATCGGCATCGCCCTGCTGCTGCTGCCGCTGCTGGTCGTCCTGGGCGGCGTGGGGGCGTATCTGCTGGTCCGCTCCACCTTCCGGCCCATCGACCGGATTGTGGCCGCCGCCGGCGCCATCGGCGAGGGGCGCGACCTCTCCCGGCGCATCGGCCTGCCGCCCGGGCGGGACGAAATCAGCCGCCTGGCCACGGCCTTCGACTCCATGTTCGAGCGGCTGGAGCGGTCCTTTGAGGCCGAAAAGCAGTTCACCTCCGACGCCTCCCACGAGCTGCGCACCCCCACGGCCGTGATTCTGGCCCAGTGCGCCGAGGCCGGCCACGCCGAGACCGTCGAGCAGTACCGCCAGGCCATCGACGTCATTGACCGCCAGGCCCGGAAGATGTCCGCCCTCATCAGCCAGCTGCTCCAGATGACGCGGCTCGACCAGGGGACCCAGCGGGCCGCGATGGAGGAGGCCGACTTGAGCGACCTGGTGGAGGTCATCTGCGCCGAGCAGCCGGCCCTGCCCCACCGCGTGACCATCCAGACCGACGTGCAGCCGGAGGTCCGCGCCGTCTTCGACGTGACGCTGATGAGCCGGCTGCTGCAAAACCTCCTGAACAACGCTGCCCGCTACGGACGGGACGGCGGCCACATCTGGGTGACGCTCCGCCACATGGACGACGCGGTCCTGCTGAGCGTCCGGGACGACGGCATCGGCATCCCGGCCGACCAGATGGACAAGATCTGGCAGCGCTTCTACCAGGTGGACGCCGCCCGCAGCGGCAGCGGCGGCACCGGCCTGGGGCTGACCATGGTCCGGCAGATTGCCGCCCTCCACGGCGGCGACGTCTCGGTGGAGAGCACCGAGGGCGTGGGCAGCTGCTTCACCCTCCGGTTTCCCGCGGTGCGGGCGGGTGAAAAAAATTCCTAGCGTTCTAATACAGTTTTAATCTTTCCGATGTATGCTGGGTACATAAACGAGAGAAACTCCTGTTGAAAGGTTGTGTACCGCATGAAAAAAATGATTTCTGTTGCAGTTGCGTCCCTGTCCCTGGCCGCGGTGCTGGCCGCCTGCGCCAGCACGCCCACCGCTTCGCCCGGCTACGTGGGCCTGGACGCCGCCAAGGAGACGGCCCTGGCCGCCTCCCAGATGACCGCCGCCGACGCCACCTTCACCACCGCCCAGCTGGAGGACCGGAACGGCACGGCCTACTACGCGCTGGACTTCACCGACGGCGCCACCAACTACCACTACGCGGTGGACGCCGTGACCGGCGCGGTCATTGAGACCAGCAGCGAGGCGGTCGCCGGTGCGGACGCCGCCGCCGTCTCCGGCCCCGTGGACGAGGCGGGAGCCCAGGCCATCGCCCTGGCGGACGCCGGGGTGGCCGAGGCCGACACCGCCTACCTGCGGGTGCAGCTGGACTACGACGACGGGGTCCAGGTCTACGACGTGGAGTTCTATGTGGCGGCGACGGCGACGGAGTACGACTATGAGATTGACGCCGCCACCGGCGCCATCCGCTCCAAGGACTTCGACGCCGAGGGCTACGTGCCCGGGACCGGCACGACGACCGGCGCGGCCGTGGACGAGGCCGGTGCCAAGTCGGTCGCCCTGACGGACGCCGGGGTGGCCGAGGCCGACACCGCCTACCTGCGGGTG
>CAJFNZ010000054.1 GCA_904395905.1 uncultured Oscillospiraceae bacterium | reverse complement strand
GGCCCATCGGGCCGTGCGCGTGGGAGCCTGCATCCCCTCGCCAAAATGCCTGCATTTTGGCGACAGCGTGTCGAGTTTCTCGACACGCTGTGCGGGCGCCGCGGCCGCGGCGCCCGCTTTTTCCGCTTCTTCTGCCCGCAAGGTGAAATTCCCCTTGCCGTTTGGGGGAAAATGCAGTACAATAAACGAAAGGTATCTTCAGCCAAAGGAGGTTTCCCTATGATTCGTCTCCGCACCGACAAGGGCGCCATCGCCGTGGATGCCGGCGTCTATACCAACATCGCCGGCGTCGCCGCATCCAACTGCTTCGGCGTCAAGGGTATGGCGGTCCGCTCCATGACTGACGGCCTGGTCCACCTGCTCCGCCGCGAGGCCATGCGCAAGGGCGTCCGGGTCACCTTCCACGATGACAAGTCCATCTCCATCGACCTTCACATTGTCATCGATCACGGCGTCAACATCGCCGCCGTGGGCAAAGCCATTATTGACGAAGTCCGCTACGTGGTCTCCAAATCCACCGGGGCGGAGGTGAAGGCGGTCAACGTCTTCGTGGACTCTATGACTGTTGAGTAAACGCGGGCGACCGCATACGGAGGTGTCACATCTTGAGGCAGACCATGGACGGCGCGGCGTTCCGCCGCATGATTCTCAGTGCCGCCGCCTCGATTGAAATCCACAAGCAGCAGATTAACGAGCTGAATGTCTTCCCCGTGCCCGACGGCGACACGGGGACCAATATGAGTATGACCATTCAGACCGCCTGCGCCGACTTGCGCAAGCTGGACAACCCCACCCTGACGGCTGCCGCCGACGCCACGTCTTCGGCCATGCTGCGGGGCGCCCGGGGCAACTCCGGCGTCATCCTCTCCCTGCTGTTTCGGGGCTTTGCCAAGGCCCTCAAAGGCAAAACCGAGGGCAACGGCGCCGACCTGGCCGCCGCCCTCAACGCCGGCGTGGACGCCGCCTACAAGGCCGTCATGAAGCCGGCCGAGGGCACCATCCTCACCGTCTCCCGGATCTCCGGCAAGGTGGCCGCCGTGGAGGCCGAAGCCAACTACGAAGTGGACCACGTGCTCGAGTGCGCCCTCTCCGCCGCAAAAACCGCCCTGGCCGAGACCGTCCACCAGAACCCGGTGCTGGAAAAGGCCGGCGTCGTGGACGCCGGCGGCATGGGCTTCTGCGTCATCCTGGAGGGAATGCTCTCCAGCCTCCGCGGGGAGGACGTCATCGCCCCGGAGCCCGGCCAGGAGGCCCCCCGGGAGCAGGCCAGCTTCTCGGAGTTTGCCACCGAGGACATCACCTTCGCCTACTGCACCGAGTTCATCATCTCCCGCGAGGGGGACAAGGACCCCGAGACGCTGCGGACGTTCCTCAGCGACCTGGGCGACAGCCTGGTGCTGGTGGACGACGACGAGATTATCAAGGTCCACGTCCACACCAACAACCCCGGCAAGGCCATCGAGGAGGCCCTCACCTACGGCAGCCTGATGACCGTGAAGATTGAGAACATGCGGCTCCAGCACACGGAGAAGGTCCTCAGCGAGCAGGAGCTGACCCCGAAAATCGCCCCGCCGGAGAAGAAATACGGCGTCGTGGCCGTCTGCGCCGGCGACGGCCTGGCCTCGGCCTTCCGCGACCTGGGCGCCGACGGCATCATCCAGGGCGGCCAGACCATGAACCCCTCCACCGAGGACATCCTCCGGGAGATCCAGCGGACGCCGTCGGAAGTGGTCTTCGTCTTCCCCAACAACAAGAACATCATTATGGCCGCGGAGCAGGCCGCGCCCCTGTGCCCCGAGAAGGAGGTCGTCGTCATCCCCTCCAAGACCATCCCCCAGGGCATCACGGCGCTCCTCTCCTTCGACCCCGAGGCGGACACGGAAGTCAACACCGCCGCCATGACGGACGCCCTGGCCACGGTGACCACCATGCAGATTACCTATGCGGCCCGGGATTCGGAGTTTGACGGCTTCCAGATCCGCCAGGGGGACTATCTGGCCCTGTACGGCAGCTCCCTCTTCGGCACCGACCGGAACATCGAAAAGCTCCTGGGGGACCTGGCCATCCAGGTGGCCCAGGAGGGCAAGGAGTTCGTGACCATCTTCTATGGCCAGGACATCGAGCCCAAAAAGGCCAAAAAGGCCGCGTCCATCTTCACGAAGCGCTGCCCCAACGCCGAGGTGAACCTGCTCTCCGGCGGCCAGCCGGTGTACTACTACCTGATAGCCGCGGAGTAGACCGGCCCTGTTTCCAGATTGCAACACCGCGCGCCGGCGTCTGCCCTGAGCAGACGCCGGCGCGCGGTGTTTCGTTCCTCAGTCAACGGGCCGTCCCCTTCCACGCGGCAATGTCCAGCAGATCTCCGGCGGCGCCCCGGAGATTCTGCCGGAAAGCGTCCCAGAGGCGGCCGAGGACGTCGCGGACCGGCCCCTCCGGGCGGAGGACGCCCCCGCTGCCCGTTGGCGTGTAATTGGCCCGTTTTTTCATATCGGCCGGATCCCGCCAAAGATAAGGGCCGGGGCGGCGGCTCTGGGAAAAGCGGCTGCGCCTAGGGAGACAGGGGCAGCGTGGCGTAGGCGTTGAGGTCAGGGCCGGCCGTGTGGCCGGCGAGCAGCTCGTAGTAGCCCTGGGCCCCAATCATCGCCCCGTTGTCGCCGCACAGCTTCAGCGGCGGCGCGTACAGCTCCACGCCCAGCCGCGCACAGACTTCCGTGAAATCCCGGCGGATCCGGGAGTTGGCCGCCACGCCGCCGGCGATGGCCAGCTTCTTCCGTCCGGTCTGCTCCAGGGCGGCCGCCGTCCGGGGCACCAGGGTGTCGCTGACCGCCCGGGAGAAGTCGGCGCACAGGGCCGGCACGTCCAGGGCCTCGTCCCGCTGCCGGGCGTTGTGGATGCAGTTGAGGGCCGCCGTCTTCAGCCCCGAGAAGGACATGTCCAGCGGGTTCCCGTGGACGTGGGCCACCGGCAGCGGGTACTTCCCCTCGGGCGCGCCGGCCGCCGTCCGGTCCAGGGCCGCGCCGCCGGGGTACGGCATCCCCAGGACCCGGGCCACCTTGTCGAAGCACTCCCCGGCCGCGTCGTCCCGGGTGCCGCCGAGGATTTCCATCTCCGTGTAGCCGGCCACGTCCACAATCATCGTGTGGCCGCCGGAGACCACCAGGCACAGAAACGGCGGCTCCAGCTGGGGATAGGCCAGGTAATTGGCCGCGATGTGGCCCCGCAGGTGGTGGACCGGCACCAGGGGCACCCCCAGGGCCAGGGCCGCCGCCTTGGCGAAGTTGACGCCCACCAGCAGCGCCCCGATGAGCCCCGGGCCGCAGGTGACGGCCACGGCGTCAATCTCCCCCCGGCCCAGCCCCGCTTGGCGGAGGGCCTCCTCGGCCAGGCCGGAGATGGCCTCCATGTGCTTCCGGGAGGCAATCTCCGGCACCACGCCGCCGTAGACCCGGTGGACGTCCACCTGGGAGGCGATACAGTCGCACAGCACCTGCCGGCCGTCCCGGACCAGGGCCACGGCCGTCTCGTCGCAGGAGGACTCGATGGCCAAAACGTTCATAGCTTCCACTCCTTCCGGAGAATCCAGGCGTCCTCCCGAGGGTTCCGGTAGTACCCCGGCCGGCGGCCGGCCTCGGTGAACCCCAGGGACTCGTACAGGGCCAGGGCCGGCCCGTTGGAGGGGCGCACCTCCAGGCTCAGCGAGGCCACGCCCCGTGCCCGCAGCCGCGCCTCCAGGGCCTCCAGCAGGGCCCGGGCCACCCCCTGCCGCCGGGCCTCGGGGGCCACGGCCACGTTCATCACGTCGGCGGCGTCCAGCACCGCCTGGCTGCCCGCATACCCCAGAAGCCTGCCGCCGCCGTCCACGGCCACCAGCCAGAGGCTCAGGGGGTTGTCCAGCTCCCCGGCCACCGAGGCCTCGCTCCAGGGGTCAGCGAAGCACCGGGCCTCCAGCTGCGCCACGGCCGCCGTGTGGGCCGCCGTCATCTCGAGAATCGTCATTTGGCCGCGTACCAGCTTTCCCCGATTTTGGCCTCAGCCACCAGGGGCACCGACAGGTCCATCACCTGCTCCATCTCCGCCTCCACCAGGGCGGCGACGGCGGGGGCGTCCTCCCGGGGGCACTCCACAATCAGCTCGTCGTGGACCTGGAGCAGCAGCTTCGCCGCCGGATACGCCCGCTCCAGGGCGGCGGCCACCCGGACCATGGCCAGCTTGATGATGTCGGCCGCCGTCCCCTGAATCGGGGTGTTCATGGCGCACCGCTCACCGAAGGACCGGAGATTGTAGTTGCGGCTGCTCAGCTCCGGCAGGTACCGCCGCCGCCCCATCAGGGTCGTCACGTAGCCGTCCTCCCGGGCCTGCTCCACCACCCGGTGCATATAGGCCCGGACACCGGCGTACTTCTCCAGATAGCTGTCGATATAGGCGCGGGCCTCCTTCCGGCTGACGCCGATGTCGTCGGCCAGGGAGAAGTCGGAGATGCCGTAGACGATGCCGAAGTTCACCGCCTTGGCGTGGCGGCGCATCAGCGGCGTCACGTCCTCCGGGGCCACGCCGAAGACCTGGGAGGCCGTGACCCGGTGGATGTCCTCCCCGGCGGCGAAGGCCTGCTGCATAATCGTGTCCCCGGCGATGTGGGCCAGGACCCGCAGCTCAATCTGGGAGTAGTCGGCGTCCACGAAGACGCACCCCGGCCGGGGGACGAACATCTTCCGGATCTCGCTGCCCAGCTCGGTGCGGACCGGGATATTCTGGAGGTTCGGCTCGGTGGAGGAGAGCCGCCCCGTGGCGGTGACCAGGTTCTGGAAGGTCGTGTGGATTCGCCCGTCGGGGGCGATGACCTTCAGCAGCCCCTCGGCGTAGGTGGAGTGGAGCTTCGTGAGCATCCGGTAGTCCATGACCGCCTGGACGATGGGGTGCTTGTGCTGGAGCTTCTCCAGCACCTCGGCGTTGGTGGAGTAGCCGGTCTTGGTCTTCTTGACCGGCGGCAGCCCCAGGTCCTCGAAGAGGACGGCCCCCAACTGCTGGGTGGACTGGATGTTGAAGGTCTGGCCGGCCATCCGGTAGATCTCCCCTTGCAGGGCGTCAATCTGGGCCGAGAGCATCTGCCCGAAGGCCGCCAGGGCCTCCCGGTCCACGGCCACCCCCTCGGACTCCATCCGGTAGAGCACCCGGCAGAGGGGCAGCTCCACGGCCTCGTAGAGGTCGATGAGGTTCTGCTCCTCCAGCCGGCTGCGAAGCTCCCGCGCCAGGCGGAACACCGCAGCCGCCCGGCCCTCGGGGCCCTCGGGCGTCTCGTCCAGATACCGCTTGGCCACATCGTCCAGGCCGTAGCGGCCGTCGGAGGGGTCCAACAGGTAGGCCGCCAGGCTCACGTCGAAGGAGAACTCTGCCGCCGGCAGGCCGGCGTCGTCCAGGCCGTGGAGCAGCGTCTTCCAGTCGGCGCAGAACCGGGGGGCCGGCGCCTCCAGCAGGGCCGACAGCGCCGCCCGGCCCTGGTCCAGGGGCAGGGCCATGGCCCCGTCGGCCGTGGCCACGGCGGCCGTCTCCCCCTCCAGCACCAGGGCGAAGGGCTCCCCCGGGGCCGGCAGGGCCTCCAGCCGGGTCAGCGCGGCCGCCGGCACGGCAGCCGGCTCGCCGTCGGGCTCGTTGAGGCCGTAGCGGTCCATGAGCCGCACAAACTCCAGCCGCCGGAACAGCGCCCGCAGGGCCGGCTTGTCGGGGGGCTGGATGCAGTTGTCCTGGGGCGCGAAGGCAATGGGCGCGTCGCAGCGGATGGTGGCCAGCCCATAGGAGAGGTAGGCCGACTCCCGGCCGGCCTCCAGCTTCTTCCGCACGGCCGGACGGAGTTCGGGGCTGTCCAGGTTTTCGTAGACCCCGTCCAGGCTGCCGAACCGATGGAGCAGGTCCGAGGCCGTCTTGGGCCCCACCCCGGGGACGCCGGGGATGTTGTCGGAGCTGTCCCCCATCAGCGCCTTGAGGTCAATCAGCGTCCGGGGGCCGAAGCCGTACTCCGCCCGGAAGGCGGCCTCGTCGTACCGGGCGGCCGTGGTCTGGCCGCCCTTGGTGGTCACCAGCTTCACGGTCACGTGGTCGTCCACCAGCTGGAGGCTGTCCCGGTCGCCGGTGACGATGACGCAGTCCCAGCCGGCCTCGCCGCAGCGGCGGCCCACGGTGCCCAGGATGTCGTCGGCCTCCCAGCCCTCCTGCTCGTAGATGGGCACCCGCAGGGCGCCCAGCACCTCCTTGAGGACGGGCATCTGCATGGCCAGCTCCTCGGGCATGGGGTGGCGCGTGGCCTTGTAGCCCGCATACTGCCGGTGGCGGAAGGTGGGGGCCTTCAAATCGAAGGCGACGCAGAGGGCCTCGGGGGCCTCCTCCCCCAGCAGCTTGTGGAGGATGTTCAAAAATCCGTAGACGGCGTTGGTGTACAGCCCGTCCCGGGTCGTCAGGGGACGCACCCCGTAGTAGGCCCGGTTGACGACGCTGTTGCCGTCCAAAATCATCAGCTTCAAGGGGCTTCTCCCCTCAGACCCGCCGCCACTGGGCGCCGCCGGGCACGTCGGTCAGCTCGATGCCCCGGGCCTTCAGCTCGTCGCGGATCCGGTCGGCCTCGGCGAAGTCCTTGGCCTTCTTGGCCTCGGCCCGCCGCAGCACCAGGGCGTCAATCTCCGGGTCGCCCTCCCCCTGGACGGTGTAGCCGCCGGCGGAGGCAGTGGCCTTGGGTGCCTCGGCCCGCTTGGCCGCGGCCTTTTCCAGCAGGTCCAGGCTCAGCACCCGGTCAAAGTCCCCCAGCAGGGCCAGCTTTGTGGCGTCGTTCGTCTTGGCCTTGAGGACGTCATAGAGGGCCGTGACGGCCAGGGAGGTGTTCAGGTCGTTGTCCAACGCGGCCGTGAACTTGGCCTTGAGGCCGTCGAAGGCCGCCTGGTCCACCGGGGCCGCGTCCTCCGGATTCAGCGCCGCAATGCGGGCGATGAGCTTCTGGTAGGCCGTGGCGGCGTTGTCCAGGTTTTCCCATGAGAAGACCAGGGCCCGGCGGTAGTGGGACTGGAGGCAGAACAGCCGGTAGGCCAGGGGGTCGTAGCCCTTCTCCTCCAGCAGGGAGACCGTCAAGAATTCCCCCTTGGACTTGGACATCTTGCCGGTGTTGGTGTTCAGGTGGTGGACATGGAACCAGAAGTTGCACCAGGGGTGGCCCAGGTACGCCTCCGACTGGGCAATCTCGTTGGTGTGGTGGGGGAAGGCGTTGTCGATGCCGCCGCAGTGGATGTCCAGCCGCTCGCCCAGGTGCTTGATGCTGATGCCGGT
>CAJFNZ010000053.1 GCA_904395905.1 uncultured Oscillospiraceae bacterium | reverse complement strand
GTCGGAGCAAAGCGGACTTTGCTCCGACGTGGCACGCCGGAAGGGACTCGAACCCCCAACCCTCAGAACCGGAATCTGATGCTCTATCCATTGAGCCACCGGCGCATGTCAATTCTGACGCCAAATACTATACCACAGATTTCAGGAAGTTGCAAGCCCTATTTTTCTCGGAGGCGCCCATGATTTGGAAAACACTGGACATCCGCCCCGGCCTCACCTGCCTGATTGGCGGCGGCGGCAAGACGACCCTGGCCCATGTCCTGGCCCGGCAGCTGCCGGGGACCGTGCTGTTCTGCACCACCACCCGGATCCTCCCCTCGGAGACCCTGCCGGTGGTGCTGGGCAGCGAGGCGGCCGCGGCGGCGGCCCTGGCGGCGCACCGGGCCGTCTGCCTGGGGACGCCGGCCGAACGCGGGAAGCTGGCCGCCCCGGACGTCCCGCCGGAGCGGCTCTGCCGCCTGGCCGACTACGTCCTCGTCGAGGCCGACGGCTCCCGGGGCCTGCCCCTCAAGGCGCACCTGGCGCACGAACCCGTCGTCCCGGCCGGGGCGCGGACCATCCTCCTGGTGGGGGCCTCGGGATTCGGGCAGCCCATCGGCCGGGCGGCCCACCGGCCGGAGCGGTTCGCCGCCCTCTGCGGGGCCGGCCCGGAAGGGACGGCGACGCCGGAGCGGGTGGCCGCGGTGCTGCTGGCCGAGGGGGGCTTTGACACGGTGGTCGTCAACCAGGTGGACACCGAGGCCCGGCGGGCGGCCGCCTGCCGGCTGGCGGCGCGGCTTTCCGTGCCGGTCTTCGGCGGGGAGGTGCGTGCCGGCCGGCTGGAGCGGCTCAATCCGCCAGACCGATGACTGCCGGGAAGTCCAGCAGGTCCGAAATCACGTAGTCGCACCGGCCGTCGGCCCGGGCCGGGTCGCCGTAGAAGCAGGTGGGCAGCCCGGCGTTCCGGCCGCCCTGCATATCGGAGGTCAGGCTGTCCCCCAAGACGATGGCCCGTGCCCGCTTCTCCGGGCCGATGGCTTCCAGGACCTGGTCGAAAAACCGCCGCTCCGGCTTCCGGCAGCCCAGCTCCTCGGAGATGAACATCCCGTCGAAGTACCCGGCCAGCCCCGAGTCGGCAATCCGCAGCCGCTGGGTATCGGCGGTGCCGTTGGTGAGGACGTAAATCTCGCAGGCCGGCCGCAGGCGGCGGAGCAGGGCCTCGCAGCCGGGCATGAAGTTCCGGTGCCGCCAGAGGCGGTCCTTGTACCGGGCGTTGGCCTCCGCCGGGTCGGCGTCCAGGCCGTACCGGGCAAAGAGGTCGGCGAAGCGTCCGGCGTAGATGGCCGACTTGGGGATTTCCCCCCGCTCGAACCGCTCCCACCACTGCTGGTTGATGGCCAGGTAGGCCTCCACGCAGCCGGCCGGGGCCGTCAGGCCCAGCCCGGCCAGGGTCTCGGCCAGGGCCTGGCGGGCGCTGGCGGTGAAGTCGAACAGAGTGTCGTCCAGGTCCGCCAGAATGACGTTGTAGCCCATGGGAATCCCTCCTAAAATTTCGTGCCGCACCGGGGGCAGAAGGCGAAGTCCTCGCCGGTCTCGAAGCCGCACTGGCGGCACCGCTTCCGGCCGGGGCGCCCGCCGGACAGGGGCAGGCCGTCCGGGTCCAGCTGCGTGACGCGGCCCCGCTCGATGTCCCGGCCCAGCCGGGCGTCCAGGTCGCAGCCGGCCCCGCAGCAGCTCAGGCGGACGGCATACCGCCGCCCCCAGCGCAGCACCGGCAGGAAGAACAGGCTCAGGACCGTGCAGGCCACGGTCACCCGCAGGTGGCCGAACCGGCCGCAGACGGGGCAGACGACGGTCTGGTCGAACGCCAGCTCCCGGACCTCGTCCTGGATGCCGAGAATGAAAAACATGGCGCGCCCTCCTTTGCAGGTGCTGGGTATAGGGTACCAAAAAACCGTCAAACTGACAAGACCTTCGGGACCAGCGGGCTTTTCTTTCGACAATTTCACAAAAAAGCTATTGGAAATCCGGAAAAAACGTGGTATAATGCTTCCGTTCTTTTGATTCCATCCATTACGAAAAGGAGCGTCAGACGAAATGGATTATGCACAGAAGTCCCTGGAGCTGCACCGGCAGTGGAAGGGCAAGATTGAAGTCAACACCCGCGTCCCCGTGGCCAGCCGCGAGGACCTGTCCCTGGCCTACACCCCCGGCGTGGCCCAGCCCTGCCTGGAGATCCAGAAGGACGTGGAGCAGAGCTACGAGCTGACCCGGCGGCACAACCTCTGCGCCGTCATCACCGACGGCAGCGCCGTGCTGGGCCTGGGCGACATCGGTCCCGAGGCCGGTATGCCCGTCATGGAGGGCAAGTGCGTCCTCTTCAAGGCCTTCGGCGACGTGGACGCCTTCCCCCTCTGCATCAAGACGAAGGACGTGGATGAGTTCGTCAACGCCGTCTACCTGATTTCCGGCAGCTTCGGCGGCATCAACCTGGAGGACATCGCCGCGCCCCGCTGCTTCGAGATTGAGCGGAAGCTCAAGGAGAAGTGCGACATCCCCATCTTCCACGACGACCAGCACGGCACCGCCGTCATCACCCTGGCCGGCCTCCACAACGCGCTGAAGATTGTCAAGAAGAACATCGCCGACATCAAGGTGGTGGTCTCCGGCGCCGGCGCGGCCGCCATCTCCATCACGAAGCTCATCATGACGGCCGGCGCGAAGAACGTCATCCTCTGTGACCGCAAGGGCGCCATCTATGAAGGCCGCACCGAGAACATGAACTGGATTAAGGAAGAGATGTCCCACATCACCAACCCCAACGGCGAGCAGGGCGCGCTGAAGGATGTGCTGGTGGGCGCGGACGTGTTCATCGGCGTGTCGGCCCCCGGCATGGTCACCACCGAGATGGTCAAGACCATGAACCGCGACGCCATCATCTTCGCCTGCGCCAACCCGACGCCGGAGATCTTCCCCGACGAGGCCAAGGCCGGCGGCGCCAAGGTCGTCGCCACGGGCCGCAGCGATTTCCCGAACCAGATTAACAACGTTCTGGCCTTCCCGGGCATCTTCCGCGGCGCGTTCGACGTCCGGGCCAAGGACATCAGCGAGGAGATGAAGCTGGCGGCCGCCCAGGCCCTGGCGGACCTCATCTCCGACGAAGAGCTGAACCCCGACTACATCATCCCCGCGGCCTTCGACTCCCGCGTGGGCCCGGCGGTGGCCAAGGCCGTCGCCCAGGCCGCCCGGGACTCCGGCGTGGCGAGAATCTGAATCGTCCCAGCGAACCCCAGCGGGGCGGCGCGTCTGCGCCGCCCCGCTTTCAGCGTGTCGAGTTTCTCACCCCGCTGGTTTGTCTGCTGGAAACGGCGGGGGATCTGTGGTACAATCTCCCCATGACTATCCCAAGAGAGGACGGAACCCGATGGACGCCATCACTGCGGCCCTGGCCAAGGAGCTGGGGCAGAAACCGGAATACGTGCACAACGTCGTCGAGCTGCTGGACGCCGGCAACACCATCCCCTTCATCGCCCGCTACCGCAAGGAGCAGCACGGGGCCATGGACGACCAGACCCTGCGCGCCCTGGCCGAGCGGCTGGCCTACCTGCGGAACCTGGAGGCCCGGAAGGCCGAGGTCCGCGCCGCCGTGGAGGCCCAGGGCCAGCTGACCGACGCCCTTTCGGCCGCCCTGGCGCGGGCCGCCACCCTGGCCGAGGTGGAGGACTGGTACCGGCCCTACCGCCCCAAGCGCCGCACCCGGGCCACCATTGCGCGGGAGAAGGGCCTCGAGCCCCTGGCCCGGCAGCTCTACGACCAGAAGCGGGACGTGCCCGCGCCCGAGGCCCTGGCCGCCGCCTTTGTGGACGCGGAGAAGGGCGTCGATTCGGCGGAGGAGGCCCTGGCCGGGGCCTCGGACATCGTGGCCGAGTGGATCTCCGACGACGCGGCCCTGCGCAAGGCGCTGCGGACGCTGATTATGGCCAAGGGCGCGCTCCGCACCCGGGCCGCCGGGGAGGAGGACTCGGTCTACCGGCTCTACTACGACTTCACCCAGCCCCTGGCCCGGCTCCAGAGCCACCAGATTCTGGCCGTCAACCGCGGGGAGAAGGAGGGCTTTTTGAAGGTCCAGGTGGAGGTGGACCGGGCGCAGGCCCTCCAGACGGTGCTGCGGGCCGTGGTGCGGCCGGGGACGGCGGCCATGGCCTTCGTCCGGGCCGCGGCCGAGGACGCCTACGACCGGCTCCTGGCCCCGTCGCTGGAGCGGGAGGTCCGCAGCGGCCTCACCGAGACGGCCGACGAGGCGGCCATCCGCAACTTCGCGCTGAACCTCAAGCCGCTGCTGCTCCAGCCGCCCATCCGCGGGAAGGTGACCATGGGCCTGGACCCGGGTTACCGCAACGGCTGCAAGGTGGCCGTCGTGGACGCCACCGGCCGGGTGCTGGACACGGCGGTGGTCTACCCCACCTTCTCCAAGGCCAAGCGGGAGGAGGCCATGGACACCCTGGCCCGGCTCATCGAGCGCCACGGCGTCCAGTGCATCGCCATCGGCAACGGCACCGCCTCCCGGGAGACCGAGCAGATGGCCGCCGACCTCCTCCGCCGCCTCGGCGGCGGCGTGGGCTACGCCATCGTCAACGAGGCCGGCGCGTCGGTCTACTCGGCCTCGCCCCTGGCGGCCGAGGAGTTCCCGCAGTTCGACGTGAACCTCCGCTCGGCGGTGTCCATCGCCCGGCGGCTCCAGGACCCTCTGGCGGAGCTGGTGAAAATCGAGCCCCGGGCCATCGGCGTCGGCCAGTACCAGCACGATATGCCGCCGAAGCGCCTGGACGAGGCCCTGGAGGCCGTCGTCGAGGACTGCGTCAACGCCGTGGGCGTGGACGTGAACACCGCCTCGGCGCCGCTGCTGCGCCAGGTGGCCGGGCTGACGGCGGCCACGGCCCGGAACATCGTGGCCTACCGGGAGGCCAACGGCCCCTTCACCTCCCGGGCGCAGCTGAAGAAGGTGCCGAAGCTGGGGCCGAAGGCCTTCGAGCAGTGCGCCGGCTTCCTGCGGGTGCCCGAGAGCCGCCAGGTCCTCGATCGGACGGCCGTCCACCCGGAGAGCTACGCCGCAGCCGAGAAGCTCCTGGCGCTGTGCGGCTGCACCGAGGCCGACGTGGGCACGGCCGCCATGGCGAAAGTGCCCGGGAAACTGCGGGAGCTGGGCGAGGAGCGGGCCGCGGCGGCCTGCGGCGTCGGCGTGCCGACCCTGCGGGACGTGGCCGCCGAGCTGCAAAAGCCCGGCCGCGACCCCCGCGACCAGCTGCCGCCGCCGGTGCTGCGGACGGACGTGCTGGAGCTCCAGGACCTCCGGCCGGGGATGGTCCTCCGGGGCACGGTGCGCAACGTCATCGACTTCGGCGTCTTTGTGGACATCGGCGTCCACCAGGACGGCCTGGTCCACATCTCCCAGGTGAGCGACCGGTACGTGAAGCACCCGTCGGAGGTGGTCTCCGTCGGGGACGTGGTGACCGTGGCCGTGCTGGAGGTGGACGAGGCGCGCAAGCGCATCAGCCTGACCATGAAGGGTGTGCCGAAGACGGAGGCCCCCTGAGCGCAAACAGCCCGACCGGGTTTTCCGGCCGGGCCTTGCTTCTGAAATTTCCCATTACGGCGCGACGAAGAACTGCAGCCACACGAGTCCGGCGAACACCAGCAGCCACAGCGCGCTCTCCACAATCCGCCGGGTCCGGCTGCGCGCCCGGAGGAACTCGACGACGCCCCAGACGAGGGGGACGCCGCAGGCGTATGCCCGGACGAGCGACAAAACGGCCGGCTGGGCGGCGGCATTCCGGGCGCCGTAGGGCACAGCGACGGCCACGAACAGCAGCCCGACGGCCACCCAGGCGCCGATAATCCATGCGATTGCCCGTTTTGGGGCCATATTCCCCACTCCCTCCTAAGCTTGCAAGACGGTCAGCAAAGTTTCTGAAATTTCCACTTCCATCATACCAGAACCGGCGGCGCTGTCCATTGGCGGAAGGCCCTATTATTTCTCCGCGTATTTGTGGAACTTGGCGGGCACTCCAAATCTGATACTATAAAATAAATCAAAACTGAGCATTTCAAAGCAGTCAGTTTTTGCGTATACTGGATTTTGTTCCGAGGGAGGCGCCGCAGCCGGACGGCCGTCCCCCTTCCGACAGCCGCCGCCCGGCGGCGAATCTGCTGACAGGAGGTCCTTCCCATGTCCCACTCCATGCCCCTTCGGCGGGTGACGGCCATCGCCATGGTGGCGGCCCTCTCCTACGCCGTGTTCACGTTTCTGCAAATCAAGCTGCCCCTGCCCGGCGGCGGGGCCACCTCCCTCCACCTGGGCAACGCCGTCTGCGTCCTGGGAGCCCTGGTCCTCGGCGGCTTCTCCGGCGGCCTGGGCGGCGCCATCGGCATGACCATCGGCGATTTGCTTGACCCGGTCTACATCGTCACCGCCCCCAAAACCTTCGTCCTGAAGCTGTGCATCGGCCTGGTGACCGGCTTCGTCGCCCACCGTCTGGGCCACATCGACACGTGCGCCGACCGGCGGCACGTCCTCCGCTGGGCCGCCCTGGCAGCCGCGGCCGGGCTGCTGTTCAACGTCGTCGCCGACCCCCTGGTGGGCTATGCCTACAACCGCTTCCTCCTGGGCCGCTCCGCCGCGGAGGTGGCGCTGGTGTGGAACGTCGCCAGCACCTCCCTCAACGCCGCGGCCTCGGCCGTGGTCTCGGTGGCGGCATATATGGCCCTGCGGCCGGTTCTGGGGCGGCTCCACCTGAATCCGCCGGCCCGCGCCCACGCCGGCTGAACCGAACGCGCCGCGCCCCACTGCCCGGGGCGCGGCGTCTGTGGTCAACCGGCGGAAAACGGCGCAAAAAATTGTGGTATCCTGGGAACAGGAAGGAGCGATGTACCATGAAATTCCGTGCAATCTCCCTGACCCTGGCGCTTCTCCTGGCCGCCGCCCTGGCCCTGCCGGCCGGCGCGGTGCTGCCGGAGGGGCCGTCCGAAGCCCTGGTGACCACGCCAGGCATCGAAGGCGCCGTGGACCAGCAGGCCCAGATGCTCGCCGGGCTCGGCCTGCTGTGGACCGGCGACCCGGCGTCCGTGGACTGGGCCGCCCCGCTGACGGCGACGGAAGCCCTGGTGGAGACGGCCCTGCTCCTGGGCGCCGGGCCGGAGGCGGCGTCCAACCCGCCGGTCTGCGCCTACGACGGCGTCCCCGCCTGGGCGGCCCCCTATGTGGGCTGGCTGGACGGCCGGGGATACCTGGCCGGGCGGGAGGCGCTGGCGCTGGACCCGGCCGGCTACATGACGTTCCCGGAGTACGCCGATTTGCTGCTGACGGTCCTGCTGGGCCGGGACACCGGCGCCCCCTGGTTCTTCCTGACCGACGGCCACGAGGCGGTGCCCTACGGCGACGGTCCGCTGCCCCGGTCGGCCGCCCTGGGCCTGACCCTCCGGGCGCTGACCATGGCCTCCGCCGACGCCGGCGGCGGCAGCCTGCTGCGCGGCCTGCTGGAGCGGGGCGTCTTCACGGCCCGGCAGCTGGTGGAAGCCTCCCGGGAGGTGCTGCCCCGCCGCTATGAGACGGACGGCGAGGGACGCCTCTGCCTGTATCTCCTCGACGTGGCGGCCGCCGTCTGTCCGGAGCCGGGCCTGACCCTGCTGGAGACGCCGGAGGACCCCGTCTCGGCCCCGTGGCTGGCGGCGGCCCGCATTGAGGCGGAGGACGTGGTGGTGGCCACGCTGGATCCGGAGACGCTGAACATCCTCTCGGAGAACCACAGCGGCACGGCCGGGGTGGCGTCGCTGACGCTCCACCGGGTGTCCGACGGCCTGGCCTACGTCAGCGAGACCGTCGTGCGCGACGGCGAGGCCCGGTGCGGCGCGGTGCTGCGGCTCTCCCCCACCAGCATCTACCGGATTGCCCGGGGCGAGGACCTGGGCGGCGGCGAAGCCCCGCCGGCGGAATCCCTGACGGTGACCGCCCGGGAGGACGGCCCCATCCAGGCGGCGGCCGTGGTGGACGACACGCTGTACGCCGCGACGGAGAGTGGCATCGAGACGTATCCCTGGCTCCGGGGGGCGTCCCTGCTGGATTGGCAGGACCGGACGGCCGTGGCGACGCGGCCCACCGGGGACGGCGGCCTGGAAATCCTGCTCTGGGACCTGGAGACCGGCCGCCGGGCGGGCGGCTACACGGCCCAGCCGAAGGAGGGCGTGGACCAGGTGTCCCTGACCCGGGTGGACGCAGGCGTGTACGCCGGCTCGGCGGGGGCCTACGACCTGGTAGGCGGCCGGCTGCGGTTCCTGGAGAGCAAGGCGACGGTGGACATGGCTTACAACCGGTTGGGCGGCGTCTATCTGCTGACGTATACGCCGGGCGTGACGCCGCTGTATCAGGGCCGCCAGACCGGCGACGCCATCTGGTGCAGCACCCAGATGACGCCGGAGGCCTATGCGGTGACCTGCCTGCTCCCGGCCGACAGCGGCCACGGGATCCGCCTGCTGGCGTTCGAGAGCAGCAGCGTCGTCCGCGGCGTCGCGCCCAGCGGGATTGTCTACGGCTACGCCTACAACGCCGACATGCTGCCGATACTGGCTCAGGTGGAGGACCCCTGGTACAGCTGGGCCTTCTACCAGGAGAACATCCGTCTCCGGTCTCTGGGCATCCTGGGCGACTGAGCGGGCGCCCGGATGCGCCCAACGGCGACAAACGCCCGGCGGGGATTCCCCGCCGGGCGCTTCAGCGTGTCGAGTTCCTCGACACGCTGTCGCCAAAATGCAGGCATTTTGGCGAGGGGATGCAGCCTGCTGCGCGCACGGCCCTGCGGGCCGCACACTTGCAGGCTG
>CAJFNZ010000052.1 GCA_904395905.1 uncultured Oscillospiraceae bacterium | reverse complement strand
TACGAGGCCCGGAAGACCATCGTGGCCGACCTGGAGGCCCAGGGCTACCTGGTCAAGGTGGAGGACCACGCCCACAACGTGGGCACCTGCTACCGCTGTCACAACGATGTGGAGCCCATCATCTCGGCCCAGTGGTTCGTGAAGATGCAGCCCCTGGCCCAGGCGGCGCTGGCGTGCGTCCAGTCGGGGGAAACCCGGTTCGTCCCCGACCGGTTCACGAAGATCTACACCAACTGGATGGAAAACTGCCGGGACTGGTGCATCTCCCGCCAGCTGTGGTGGGGCCATCAGATTCCCGCCTGGTACTGCGCCGACTGCGGCCACATGACCGTCTCCCGGGAGGACGCCGTCTGCTGCGAGCAGTGCGGCAGCCGGAACATCACCCGGGACGAGGACGTCCTGGACACCTGGTTCTCCTCGGCCCTGTGGCCCTTCGAGACCCTGGGCTGGCCCGACACCAGCAGCCCGGACTACCAGTACTTCTATCCCACCGACGTCCTGGTCACCGGTTACGACATCATCTTCTTCTGGGTGGCCCGGATGATTTTCTCCGGCTGTGAGCACACGGGCAAGCCGCCCTTCCACACGGTGCTGATTCACGGCCTCGTCCGGGACGACAAGGGGCGGAAGATGTCCAAGTCCCTGGGCAACGGCATCGACCCCCTGGAGATGATTGACCGCTACGGCTCCGACGCCCTGCGGATGAACATGGTGACGGCCAACTCCCCGGGCAACGATATGCGCTTCTACGTGGAGCGGTGCGAGGCCATGCGGAACTTCGCCAACAAGATCTGGAACGCCAGCCGGTACGTGCTGATGAACCTCCAGATTACCGAGAACCGCCTGCCCGATTGGAGCCAACTGGAGCTGGCGGACAAGTGGATCCTCTCCAAGCTGAACACCCTGACCGCCCAGGTGACGGAGAACCTGGACAAATACGAGCTGGGCATCGCCGTCCAGAAGGTCTACGATTTCATCTGGGACGACTACTGCGACTGGTACGTGGAGCTGACCAAGGCCCGCCTCTACGGCGAGGACGCCGAGGCCAAGACCGTGGCCCAGCAGGTGCTGCTGTACGTGCTGGACCAGTTCCTGAAGCTGCTCCACCCCTTCATGCCCTTCATCACCGAGGAAATCTGGCAGGCCATCCCCCACGAGGGCGAGAGCATCATGGTCCAGTCCTGGCCGAAGTTCCGGGAGGACCTGCGCTTCCCCGAGGAGGAGGCGGCCATGGAGTCCATCATGGCGGCCATCCGGGCGGTCCGGAACCGCCGGGCCGAGATGAACGTGCCGCCCTCCCGGAAGTCCACCCTCTACGTGGTCGCCAGCCGTCCGGAGGTCTTCCGCCAGGGCGCGGCCTTCATCACCCGGCTGGCCTACGCCGACCAGGTCATCTTCTGCGACACCGAGCCCCAGGGCCACGAGGACATGGTCTCCTGCGTGACGGCCGACGCGGAGGTGTTCATCCCCATGAACCAGCTGGTGGATGTGGAGAAGGAACTGGAGCGGATTGCCAAGGAGCTGGAAAAGGCGCGCAAGAACCTGGCTTCGGTGGAGGCCAAGCTGCAAAACGAGAACTTCGTCTCCCGGGCGCCGGAGCAGGTGGTCCAGGCGGAGCGGGACAAGGCCGAAAAGGCCCGGGCGCTGATTGCCCAGCTGACCGAGACGGAGAAGCGGCTGAAGAAATAACGGCGGCTGCAAAAAATTTCCGGATTTTCCCGGGAGACCCTCGGTCTTCGACAGCAAAGTTTTTTGAAAAATCCTATAATAAGCGCACATGGAAGCCGTTTCCGTGTGCGCTTATTTTTTTCGGAAAGGATGGGGCATCTGTGACCAGTTTTCTTCAGGACAAGCAGCTGACCATCGCCCTGGCCGGCGAAATCGACCATCACAGTGCCAAGGAGACCATGCAGGCGGTGGGGCGAAAAATTGACGCCTATCTGCCGTCGGTCTGCGTCCTGGACTTCCGGGACGTGACCTTTATGGATTCCAGCGGCATTGCCATTGTCATCAACGCCGTGCGGCGGATGGGGGAGCTGGACGGCAAGGTGCGGCTGCAGAATATCCCGCCGCAGCCGATGAAAGTTCTCCGGGCGGCGGGCGTCGAGCGGCTGACGCAGATGAGCGAGAGGAGCGAAGTGCGATGAAATGGGAGAATCAAATGCAGCTGACGTTCCCCAGCAAGTCGGTGAACGAGGGGTTTGCCCGGGCGGCGGTGGCCTGCTTCGCCGCCCAGCTGGACCCGACTTTGGACGAGCTGGGGGACATCAAGACGGCGGTGTCCGAGGCGGTGACCAACTGCATCGTCCACGGCTATCCCGATGAAATCGGGACCATCACCCTCCGGGCCAGGATCCTGCCGGGGGGCGTACTGGACCTGGTCATCCGGGACCGGGGCCGGGGCATTGCCGATGTGGAGGCGGCCCGGAAGCCCATGTTCACCACCGGCGGTGCCGAGCGCTCCGGCATGGGCTTCACCATCATGGAGAGCTTCATGCACGAGCTGAAGGTGACCTCCCAGCCGGGGAAGGGGACGACGGTACATATGAAGCGGCGGATTGTCCGGCGGGGAGAGCGCCCTTGAACGGCTGCCTGGAGGAGCTGATTCGCCAGTCCCAGCAGGGGGACCGGGAGGCCGGGGAGCGGCTGGTGGTGGAGAACACCGGCCTCATCTGGTCGGTGGCCCGGCGGTACTTCGGCCGCGGCGTGGAGCCGGACGATTTGTACCAGCTGGGCTGCGTGGGCTTTCTCAAGGCGGTGGCCGGCTTCGATACGGCCTACGGCACGCAGTTTTCCACCTACGCGGTGCCGAAGATTGCCGGGGAAATCCGCCGCTTCCTCCGGGATGACGGAGCCGTCAAAGTGAGCCGCAGCCTCAAGGAGCGGTCGGCCACGGTGAAGATTGCCCGCCAGCGGCTGACCGGCGCCCTGGGCCGGGAGCCCACGCTGTCGGAGCTGTCCGAGGAGACCGGCTTCACCGTGGAGGAGATTGCCACCGCCGAGACGGCCACGGCGTCGGCCGAGTCCATCCAGCGGGAGACCGGCGAGGAGGGGTTCACTCTGGAGGCGGTCCTCACCGACGGCAGCCAGGAGGAGCAGCTCATCGAGCGGATTGCCCTGGGCCAGGCCATCGAGCGGTTGGGCGAGCGAGAGCAGCTGGTCATTCGACTACGGTTCTTCCGGGGCCTGACCCAGGAGAAGGTGGCCCGGGTGCTGGGGGTCTCCCAGGTGCAGGTGTCCCGGATTGAGAAGAAAGCGCTGCTCGCCCTGCGGGATTTGATTGCCGGCGGCGCCCCGGTGTGAAGGAACCCCTCGACAAACGGCGGAAAATGTACTAAAATAGGTTCATCTATCCAGGAACGGGTGAAACGATGAGTACCTTGCAAGAACGCTTTCTGACGGCCCGGCGGGCCGTCATTGCCGCCCAGTTTTCCGCCTTGAACCCTCAGCAGCGCCAGGCGGTCCTGACCACCGAGGGACCGCTTCTTTTGTTGGCCGGCGCCGGCTCGGGGAAGACCACGGTGTTGATTCACCGGATTGCCAACCTGCTCCGCTACGGCAGCGGCTCCGACAGCCGGGAGGTCCCCGACGGGCTGACCGAGGAGGAGGTGGCTTTTTTGGAGCGGTACGCCGCGGCGCCGGACGAGGCCGGCCGGGACCGGGCGGACCGCCTCTGCGCCTGGGAGGTGCCGGCTCCCTGGAACGTGATTGCCATCACCTTCACCAACAAGGCCGCCAACCAGCTGAAGGAGCGGCTGGCGGATATGCTGGGGCCGGAGGCCGCCGACGTCTGGGCCATGACGTTCCACTCCGCCTGCTGCCGGATTCTCCGCCGGGATATTGACCGGCTGGGGTACGGGCGGAGCTTTACCATTTACGACACCGCGGACTCCGAGCGGGTCATGAAGGACGTCATCCGGGAGCTGAACCTGGACGAGAAGGCCTTCCCGCCCCGGTCGTGCCTGCACATGATTTCCAAGGCCAAGGACCGGATGCAGTCGCCGGAGGCGTTTGCCGCCGCGGCGGAGAAGTCCGGGGACTTCCGGGGGGAGCGCATCGCCAAGGCCTACCACGAATACCAGAAGCGTCTCCGGGCCGCCAACGCCGTGGACTTTGACGACATCATCCTGCTGACGGTGCAGCTGCTCCAGGAGTACGAGGAGGTCCGGACCTACTACCAGCGGAAATTCCGCTACGTCCTGATTGACGAGTACCAGGACACCAACCACCTGCAATTCCTCCTGGCCCAGCTGCTGTCGGGGGGATATGAGAACATCTGCGTGGTGGGCGACGACGATCAGAGCATCTACCGGTTCCGGGGCGCCACCATCGAAAACATTCTCAGCTTTGAGCAGCAGTACCGGGGCGCCCAGGTCATCCGCCTGGAGCAGAATTACCGCTCCACCAAGTCGATTCTGGCCGCGGCTAACGCCGTCATCGCCCACAACCGGGGCCGGAAGGGCAAGAATCTCTGGACCGACAACGCCCAGGGGGAGAAAATCCGGGTCTACGAGGCGTACAGCGAGACCGACGAGGCCGACTATGTGACCCGTTCCATTCTCGACTACGCCCGGGACCACTCGTTCCGGGACTGCGCCGTCCTCTACCGGACCAACGCCCAGTCCAACGCGCTGGAATATGCCTGCAAGCGCAGCGGCGTGCCCTACCGGATTATCGGCGGCACCCGGTTCTTTGACCGGGCCGAGGTCAAGGATATGCTGGCCTACCTGGCAGTCATCAACAACCCGGCCGATGACCTGCGGCTGCGGCGGATTGTCAACAACCCGCCCCGGGGCATCGGCCTCCGGACCCTGGAGAACGCCGAGCGGCTGGCGGCGTCGGCCGGGGTGCCGCTGTTCCAGGTGCTGTCCCACAGCCGGGACTATCCGGCGCTGGAGCGGGCTTCGGCCAAGCTGGCGGCCTTTGTGGATCTGGTGGAGGACTGCCGCCGGCTGAGCGAGACCATGGCCCTGCCGGATTTCTACGAGGAGCTGCTCCAGCGGACCGGCTACCTGGCCATGCTGGAGACCAAGGACGACGTGGAAAACCGCACCCGCGCCGAAAACGTCCGAGAGCTGAAATCCAGCCTGGTCAACTACATGGAGACCGATGAGCACCCCACCCTCAACGGCTTTTTGGAGGAAATTGCCCTCTACACCGATATTGAGCAGTACGACCAGAACGCCGACGCCGTGGTGATGATGACCATGCACTCGGCCAAGGGGCTGGAGTTCCCCCAGGTGTTCCTGGTGGGCCTGGAGGAGGGGCTCTTCCCCGGGATCCGGGCCGTGGGCGACGGGGAGGAGATGGAGGAGGAGCGGCGGCTGTGCTACGTGGCCATCACCCGGGCCCGCCAACGGCTGGTCATCACCTACGCCCGCCAGCGGATGCTCTATGGCCGCACGGCGGTCAGCCGTCCCTCCCGGTTCCTGGAGGAGCTGCCGGAGGACTGGGTGGACCGGACGGCCACGGCTCAGCCGGCCCGGCAGACCCAGGTGCGGATCCCGGCGGTCAAGGCCCGGGCGGAGCGGTGGCGGGCCAACACAGCGGCCATCCCGTCCCAGCCGGCTGTGGTGGTCTCCTACGCCAAGGGGGACATGGTCCGCCACAACACCTTCGGCAAGGGAATGGTCCTTTCGGTCCTGCCCATGGGCAACGACGCCCTGCTGGAGGTGGCCTTTGACGACATCGGCACCAAGCGGCTCATGGCCAAGACGGCCAGCGCCTTTATGACAAAGCTGACATGACCGGCCGCCGCCTCGCATAGAAATCAGCGAGGTGATGGCCATGGCCCGGCGAAAATGGCGTCTGCGGAAGAAAACCGTGGGAATTCTGGCGTTGGCCGCCGTCCTGGCTGTATTTCTGGCGGCGTGGCTGCGGCTGTATCCCCTGGCCGAGGACCTGGCGGTGACCCGGGTGACCCTTCAGACCTCCCATCTGATTAACGAGGCCATCGACCGGCAGATTCGGGAGGGAGCGGTGGACTATTCCAATATGGTCCTTTTGGAAAAGGACGACCAGGGAAACGTCACCGCCCTGAAGACCAACATCGCCGAGATGAACGCCCTGAAAACGCAGATCTTGGACACCGTCAACCGGGAGATTATGGAATTGGACGTGGAGGAAATCGGCGTCCCCCTGGGCAATCTGCTGATGCCGGGGCTCTTTTCCGGCCGGGGGCCCTATCTGCCGGTGCGGGTGCTGACGGTGCGCTCCTCCGACGCGGCGTTTTCCAACCAGTTTACCCAGGCCGGCATCAACCAGACCCTCCACCAGATTGTCATGACGGTGACCATTGAGATGACCATCGTCACCCCGGCCGGAACGGCCCAGGTGAACACCGCCTCCCAAGTGGTGGTGGCGGAGACCGTCATTGTGGGCAGTGTGCCCGACAGCTACCTGGCGGTGGACGCCGCCGGGCGGAACGAACCCGATACGGAAAGAACAAGGTGAACCATGGAACCGAGAGATGAAATCGCCCAGCTGACCCGGGAGCTGGAACGGCACAACTACCTGTACTACGTGCTGGACAATCCGGAGATTCCCGACTATCAATACGACCAGATGCTCCGGCGGCTGGAGACCCTGGAGGCCCAGTATCCGGAGCTGGCTTCGCCCCTGTCGCCCACCCGGCGGGTCGGCGGGCAGCCCCTGGACCAGTTTGAGAAGGTATCCCATCCGGTGCCCCTGGAGAGCCTCCAGGACGTCTTCTCCTACGAGGAGCTGGAGGAGTTCGACCAGCGGGTCCGGGAGCGCTTCCCCGAGGCCGTCTACACCGTGGAGCCCAAGGTGGACGGCCTTTCGGTGGCGTTGGAGTACGAGAACGGCCAGTTCGTCCGGGGCGCGACCCGGGGTGACGGCCTGGTGGGGGAGGACGTGACCGAAAACCTGAAGACCATCCGCTCCATCCCCATGACCCTGGAGGATGCCCCGGCCCGGCTCATTGTCCGGGGGGAGGTGTTCATGCCCAAGGGGGTGTTCGCGGCCCTCAACGCCCGGCGGGAGGAGCTGGGGGAGAGCCCCTTTGCCAATCCCCGGAACGCCGCCGCCGGCTCCCTGCGGCAGCTGGATTCCCGGATTGCCGCCCGGCGGCAGCTGGACATCCTGGTGTTCAACGTCCAGCTGGCGGAGGGGCGGCAGTTTGCCTCCCACGCCGAGAGCCTGGACTACCTGCGGGAGAAGCGGTTCAAGGTGATTCCCTACACCCGCTGCGCCGCCATCGCCGAGGCCGAGGCGGCCATCGCCGCCGTGGACGCCGGCCGGTACGATTTGCCCTACGACATCGACGGGGCCGTCGTCAAGGTGGACGACCTGGGCCAGCGGGAGGCCCTGGGCAGCACCGCCAAATTTCCCCGGTGGGCCGCGGCCTATAAGTATCCGCCGGAGATCCGGGAGACGGTGGTGGAGGACATCACGGTGCAGGTGGGACGCACCGGGGTTTTGACGCCCAAGGCCACGGTCCGGCCGGTGCGGCTGGCCGGGACCACGGTCACCAGCGCTACCCTCCACAACCAGGACTTCATCACCGCCCGGGATGTGCGCATCGGCGACACGGTGCGGATCCGCAAGGCCGGGGAGATTATTCCGGAAATCCTGGAGGTGGTCCTGGACAAGCGGCCGGCGGGGACGGCGCCCTACCGTCTGCCGGACCGCTGCCCCGTCTGCGGCAGCGCGGTGGAGCGGGATGAGGACGGCGCCTTCCTCCGCTGTACCGGCGCCGAGTGCCCGGCGCAGCTGGCCCGGAATGTGGCCCATTTCGTCTCCCGGGACGCCATGGACATCGACGGGCTGGGGACCGCCATCGTCCAGCAGCTGATTGACCACGGGATGGTCCGGTCGCCGGCGGACCTCTACTATCTGGATCCGGCCCAGGTGGAGGGCCTGGAGCGGATGGGCAAGCAGTCCACCGAAAACCTGATGGCGGCCATTGCGGCCAGCAAGGAGAACGACCTGAGCCGGCTGCTATTTGCCTTTGGCATCCGCCAGGTGGGGGCCAAGGCCGGCAAGGTGCTGGCCGCCGCCTTCGGCAGCCTGGACAACCTGATGGCGGCCACCGAGGAGCAGCTGACGGAGGTGCCTGACATCGGCGCGGTGACGGCGAAGAGCCTCCTGCGCTGGTTCTCCAACCCCCAGTCCCAGCACATGATTGGGCGGCTTCGGGAGGCCGGCGTCAACTTCCTGAGCCGGCAGACGGTGACCGACCGGCGGCTGGAGGGGAAGACCTTCGTCCTGACCGGCGCCCTCAGCCTGTTCACCCGGGAGGAGGCCACCGAGAAGATTGAATCCCTGGGCGGCCGCGCCGCCGGGTCGGTGTCCAAGAAGACCTCTTACGTGGTGGCCGGGGAGAACGCCGGCTCCAAGCTGCGGAAGGCCCAGGAGCTGGGGATTCCGGTCCTCAGCGAGGCAGAGTTCCTGGCGCTGCTGGACCGGCCGTCCGGCGGAGAAGAAACCGAATAAAAAATGGAGAGCGCCCGGGCCGCTGGCCCGGGCGCTCCTGGTCGTCTGTGACTTTTAGAGGGGGCGGATTGGAAGGCGCAGCACGGTCCGCCGCCGCTCCGGCGGCACCTTCCGGGCGTCGGACAGGTAGATCTCATGGTGGAGCCGACGGTCGGACAGATCCGTCTCGTAGCCGGTTTCCGCCAGGAACGATTCCATTTGCGCCAGGGAGGCCGGCTCTTCATCGTAAGAGCCCAGGTGCATCATCTGGACGCAGAGGCCTTCGTCCACCGGCAGCCACTCCACGGCCGAGCAGTCCAGCCCCTTCTTGGCAGCGGCCTGCTGCCGTGCCCAGCGGAGATCCGCCTCCTGGACGAACTCCGGCAGACGGATGACGGAAATCCACCGGAATTGGGACTTGTCCCCGTCCCAGCGGCCGTCAGGCAGCTGCCAGAAGCCCTCCAGCGGCGGCACCACGTAGTCGAAAAAGCCCTCCATCCGGTAGCCGGCCCGCTGGCTCATTTTCAGCGTATAGGCGACGGCATAGAGCAGGGACAGCGCCTGCTGATAGGGCCCTCCCGTCTGGTTGGGATTCCCTTGCCCCCGGACGGCCAGATACCTGGCCGGCGGCACCGTAACGAGCTGAGGGCGCTTGGGCGGCAGATAGAACGCTTTATACTCCTTTTTGAAGTCGAACGCCATGGAACATCCCCTTTCTTCAAAATCGAAACATTCGGATAGAATCGTTGCATCCCGGCGGGCGATATGGTATCCTATACCCATCATAAAAAGGGAGAGATGAGACATGAAAAAACTGCTTTGTTTGCTGCTGACCCTGAGCCTGGCGGTATCTCTGGCGGCCTGTGCCTCCGGGGACGACGCGGCGGCGGACGGGGACGCTTCCTCCGACAGCGTGACGGACGGGGCCGACACCTCCTCCGACACCTCCTCCGACAGTGCGGCGGACGCCGGCACGTCTGCGGACACCGAGCCGGATTCTGCGGCGGAAGAGGATGCCCAGGCGGCCATTGCGGTGGACGAGGGCCTGCTGACGGTGGACATCACCATGCCGGCGGCCTATGTGGAGGAGGGGATGACCCAGGAGACCCTGGACCAGCAGGCCGGGGAAGCCGGCGGTTACCAGTCGGCCACCCTCCACGACGACGGCTCTGTCACCTACACCATGACCCGTGCCCAGCACCAGGCGATGCTGGACGAGCTGCGGACCACCATCGACGAGACCCTGGCGGACCTCATTGACTCGGGCAGCTATCCCAACTTCGTCTCCGTGGAGGCCAGCGACGACTACACCCTCTTTGAGGTGGTGACTACCGGCGACACCGTCTCGGCCGAGGAGTCCATGGCTGTGCTGGGCTTCTACATCTTTGGCGGCCTCTACCAGATTCTCAACGGCGGCTCGGAGTCGGTGGACATCACCGTCCGGTTCCTCAGCGAGGCCACCGGGGACGTGGTGGAGGAGTTCAGCAGCGCCGAAATGGCCGCCTGATTACGGAATCAGATAGCCCTTGGCGGCCAGCTCCCGCTCGATGACGTCCAGAAGGCGCTCGGAGCCGGCCGCCACGGTGTGATAGTGGTCTCCGCCGGTCAGAACCTTCAGAGGTTCGCCCTCGGAGGCGGCCAGCCGCTGGGCAAATTCCGCGGCATCCTGGGGGCTTTGAATCACCAAATCGACCCGGATCTGGCCGTAAAGCTGGTGCTCCACCGAGACGTCCAGCACCTGGCCGCCCAGTTCGGCAATGGTGGTCAGCTCGTCCAGCACCTGCTCGGTGGTGTGCCGCACATGGAACACCCGCCGGCAGGCTCCCTGCTGGCCGGCACGGTCGTAGAGCAGGTAGCCCTTGTTGGTGGAGAGGATGTCCTTGTTCTCGGCCCGCATCAGGGCCACGTCCTGTACGATAATCTGTCGGCTGACGCCCAGTCGGCGGGCCAATTCGGCGCCGCTGACGGGCGTTTTGCTGTCCAGCAGCGCGGCGATGCGCCGTCTGCGCTCGGCTCCGTTCATGGCGGATCCCTCCCGTTCCGTGGGTATCATAGCCCAACGGACGGCCCGCTGTCAACCAACCGCGGAAAAAAGTGTTGACAGCCGCGCAAACCGCTGTATAATAGCCCTTGACAGCTGTCTTGTCAGATGTCAGGAACAGAGAAAGCGGGGATTCCATTGAAAGCATTTCTCCGGCGGAAGAACATCGTCATCTCCGCCAAGCGGTACGGCGTGGACGCCCTGGGGGCCATGGCCCAGGGGCTCTTTTGCAGCCTTCTGATTGGCACCATCATCGACACGGTGGGCACGCAGTTCGGCATTGATTTCCTCACCCGGACAGTCGCCACCCTGGGCAGCGGGGAACACGCCATCTCCTATACGGTGGGCGGCCTTGCCTCGGCCATGAGCGGCCCGGCCATGGCCATTGCCATCGGCTACGCCCTCCAGGCGCCGCCGCTGGTGCTGTTTTCCCTGGCCACGGTGGGCTTCGCCTCCAACACCCTGGGCGGCGCCGGCGGCCCCCTGGCCGTGCTGTTTGTGGCCATCCTGGCGGCCGAGCTGGGCAAGGCCGTCTCCCAGGAGACGAAGATTGACATTCTGGTGACGCCGCTGGTGACCATCGGCGTGGGCGTGGGACTGTCGGCCTGGTGGGCGCCCGCCATCGGCGCGGCGGCCAGCTCCGTGGGCCAGCTGATTATGTGGGCCACCGATTTGCAGCCGTTCCTCATGGGCATGGTGGTGTCGGTGGTGGTGGGCATTGCCCTGACGCTGCCCATCTCCAGCGCCGCCATCTGTGCGGCCCTCTCCCTGACCGGCCTGGCCGGCGGCGCGGCGGTGGCCGGCTGCTGCGCCCAGATGGTGGGCTTCGCCGTGATGAGCTTCCGGGAGAACCGCTGGGGCGGCCTGGTCTCCCAGGGCATCGGCACCTCCATGCTCCAGATGGGCAACATCGTCAAAAATCCCCGGATCTGGATCCCGGCCATCGTCACATCCGCCGTCACCGGCCCCATCGCCACCTGCGTGTTCCGGCTGGAGATGAACGGCGCGCCGGTCTCCTCGGGCATGGGCACCTGCGGCTTCGTGGGCCCCATTGGCGTCTACACCGGATGGGTCAACGACGTGGCCGCCGGCCTCAAGGCCTCCATCACGGCCATGGACTGGATTGGGATGGCGCTGGTCTGCTTCCTCCTGCCGGCGGTCCTCTGCTGGGCCCTGGGCCTTCTCTGCCGGAGGCTGGGCTGGATCCGCGAAGGGGACCTGAAGCTGGGGTGAATTGCCCGTTGCAACGGCAGGAAAAACCATGTACAATAAACTCCGAAAGCCACCGCTTTCGGAGTTTTTTTGCGGAAGGGGAGAGAATATTGGACGGCCGGCTGACGGCCCGGCTCCTTTGCAGCACGGGGCTGGCCTTTTTCTGCCGGGGAGAGACGGCCCTGGTGGACGTTCTCAACGGCAGCTGGGGCAGCTTTTACCGCCTCCCCCGGGAGACGGCCAGGGCCGTCATCGACGGCGAGCCGCCCTACGGCCGGGTGTCGGCGCTGCTGTACACCCACCTGCACCCGGATCACTACGACCAGCAGGACAACCAGGCCTTTCTGGACCGGCACCCCGGTGTGACGACGTTCTTTCCCACGGCGGCCACGGCAGATCAGGGACGCCTCACGGCGGGCCCCTTTCAGGTGGAATACCGGTATCTGGAGCACGCCCCGTGGGACGGACCCTGGACCAAGCATTACGTCCTGCTGCTGTCCGCCGGGGGGACGACGGTATACCTGGCTGCCGACGGCCGTCTGGCCCCGGAGGAGCATCTGGCCGTCCTCGGGGGCCGGGTGGCGGACTACGGGTTTTTCAACGCCATGTACCTGTCCCGGCCGGAGACCCGGCGGCTGATGGGACAGTGCGCCCGGCGGGTGTTCATCTACCATATGCCGCCGGCAGCGACAGACCGGAGCGGCATCTGCCGGAAGGCAGCCCTGAACTTCCAGAGATACCCGGAAGAACTGCAGCGTGTGACCCTCCTGGACGGCTATCCCCGGGAGTTGGCCCTGCCGCCCCTGGAGAGAACGGCAGCGCCCGGGGGAACCGCGGTTCCCCCGGGCGGGATGGGCCTCACAGGTCCAGGGCCGGATTCATAAAGTAGACGTTCTTCTGGTCCAGCTTTTCCCGCAGCAGCTGCATGGCCTCGCCGAACCGCTGGAAGTGGACAATCTCCCGCTCCCGCAGGAACTTGATGACGTCGTTGACGTCCGGGTCGTCGGAGAGCCGGAGGATGTTGTCATAGGTCTTCCGGGCCTTCTGCTCGGCGGCCATGTCCTCGGACAGGTCGGCGATGGGGTCGCCGGTGCTCTGCATACTGGCGGCCGTCCAGGGGGCGCCGGAGGCGGCTACCGGATAGACGCCGGCGGTGTGGTCCACGAAATACGTGGAAAAGCCCTCGGCGCGCATCTGCTCCTCGGTCAGATTCCGGGTCAGCTGGTGGACGATGGCGCCAATCATCTCCAGGTGCCCCAGCTCCTCGGTGCCGATGTCCGTCAGGAGGCCTTTCAGCTCCGGGAAGGGCATGGCAAACCGCTGGGACAGGTACCGCAGGGACGCGCCCAGCTCCCCGTCCGGGCCGCCGTACTGGGTGATGATGATGGTGGCCAGCTGGGGATTGGTGTTGGCGATTTTCACCGGGTACTGGAGCTTTTTGTCATAGATGAACATCAGTCTTCTCCTCCTGCTTCCACGTAGTCCCAGGGCCACGGGTCCTGGAGCCAGGCGTACCGGCCGTCCACAGCCCCGTCCATCTGCTGGAGGGGGCCGTACTGGGCCTCATAGGTCTTCCGCCCCTCCTGGTAGAGGTCGCTGTACTGTTGGAACAGGGTCAGGGCCTCGGTGTCGTTCTGATGGGTGTCCAGATAGAGGCCCAGCTCCTGCATGGCGAAGTTCAGGGCCATCAGCTCTCCAAGGGGAGTGTGAATCTCCTGGCGGTTGACCAGCCCCATGAAGGGCAGGTCCAGGCCGGGAAACAAGGTGCCGCGAATCAGGGCGTTGGGCGCCTCGTACTTTTTGGCGTTTTCCCGCTGAAAGGGCACATAGGGATTGGCCAGCGGCGCGCAGGACGGCAGGCATCCGGTATTGTCCCCGCAGCCAATGGGGTTGACGGACGCCTGGCTTTGAGTCAGTTCGTTCAACTGGAGTTCCTCCTTTTTCGGGATTGGATTGGAGTCCGCTTCAGTCTATGCCGCCGCCTTTCGACAGGTTCCTGCCGGAGGTGGGGGAGACATGTTTTCCAACCGCCGCCATATCCTTTAGGGAGGTGGTGGACCATGAACAGAAAACTGGTGTTGGGGATTCTGGCCGCGGCCGCCCTGCTGGCGGTCTGGGGCCTTCGGTCGGGAAGCCGGACGACGGAGCACAGCCTGGCGGCGGCCGCCGCCCAGGAGACGCCGACCATCGTCATCGACGCCGGCCACGGCGGGGAGGACGGCGGCGCCACGTCGGTCTCCGGCGTCCTGGAGAGCCGGCTGAATCTGGAGATTGCCCGGCGGGCCGACGCCTTTTTGGCCCTTCTGGGCTATGAGACTGTGATGGTCCGAGACAGCGACACGGCCATCTATGACCCGTCGGCGGAGACCCTCAGCCAGAAGAAGGTCTCGGACCTCCGCAACCGGGTCCGGCTGGTCAACGAGACCCCGGGGGCCGTGCTGCTGAGCATCCATCAAAACACCTACTCCGACGGCCGCTACCGCGGGGCCCAGGTGTTTTACGCCCCCACTGAGGGCAGCCGGGACCTGGCCGACGGGATCCAGGAGACCCTGGCCGGCGCAGTGGACCCGGAGAACCGGCGGCAGCCCAAGGAGGCCCCTTCGGTCTATCTGCTCCAGAACATCCAATGCGCCGGCGTCCTGGTGGAGTGCGGGTTCCTGACCAACGAGGCGGAGGACCGGCTGCTCCAGGACGGCGCCTATCAAACGAAACTGGCCATGGCCATGGGCGCGGCGCTCAACGGCTGGCTGAGAGGGGAGTCCGAGGAACTTGAAGTCTAAAACCATCTACTACTGCACCAGCTGCGGCGCGGAGACGATGAAATGGCAGGGCCGCTGCCCGGCCTGCGGCGCCTGGAATACCGTGGTGGAACACACCGCGGCGCCGACCGCGCCCGGCGCGCCGCGGGCGGCGTCGCCCGTCGGCGGGTCCCGCCGGCCCAAACGGCTCCGGGAGGTGGAGGGTACCGACGAGCTGCGGTTCTCCACCGGTTCCGGGGAGCTGGACCGGGTTCTGGGCGGCGGGGCCGTCCAGGGGTCTCTGGTCCTGGTGGGCGGCGCGCCGGGCATCGGCAAGTCCACACTGCTGCTGCAGATCTGCAACTTCGTCTGCCGCGAGCGGACGGTCCTCTACGTCTCCGGCGAGGAGAGCGAGCGGCAGCTGAAGCTGCGGGCCCAGCGGCTCCAGGTGGAGAGCGAGCAGCTGCTGGTACTGGCCGAAACCAACATGGGGGAACTGCTCCGGCAGGTGGAGACGGCGGCGCCGGATCTGCTGATTGTTGACTCCATCCAAACCCTCTACGACCCGGAGAGCGACTCGGCCCCGGGGAGTATTTCCCAGGTAAAGAACTGCACCATGGCCCTGATGCGCCTGTGCAAAACCACCGGCGTCACGGTCTTCGTGGTGGGCCACGTCAACAAGGAGGGGGCCATCGCCGGGCCCAAGGTCCTGGAGCACATGGTGGACTGCGTCCTCTACTTTGAGGGGGACCGCAGTACCAGCTACCGGCTGCTGCGGGCGGAGAAGAACCGGTTCGGCTCGACCAACGAGCTGGGCGTCTTTGAAATGGCCGACACAGGGCTGCGGGAGGTGCCCAATCCCTCGGAGATGCTCCTGGCCGGCCGGCCGCTGAAGACGCCGGGCACCTGCGTCGCCTGCGTGGTGGAGGGCACCCGTCCGGTGCTGGCCGAGGTCCAGGCGCTGGTGACCCACACCACCTTCAACGTCCCGCGGCGGACCACCGACGGCTTCGACTTCAACCGGGCGGCGCTGCTCCTGGCCGTCCTGGAGAAGCGGGGCGGCATGAGCCTCTCCACCTGCGACGCCTACATCAACGTCATCGGCGGCCTGCGGCTGGACGAGCCGGCGGCGGATCTCCCGGTGGTGCTGGCCGTGGCCTCCAGCTTCCGGGACAGCCCCGTGGCCGACACCTTGGCCGCGGTAGGGGAGGTGGGCCTCACCGGGGAGATCCGCGCCGTCTCCCAGCTGGAGCAGCGGCTCCACGAGATTGGCCGCATGGGCTTCACCCAGTGCATCGTCCCGCGGCAGGGGAGCGACCAGCTGCGGCCGCCGGCCGGGCTGGAGCTGCTCCGGGTCCGCAACCTGCGGGAGGCCATCGCCGTGGCGCTGTGAAGGCTGACGCCCTTCCTTTCGGACAAGCTGCCGCACCGGAATAGGGGTTGCATTTTCCGGGGCGGCGGGGTATGATACCGGCAGAGACCCATCCATTTCCAACGTCTAGAAAATACAAATTGGGAGGGAGAACAGATGGAAGTCGGTTTTCTGATTTTCTTCGGCCTGGTAATCGTGTACTTTGCGGTCAACCGTTTGCTCAAGCCCCTCCGGGACAAGCGGGAACAGGAGGCAAAGGATTTGGCTGCCCGGGAAAAGCCCCAGCGGGAGGCCGCCTTTTTTGACGGCTGCATTGCCGCTGGAATTTTGGACATCAACATCGCTGCATGGCAGCACCAGGCATTGAAAATCGCCCACCAGTGCAAGCTGGTGCCGGAAAGTCAGAATCTCTTCATCGGGGAGACAAAGGTGCTGCTGCGGGACGTCTTTCACAGTCACGCGGCAACCGAGGAGGGGAAGCAAAAAATCCAGCAGGCCCAGCGGAAACTCGAAGAGAAGGCGGCCGCTGAGCTGACGGCCTACGAGGACCTCGAGGGCCTGGACAAGCCCCTGGCCATGTTGAACGACTGGAAGCGTCGGATGGAGGGCAGCAGCAGCCAGCCGCTCCACCTGCGCCAGCCGAAAAAGACCTCCGACGGCATGATTCAGGCCGGTATGGCCGCGGGCATCGGCGGGGCGGTGCCCGCCATGGCGTCGCTGGCCAGCACAGCCAGGCAGAACGCCGCGGTGGAGTCGTACAACCAGGGTGTCCAAGCCCATAACCAGTTGATGGTTTCCCTGGATATGCAGACAAAGAGAAATCTTCGCAAATGCGCAGAAGTTATCCAGCGGATGGAGGGCAAACAAATGGCGCCTCTTTCCAAGGGCGAAGTGTTTGAGAAACTGAAATTCCGGAACACCCGTGTGCGCCTCTGCAAATCCGGTGCGCGACAAACCGGCTCGCTGGAGGTGACCACGGAGATGAATCTTTCATCGTACACGGCCTTCCAACTGGACGGGGTGGATTACTTTGCCGACGGCTCTGTCGTGGCGGAGATTTTCAAAGATGACCAAAAAATCGGCGAAGCCGTCCTGGTTTTCCCGATGCTGGGCACCGACGAACTGCGGTATTACAACCTCTGGGGCAATGCTGACTCCCGGAACCGCCCCAGCGCCATCCAGCTGAAGGGAATCTGCCTGTTCTGTCCGGAAGCCCAACACGCCGGCTCGAACGAAGTCAGCCAATATACTGTCACCTTTGCGCCCGGAAAACACCTGTGGGCGCTGGAGAGCCTGACACAGTTCGAGGCATCGCAGATCCGGAGCTTATAGGGGAGACGCGACCCGTCAAACACAACACGCCGGCCGGACAGGCCCCCAATCGGGCTGTCCGGCCGGCGTCTGTTTGAAACATTCGATGGGAGAGACCGCCGTCACGCTTCCTGCGCCGCAGGCGGCTGGGAGGCGCTCTTCCGCGGGTCGTAGTCCACCGGGGTGCCCGAGGGCTGCTCCAGCAGCTCCGGGTGGGCCATCAGGTACTTCAGCAGCCGCACGGTGCCGGAGTAGTAGTAGCCGTCGGCGATGCGCTCGTCCACCGTCAGGCCGATTTCCACCGTGTTGCGCATCTCATACGTGCCGTCGGCGGCAAATATCGGCCGCATTTTCATCTCGCCGATGGTGACAAACAGGGAATTGGTGCCCCAGTTGCAAAGATGGTGGTATCCGGCCTGGAGCTTGATGGAACCCAGGTTGGAGAAAAACACCGAGGCATAGTTGGGGTCGGTCTTGATGAGAAAGTAGGGGACCTTTCCATAGAAATCCAGCCGGTGGAGGATCCACATGACGAAGCGGAGCACGAACCGGGGCAGCTTGGACAGCGCGTCCATGCCGGCGGTGGAGTTGTCCAGCTTGTCACTGCGGCAGTTGGTGATTTCCTCGAGAATCCGGGCGTGGATGGTGTCGATGGTGTCCTGCTCATGAAAGGACAGATAGGCGAGGGCCTCATGGGCCTCATCGGCGAACTGCTTTTTGACGACAAAGGCCGTGGTCAGCTCCCGCCGCTGATACGTCCGGAACCCCTGGATGAACCGATTCATCTTCGGACGCAGCGTCACCACGCGGACCACCGCCGCCAGAATCACGTGGAACAGCTTGTAGGCCATTTCCGGATTATCCGCATTTTTCTTGGCCAGATATTCATCCACCTGGGTCAAATCGATGACGTCGCGGATGAACGCCTCATTGTCGGCCCGGTTGGGATACAGATACGGGGTGAAAGCGTGCATAGCGTCCAGATCCCGCAGCCAGACTCCATCCCGCCGGTCACCCAGGCGGCGCTTTGTCGTATCCATCTCATCAACTCT
The DNA here is from genome assembly GCA_904395905.1 of uncultured Oscillospiraceae bacterium. Taxonomy (GTDB): domain Bacteria; phylum Bacillota; class Clostridia; order Oscillospirales; family Oscillospiraceae; genus Avoscillospira_A. The sequence goes on along the minus strand of CAJFNZ010000052.1, from coordinate 31,958 downwards.
TTCTCGTTTGAATGGGGCCATTATAGCAGATTCCCGTGGAAGATTCAACAAGGATCCCCCGAAAAACAAAAATTGTGCAGCGGCACACGGACGGAAAAGTGGGGAGTATCCCGTCAGGAGTCAGCCTTTTTCAGTGGAATTTTCGACAGGGGATTGGCCTCAGCTGCAATTTTCAGCTCCGTGTTCTCAATATGCGTATAAATTTGCGTGGTGTTCAGATGCTCGTGTCCCAGCACCTCCTGGAGGGTCCGCACGTCCACACCGCCGGAGAGCATCAGCGTCGCGGCCGTGTGCCGCAGCTTGTGGGCGGAGAACTGCGTGGCGTCCAGGCCGGCGGCCAGCAGATGCTTTTTGACCAGACGGTGGACGGCGCTGACGCTGATGCGGTTGCCGTCCCGGGAGCCGAACAGCGCCCGGTCGTCGGAGAGGGTCGTCTTGCGTCGCTCCACCAGATAGTCGTCGATGGCCCGCTTGCAGCTGCTGCCCATGTAGACGATGCGCTCCTTGTTGCCCTTGCCGACGACCCGGATCCGGTCCTCATAGACGTCCGACAGGTTCAGGCCCACCAGCTCCGAGCGGCGGATCCCGCAGTTGAGGAAAATCATCAGAATCGCCAGGTCCCGCTTGGCGTTGGGTCCCTGGACGGCCTCCAGAAGCCGCTGGGATTCCTCCAGGGTCAGATATTTGGGCAGGGACTTCCGCAGCTTGGGAAACTCCAAATCCTGGACCGGATTTTCGTCCAGCTGCTTGGTCCGGACCGTCAGATACTTGAAGAAGGCCTTGATGGCCGACAGCTTCCGCGCCCGGGCTGCCGAGCCGATGCCGGCATCTCCGGCCGGGCGGTCCGGTTCCGGCGTCCGGTCGTTGGCCAGGTACGAGAGGAAATCGTAGATGTCGGTCACGGTGATGGACCGGATGAAGTTCAGGTCCACGTCGCGGATTGAGATTTCCTCCAGCGGCGTGTTGTAGGGCATATCCTGCTTGATGAGCTTCATAAAGCGAAAGAACATCCGCAGGTCCAGATAGTATTCCGAAATGGTCCGCGGCGACTGGCCGCGGATGGTCTCGTCGTAGCTTAAAAACTCCCGCAGCACCTGCGGGCAGTCCCGTTGAAACTCCATCACAGATTCCTCCCACTGCGAAGGTACCACTGCGAACGCAACAAAATTTTTATTTTGTTGCGTTCGGGATGCAGCCCCCTGGCGGTGGTGCGCTTGCTGCCGAAACTTGATACGGTTTCGCCCGCCACGACGGTTCCATCCCTCCCACGCTGTAAACTGCGTTCATCGTACCACAAGGGTCCGGCAGCGTCAAGGGCCACCGCCGCAAAGCGGTCCGAGTTCCGTCGTTGTGCCGTCCTGTGCGCCATCCCGTTGCGATATTTTGGAGAGTTGCACAGAATTCTACCCGCCGCAACCGGAAAGATGCCCATCACAATCGGCAGGATTGACAATTTACTTTTCCTGGCCGCCGTACTAAGATAATTATAATGGCGGTGTATTTGGAAATGCGTCCCGGGTGGTGCGGCACTCCTCTATCCGCCGAAATCCGACGGCCTTCCCGATTCTGGACTCTGCCTGTTTGTGCTGCGGACAGGGCCGTTTTCTCCAATGCAATGTCTATCGAAAGAGGTGCGATTCATCATGAAAAATGCGGTGAGACGAATTGGCGTCCTGACCAGCGGCGGCGATGCGCCGGGCATGAACGCCGCCATCCGCTCGGTTGTGCGAACGGCCATCTACCGGGGCATCGAATGTGTCGGAATTCGCCGGGGCTGGAACGGCCTGATTCACGGGGATATTCTCAAAATGAATGCCAGCAGCGTCAACCACATCATCAGCAGCGGCGGCACCATGCTGTACACGGCCCGGAGCCAGGAGTTCATGACGGAGGCCGGCCAGCTTCAGGCGGTCAACACCTGCAGGCTGCTGGGGCTGGACGGCATTGTGGCCATCGGCGGCGACGGCACCTTCCGGGGCTGCCAGGCCCTCTCCCAGTACGGCATCTCCGTGGTGGGCGTCCCGGCGACCATCGACAACGACATCGCCTGCACCGACTACACCCTGGGTTACGACACCGCCTCCAACACCGCTGTGGAGGCCATCGACAAGCTCCGCGACACCATGCAGTCCCATGAGCGCTGTTCCGTCGTGGAGGTCATGGGACGCAATGCCGGCCATCTGGCCTTGTATGTGGGCCTGGCTGTGGGTGCGACGGCGGTGCTGGTGCCGGAGAAGCCGCTGGACTTTGAAAACGATGTGGTGGAGAAGATCCGCATCTCCCGCCTCCGGGACAAGACCCACTACGTGATTGTGGTGGCCGAGGGCGCGGCCAGCGCCATGGAAATCGGCCAGAGAATCAAGGACACCATCGCCCTGGACCCCCGGGTGACGGTGCTGGGACACATCCAGCGGGGCGGCACCCCCTCGGCCCGGGACCGGGTTATGGCGACCCGGATGGGCTACCAGGCCGTGGAGGTCCTGGCGGAGGGCCACACCAACCGGCTCATCTGCGCCGTCCGCGGCGTCCTGGAGGACGTGGACATGGCTGAGGGCCTGGCCATGAAGAAGACCCTCTCCGAACAGCAGTACCGGGTTCTGGAGGCCATGACCGGCGTCTGACAGGTGACTCCCCTTCCCTGCTCCGGCTCCAAGCCGGGAAAATGGCGCCTGCAACCGCCGGTTGACAGGATGCCAGCCGCCAGGTTCTTGCGGCAACGGCCCGGATGCGGTATGCTGTCAGGGAAAGGAGAGAACAAATCGATATGACGTTTTCTGAAAAACTCCAGCTTCTCCGCCGACAGGGCGGCCTCTCCCAGGAACAGCTGGCCGACCGGCTGGGCGTCACCCGCCAGTCGGTGAGCAAGTGGGAGTCCAACGCGGCCATGCCGGAGATTTCCAAGCTGGTGGCGCTCTCGGAGCTCTTCCGGGTCCCGGTGGACTATCTGCTCAAGGATTACCTGGACGCGCCCGAGGCGGCGTCCACGGCGCAGGACGCCCAGGGAGACGCGGAACGGTTCCGCCGGACCCTCTCGGATGCCCTCTCGGTGTACAGCTACACCAGCCGCTGCCGGCTGTTGGGGCTGCCCCTGGTGTCCATCCGGTTCTCCCACGCCCGGTGGCCCTGCCGGAGCAGCGCCGCCGTGGGCATTGTGGCCATCGGCAACTTTGCAGTGGGTGTGGTCTCTGTGGGGCTGATGTCGGCAGGCGTCGTTTCCCTGGGGATGATTAGCCTGGGCCTCCTGGCCCTGGGAGCGGTCTCCCTGGGGGGCCTGGCCCTGGGCGCCACGGCTGTCGGGATCTTCGCCTTCGGCGCCTCCGCCGTGGGCTGGAAGCTGGCTGTCGGCGCGGCGGCCGCCGGCCAGGTGGCTGTGGGCCTGGATGCGGCGGGCGCCCACACCCTGCTGCTCTCCGGGACAACGCCGGCTGTGGCCGCGGAGTTTCTGGCCCGGCAGGGCGTCTGGCGGCCGGTTCGCGCGCTGGCGGCCGCGCTGCTGCGGCTGTTCCACTGACGGTTTCATCGCGATATTTTCTGAATCAGACAGCACCCCGCTGGCCGGAAATACCACCGGCCGACGGGGTGCTGTTTATTGGGCTTTGGGATGGAATTTGTTGTAGACGTTTTTGAGATTCTGCTTGACCAGCTGGGCGTAAATCTGGGTGGAGGAAATGTCGCTGTGGCCCAGCATCTCCTGAATGGAGCGCAAATCGGCGCCGTTCTCCAGGAGATGGGCCGCGAAGCTGTGGCGGAGGGTGTGGGGCGTGATGTCCTTGTCAATCTTGGCCGTCTCCTGGTAGTGCTTGATAATCTTCCAGAAGCCCTGCCGGGACATCCGTTCCCCGCTGAGGTTGACGAAAAGGCTGGTCTCCTCCGGGTCGGCGATGAGCTTCGGGCGGATCTCGTTGATGTAGTCCCCCAGGGCTTTGACGGCCGCCGGATACAGCGGGATAATCCGCATCCGCTGGTTGCTGGTGCACTTGATAAAGCTGCCCGTCAGGCTCACGTCGCTGACGTTCAGGGAAATCAGCTCCGTGACCCGGATTCCGGTGGCATAGAGCAGCTCCAGCATGGCCTTGTCCCGGTAGCCCTTCAAGTCGGTGCACTTGGGCTGCTCCAGCAGCAGTTCCACTTCTTTGCCGGTGAGGATCTGCGGCAGCTTCTTCTCGGACTTCTCCACGTGGATGTTCCGGACGGGATTGGACTGGGCCGCTCCCTGGGAAATGGCGTAATTGTAAAAGCTCTTCAGGGAGGCCAGGGTCCGGGAGATGGTGGCCGGGGACTTCCCACGGTCCGCCAGCCAGTGGGTGTAGTCGCAGACGGTATCCCGGTCGGCCTCCAGTACGTCCATGTGCATTACGGTATTCAGATAGGAGACGTACTGGTGGACATCCCGCATATAGGATGCGATGGTGTTGGGGGATGCCTGTTTGACGTCGGTCAGGAAGGCCTGATATCCGTCTATCAGATTGCTCATGTCCGTCTTTCCTCTTCCTCGGTGATTTATGGCCGGGCGAACAGCAGTGCCTCCAGCCCTGCCGCCAGCAGCAGATAGCCAAACGCCAGCAGCACCGGCAGCAGGCGGTGGTAAGCCCAATAGCGCCCGCTGCCTCCCAGCCGCCCCCGCTGGCAGTGCCAGAGGAGCCCATAAAAAACCGGCAGAATCAACGCGGTGTGCACGGCCCACTGGAACCACCCGAGGGAACGCCCCCGCTGGACCAGGTACAGTACGCCGAAGACGTACGCTGTACCGAAGGCCTTGCCCACGACGAAGGTCATCAGCCAAAAAGCTCTGCCGGAGAGCTGGGAAAGCAAAAGAACCACAAGGAAGGAAAGAGCGCCGCTCCGCAGCAGGGCCAGCCGGGCCCCGCGCCCTGCCAAATCGACGCCGCTGCACATGGCTTCCAGGGAACCGCCCATGGCGGTCCAGGCAGCGCGTGCAGCCAGCAGGCCCAACAGTGTGCCGAGACAGTAGCAGGTCAGAAAACGGCGAAAAAAAGTATTCGGCTGCCGCACCGCAGGATAAGCGGCCGAGTATGCTCTGTGCATCCAAATCCCCTCCCACCACACCGTATGCAGCGTGGGACAGGCCGATGCAGGGAAAATTATTTCTACCAATTTATAGCTGTGTTGTCATGGATACTATACTCCAAAAACGCCGGAATTTCAAGGAAAAAGAAGGATATTCCGATTTTTTGTGAATTATGCTGATGGATTATGTTCACTTCATTATGTCCACTTGCGAAACCCAGCCGGGCGCTTCTACTGTCAAAACGCCCATTCGGCACCATATGTGGTGTGCCGGATGGGCGTTTTCTGCTAAATCTTGATGATGCAGGATTTCCTGCAAGACCGGCTGCGACAGGCTCACAAATTTTGAGGCGCCGCCCGCAGGAAATCCTGCACAAATCACCGGCGCCGCTTGGGCCGCCGGCTCCTCAGGAGGCCGGCAGCGGTTGCGCCCGCCAGGGCTGCCGCCGGCACGGTCCAGCTTCCGATGGGGGCGTCGGGCCAGACGAGCAGCTTCCCTGCCACCAATACCGCCAGCAGGCCGCCCAGGAAGGCGTATGCCACCGGCATTGGCCGACGCCCGATGCTCTTTTGCAGCGGAATGGGTCCCAGCAGCGCCGCCAGCAGCACGGCCAGCGGCCCGATGACCGCCGCGCTGCTCCGCGGCAGCCACTCCTTGGAAATTGCCAGACCACCGAGGGAGACTGTCAGCAGCAGCACCGCCAGCGCCAGGGCGGCGCTGAGAAGAATGGCCCGCGTCCGAGGCCGCAGGCGCAGTTTGTTTCCGCGTTTCGTCATGGTGACACGCTCCTTACTTTTGGATTGGTACAAGCATATGCGCCTTGGCGGCCGTTCATGGCATCGCGGCGGAAAACTTCTCCTGTGGAGCGCGGCCCACGGCCCGTTTGTGGTGCTTTTGCATCGCAAAAAGCGGCGTCCTCCGGTGAGAATTCCGGAGGACGCTGGGGCAGAAATGCCGCCCGGTGTGCTTGCGCCTTGGCGCTATTGAAGGCCTGTGAGGAAGAGTGCCAACACGCAAATGGACAGAACCGTCCAGGAAATGTAGCGGCTCGCGATTTCCCAGTCGGAGGGCTCCGCCCGGTCGGCGTTTCGGATTCGAAAGGACAGGCTCCAGCGGAACAGCTCGTCGGCAAACAGGATGAGCGCTGCCGTGGTCGCGCAGAACAGCACGCCCAAACACCAGCCCGCCCAGTTGCCGTGGTGCGTCAGTGTCGGACCGGCCATCAGCTCCAGGATGGTGGAGCAGGAGGGTTCCACGGGGTCGATTTCTCGCCCGTTTTCATCCAGGACGACGCCGTTGCCTACGCGCACCCGGATACCCAGGTCCGCCGGCGTTCCGTCCTCGTTGTACAGCCAGTAACCATCCCCCGTGTCCATGACGCCGCCGCGGAACAGGAGGTCGCCGCCCTCCCAAAGCTCCATCCCGGTCATCGACGTGCGCAGCTCGCTCTCTTCCGGGATGGCGGTGGGGTCTTCCCGGGCGGTATAGGGGCCGTAGGTCTTGTCGCCCCATTGGAAGGTGACCGTCTTGTCGGCAGTCACGGTGAAGCGGGCCGGTTCACCCTGGAGTCTGCCGGAATAGACCGTGGCGCCGTCTGCCTGCGGCTGTGGCACCAGGATGGCGCCCTGGTAGGAAATCCCTTCCCGAGCGATGGTCACGGGATAGAGCACGGTGAACACCAGAATCATGGCAGCGAGCAGCAGCAAGATGCCCTTCTGGTATCGGTTCAGACTCCGGAGCCGGCGCATGAGTTCCCCTCCCCTTCCGATTACACTCCCCGCGGGATGGAAAAACGGCATAGCCGGTCAGCTACGCCGTTTCCAAAAGCAAAGTGGATGCTGCCGGACAGGCAGCCTGTTTGTCCGCCGCTTACTTGGACTTCTTCTTGCTCTGCGCGGCGGCCCGGGCATCCTCGCGGGCCTTGGCGGCGGCCTTCTCCGCCGTCTCGTTGGTGGAAATCGACCACTTGGTCAGCTCCATCCGCACCCGGTCGGCGCTGGTCTCGATGACGATGTTGTCGTCTTTGATGTGGACGACTTCGCCGACGATGCCGCCGATGGTAATGATTTTATCCCCCACCTTCAGCGCGTCCCGCATGGCCTGCATGGCCTTCTTTTTCTTGTTCTCCGGACGAATCAGGAAAAAGTAGAAGACCACCACCAGGACGGCCATCATGAGTATGGTGGATGTGGTTTCAGCAGTCATTGAACAACCTCCGTTCCAGTATTGAGAACATTATAGCGGAAAGAGTGCCGGTTTTCAAGGCTGGCCTTAAATTTTCCGAGCCAGCTGTTCCGAATACTGCGCCCGGAAGGCCGGGAAGCGGTCCTCGTCCAGGGCCAGGCGGATGGCGGCGGCCAGGCGGTTGTAAAAGTAGAGGTTGTGCAGCACCGCCAGGCGCATGGCCAGCATCTCCCCCGCCTGGAACAGGTGGTGGAGGTAAGCCAGGGAGTAGTTCCGGCAGACCGGGCAGTCGCATTGGGGGTCGATGGGGCTCTCGTCCCGGGCGTACTTGGCGTTCTTCAGGTTCCGGGTTCCCTCCCACGTGAAGACCTTGGCGTGGCGGGCGTTCCGGGCCGGCATGACGCAGTCGAAGAAGTCCACGCCCCGGGCCACGCCCTCAATGATGTTGGTGGGCGTGCCCACGCCCATGAGGTACCGGGGCTTGTCCTTGGGCATCCAGGGCTCCACCGCCTCGATGAGGTCGTACATCACCGGGGCAGGCTCCCCCACCGCCAGGCCGCCGATGGCGTAGCCGGGCAGGTCCAACTGGGCAATCTCCTTCATGTGCCAGACCCGCAGGTCCTCGTAGGTCCCCCCCTGGTTGATGCCGAAGAGAACCTGGCCGGGGTTGACGGCGTCGGGCTGGCTGTTGTACTGGGCCAGGGCTGTCTGGCAGCGGACCAGCCACCGGTACGTGCGCTCGCAGGAGGCCTTGACATAGTCGTAGGGCGAGGGGTTCTCCACGCACTCGTCGAACGCCATGGCGATGTCGGAGCCCAGGTTGGACTGGATCCGCATACTCTCCTCCGGCCCGATGAACAGCTTCCGGCCGTCGATGTGGGAGGCGAAGTAGACGCCCTCCTCCCGAATCCGCCGCAGCTTTGCCAGGGAGAACACCTGGAAGCCGCCCGAGTCGGTCAGAATCGGCCCGTCCCAGCGCATGAAGCGGTGCAGGCCGCCCAAATCGCGAATCAGCGCATCGCCGGGGCGCAGGTGGAGATGGTAGGTGTTGGACAGCTCAATCTGGCAGCCAATCTGCCGCAGATCCCGGGCGCTGACGGCGCCCTTGATGGCCCCCTGGGTGCCAACATTCATAAAAACCGGCGTCTGGACTGTCCCGTGGGGACAGGTGAAGACGCCTCTGCGGGCGTGACCGCTGGTTTTCAGCACTTGAAACAACGGGAATCCCCCTGACTGTTGGAAATCGATTCCGGCGGCTGCCGGTACAGATGATTATACGCGATTTCCGGCCCAATGGCAAGGGCTCTCCCCGCCTCCGGTGGACAAACACAGGGCTGCCGCAGCACCGGCCACGGCAGCCCCTTCGACGGCGGACGCTATTGGATGGCTTCCCGCAGCCACGCCAACGTGCAGGCCTGCATATGCTTGCCCAGCTCCATGGAGGCCTCTTTGGCGCTGGCCGAGAACCACTCGGTGTTGTCCCGGCAGCGGTTCAGATCCACGTGGTCGGGATAGCAGGCCATCATCAGAGAGGTCTCGTACTTCCCCGCATGGTCAAAGCCGCCGCACTGGATCTGCGCCTCGGCGCCGATGAGCGGAATCACCTTGATGTAGGAGAACGGGTCGTCGGCGGAGCCCAGATTCTCATAGTAATCGGCGTAGTCGTCGCTGCCCCACCAGCCCTTGCCGCGGGTCTCCTCCATGTGCTCCATGGCGATGCGCTTGGCGGCCTTGTGGCAGGCGATGGTCATGGGCATCAGGCCGGCCCCCTCGGTCTGATGGTGGGGGATGCAGTAGATATTCCGCACGCCGCCGTCCACCATGGACTTGAGGACGCAGTACAGGTACTGGAAATAGGCGTCCTCGTCCACCTGGACGTGCCCCACCCGGGGCGGGCAGACGGCATAGCTGGCCACGCCGTACCAAATCGGCGGGCAGATGACGAGCTCCTTCTCCTTTTCCAGTTCCCGGAGGCAGCCGGTGACCACCATGGTGTCGGTGCCGCAGGAGGCGTGGTGGGCGTGGTATTCGATGGTGCCGATGGGGATGACGAAGGGCACCCGGCGGGCCTTGGCGTCCTCCAGCTGGTCGTAGAACATATCTACCATTTGCATGGGAATCTTCCTCCTTACCGGTGGGATGCAGCGCGGATCTGCGCGTCAGACGTCCAGCTCGTACAGCTTCCCAATCTCCGGGGAGAGCCGTTCGCAGCCGGTTTCGGTGACGACGATGCCCTTCTCCCACCGGACGCCGAAGGTATCGGTGGAGATGAAGGTGTCAATCTGGAAGGTCATATTGGGCTGGAGCGCGTAGTTGGAGTCGGTCTCCACCCACGGCGCCTCCACCTCAATCATGCCGGTGCCGTGGAGCGGACCGTAGACGTAGTTGTCCCCATAGCCGTTGTCCACATAGAACTGGTGGAAGCCCTTGGCAATGTCGCTGGCGATGACGCCGGCCTTCACCTGCTTTTCGCACCAGAAGTGGGCCTCCCGGCCGAACAGCACCACATCCCGGCGGCGGCCCTCCAGGCGGCCCAGGACCAGCGGATAGCCGATGGCCGCCGAGTAGCCGTCCACCTTGGCCGAGAGGTTCAGCTGGACGATGTCGCCCTTCTGGAACTGCCGGTAGGAGGAACGGGAAATGGCGTGGCGGGTGGAGGCCTCGGAGAAGACGTACATCGGCAGGCCCTCGTACTCGGCGCCGTTCTCATAGATGACCCGCTGGGCGACGCCCACCATCTGCAGCTCCGTCATGCCGGGGCGGATTTCCCGGACCACCTGCTGGGAGGCCAGCTCGGCGATGCGGTATCCCTCCCGCAGGCAGGCAATCTCGCTCTCCGACTTGATGGAGCGCAGCTCCACCATGATGTCGCCGGCGTTGACGATTTCCGCCTTGGGGAAGGCCTCCCGGATGGCGTCCATAATGGTCACAGAGGTGTCCAGGTACGAGGCGACGCCCAGGCGCAGCTGCTCCCCGGTGACGCCAATGGCCCGGAAGACGTCGTGGAAGGTGTCGGCCTGGAGCTCCGGATACGAGGGGTCGGCGCCCTCCCGGTAGGCCTTGAGGACGAAGACCTTGTCCAGCTTGTTCCGGTCGCCGCCGAACTCCCGGGACTCGGGGCCCACCATCAGCGCCGCGTCGCCGGCGGCGGAGATGGCCACGCCGCACCGCTCAAACAGCGGCCAGAAACCGGAGAAATACCGGGCGTTGGCGTAGTCGGACTCGTTGGAGTTGACAATCAGGGCGTCGAGGCCCCGGCGGCGCAGAATGGCGGCCGCCCGCTGGACGCGCTCTTTGTACTCGTGGTCGGGGATGCAAATTCTACCGCTCATGTTGATTCTCCTTTTCCCAAAGTTTAATCCTTTTTGGACTTGGCGTCAATCAGCACCACCACAACCAGGATGACGCCCTTGACGACCCACTGCCAGTAGGTGTTGATGCTCAGCAGGACCATGATGTTGGTGATGACCTGCAGGAACAGCGCGCCGATGACGACGCCGACAATGCGGCCGCGGCCGCCGGTCAGGGAGGTGCCGCCCAGGACCACAATGGTCATGACGTCGAACAGCATATCGTCGCCCAGGGTGACGTTGCCGGACAGCGTCCGGGAGGTGAGCCCCAGCGCGCCGATGGTGGTCAGGATGCCGCACATGACGAAGGCGAAGATGCTGATGAAGTTGACGTTGAGGCCCGACAGCTTGGCGGCCTCCTTGTTGCCGCCCACGGCGAAGAAGCTGCGGCCGAGCGAGGTGTGCGCCGTAAACACGTAGAGGATGACGGTGACAATGAGCATGAGGATGACGGCGAAGGGAACAAACCCCACCTTGCCGGCGGCCATGAAGTTGAAGGACTCCGGCAGACCGGGGATGGGCAGCGCCCCCGAGTAGATGTAGTTGAACCCCTTGAGGACGTTCATCGTCACCAGGGTGGCGATGAACGAGGGCATCTTGCCATAGACCACCAGGAAGCCGTTGATGATGCCGATGACGGCCGACATCAATGTGACCAGAATCATGGCCGGAAACACCGGAATCCCCAGCTCCACCACGAAGCCGGCGAAGAAGATGGAGACCGTTCCGATGATGGAGGAGATGGACATATCCATCTCGCCCAGCAGGATGACAAAGAACTCGCCCATGGCGATGATGGCAATGAAGGAGGCCTGCCGCAGGATGTTCATGATGTTCCGGGAGGTCCGGAAATCACTGGAAAACACACAGCACAGGGCGAAGAGGACCACGAACAGTATGGCAATCATCCAGTCGCTGAGGAAGGTCTTGGCACCGCCCTGGTACTTCTTGGATTTCAATTTATAGTCGTTCATGCCTTCACTCCTAACAAGCTGTTGATGATGACTTCCTGGGTCTTGCGGGACCCTTCCACCTCGTCCATGACCTGGCCTTCATACAGGATGTAGATGCGGTTGCAGAGGCCAATCAGCTCATCCATCTCCGGGGAGACGAGAATAACGGCCTTTCCCTGCTGGGCCAGCTGGTGAATCAGGGCATAGATTTCGTACTTTGCGCCGATGTCAATGCCGCGGGTGGGCTCGTCCAGAAGGAAGATGTCGGCATCCCGGAGCATCCACTTGGAGATGACAATCTTCTGCTGGTTGCCGCCCGACAGCTTCCGCACGTTCTGCCAGAGGGAGTAGTATTTCAGCTTCAGTTTTTCATTGACGTCGTAGGCCGCCTTGGCCGCGGCCTCATGGTCCAAAAAGACGCCCAGCTTCCGGTAACGGTTCAGGGAAGGCAGGGTGGTGTTGTCCTTGATGTCATAGGTCATCACCAGGCCCAGCGTCCGCCGCTCGTCGGGCACCAGGCCCATCCCGTAGGAGATGGCCTTCTTCGGTGAGCGGATCCGCACCTCCTGGCCGCGATAGAGGATTTTGCCGCCGGTAATCCGGTGGTTCCCGTAGAGGGCGTGGACCAACTCCGTTTTGCCCGCGCCCAGCAGGCCCGCCAGGCCAACCACTTCGCCGGCCCGGACGTGGATGTTGACATCCCGGAACGCCTTGGGCGCTGTGAGCCCGCGGGTCTCGAGGATGACGTCTCCCAGCTGTTCGTTGACCGGCGGGTAGGTGTTGGCCAGCTCCCGGCCAATAATCATCCGAATCAGCTGCGGCTTGTCGATGTCCCGGACGGCGCCGGAGTGGATATACCGGCCGTCGCAGAGGACCGTATAGCTGTCGCAGCAGTCGAAGATCTCGTCGAGCCGGTGGGAGATGTAGATGATGCCCATCCCCTGCGCTTTGAGAATGTCGATAATCCGGTAGATGTTCTGGATGTCCTTCTCCTGCAGGACGGCCGTCAGTTCGTCGAAGATGACAATCTGGGGATTGTCCAGAATGGCCTTGGCCAGTTGGATAATCTGCCGCTCCGCCGTCCGCAGGTGCTTAACCGGCACGTGGAGGTTGACGTCGCACTGGAGGAACTCCATCAGCTCCTCGGCCCGGCGGTCCAGCTTCTTCCAATCCACAAAGCACAGCTTTTTCTCGTACCGGCCGATGAAAATGTTCTCCACGCCGGTCAGGTCGTTCATCAGCGTGAACTCCTGGTGGACGATGGCAATCCCCCGGCGCTGGGACTCCCGGATGCTGTACGCGGGGATTTTGATGGGCTCCCCCTTGACGTACAGTTCTCCGGACGTCATGTGGTTTTCCCCGGTGATGCACTTGGACAGGGTGGACTTGCCGGCGCCGTTCTCCCCCACCAGGGCATGGCACTCGCCGGGCATCAGGGTGAAATCCACATTGTCCAGGGCCTTGACGCCCGGGAATTCCATTGTGCAGTGCTTCAGTTCAATCAGCGGCGCGCCGGCCGCCGCAGCGCCTTGCTGCTTACTCACGGTTTCGCTCCCCCCTTACAGCCACAGCCAACCCAGGGCCTCAATGCCGGAGCAGATGATGTCGTTGTCCGGAGCCTCCGGATGGCGGATGTTGTGAATGAGCCGCTTCAGCTCATGGTACGGGAACATACAGCTCTTGACGCCGGTCTCCCCGACCGGGTTCACGTCGAAGAACATCTCCTTGGCGATGTCGAAGTCCCGCTCGTTGTAGTAGAGAATCTCGTCGAGCAGCGCGTCCTTCTTGACGGGATCCGTCTCCTCCTCATAGCGGAGGGCCGCCAGGACCAAATCATAGATGACCGCGTTCCGCCGCTCGGCGTTGGACAGCTTGTCGAAGTGGACCAGCCACGGCCGCAGCTTGGGATTGCGGTAGCACTTGTCCTGCATCTCGCCAATCAGCTCCATCAGATGGGGGTGGTTCTCCTTGGCGGCCAGGATGGCCGGGATGTCCTCCTGACGCATCTTGTTCTTCTGGAAGGGGAAAGGCGTGGTGTACAGCGGGATCTGACTCTCGTGGATGGTCAGCATATGCTGCATGATGTACAGGACCTTCTCGCCGTCCTCACCGAAGTTCAGCCGGCAGGCCCGGTGGTAGAACTCGTCGTTGTCCATCTGGGAGCCCCAGCCGTAGTTGCCGTGGGCAAACAGGTGCATGAACAGGCCGTACCACTCGAACATGAAGCCGTTGATGCCGTGGACGCCCCGCTGGACGCTGCCCCGGTGCTGGCGGATGTCGGTCTCAATCACCTGCTCGTTGGCCTCGTCCTCGTAGCGGATGAGGTTGGAGGCGAAGGTCCGATAGAGCCGGCCCATGGTGGAGGTGATGGAGTTGGCCTCGGTGTCGCGGCCCCAGATGTTGTCCTTGCCGAAGGCGTCGCACCACTTGTCGAACTCCCCTTCCGGCACGTAGAGGCCCGGGGCCCAGAAGAGCTTGATGCCCTGGGGCATGGTCTCGACGCACTCCCGCAGGAACGCCGGGTCCTTTTCCAGCGGCGGCTGGCGGAACGCCCGGATGCCGATGACGGCGTCGGGGTTGATGGCCTTGACGGCGTCCCAGATCTGGTTCAGCAGCCAGAGGTTGGCCTTGTGCTTGGCCTCGCCGGGGGATTTGGCGCCGGCGTGCCAGCGGGCCTTGCAGGCCTCGCACTCGCAGAACCAGAAGCCCTCCTCGCTCTCCTCCAGGGTGTAGCCGTCGAAGCCCAGCCGCGCAATCTGCTCCATGGACTCGAGGATGTAGTCCACGGTCCCCGGATAGCTGAGGCACAGGGAGTCGAAGTCGTTGAGGAACCCGCTGGAGGCCGGCGGCTTCATCCGGGCCTCCGGGTGCTTGATGGAGTAGGCGCCGTTGTAGGAGTTGAGGCCCACATAGGCGAAGATCTTGACCTCCAGCCGATGGGCCAGGGCGATGAACCGGTCCATGAAGGGCTCTTCCAGATTGGGGTGGGTGTAGCGGACCGTCAGCCAGCGGCGGTTCTCCGCGTTCCAGATGCGGATGGGGATGTTCCGCAGGCACGTCTCCGGGTGGTTGGGCAGCTCAAAGGGCCAGTAGCCGTACATAACCAGGTTGAACTGGTTGATTTTGTTGTCCAGGCAGATGTTCAGGTATTCCACCCACTCCTCATAGCCCCACAGCTGGCTGTCGAAGCCGATGCGGCCGTATCCGGCATACCAGGAGAAGGTCTGGGCGATGGCGCGGACAGCCAGGGACGGATAGTCGAGAATCCGGCACAGGGGCAGGGCCAGGGCGCCGTCCCGGTCGGCCAGAAGCTGTTTGAGGCTGGTCAGGCCGTAGATGCAGCCGGCCTTGGCGGCAAAGCGCAGGGTGACTGCGGTTTCCCCAATCTCCAGGACGTAGCCCTGTTCCTGGAACAGCGCCGGATGGTCCGGGGCCTCGAAGCCCTCCAGGCTCTGCACCAGATGCAGGGGCATCCCCTCCCCGTCCAGGGACAGGGGCAGCTCCGGGTAGTTCCAAAAGCGCATCCGCGCCAGCTCCAGCACGGTTTCGCCGTCCAGAGGACCGTCCGCAACCGTCAGCCGGAAGCCGGCAATGGCAGCGGTCCAGCCGCCGAGGTCCTCCAGGTGTTTCGGTTCGGGCAGCAGATTAATCATGGTAACCTCCCTTGTATTGGAAGCGGGCGGGGAGGTGGTTCCCCGCCCGGCCAGTGTGGTTCCTCTGTCGATGGTTGGCTTCCGAACTCAGCCCAGCCAGCCCCAGCTCTCCCAGTCGTACTCGGAGATGTTGTCGGGGGTGATGGCCTCCGGCTCCGGAAGGTCGTAGTTGGCGTCCAGCGTCTCGCCGTTGAGCAGCACGCGGCAGATGGCGTCGGTGGCCTGGTAGCCCAGCACCACGGGATCCTGAAGGACCTCGCCCAGCCAGTACTCATTGCCGTCGGCAATCCAGTTGAGGACGTCGATATCGCCGGCGATGCCGATGAACTTCATGTCGGTGCGGCCCTGCTGCATGGCGGCGTTGTAAGCGCCGACCACTTCCGCGTCGTTGTGGCCGCAGACCACATCGATGGTGGCCTCCCGCTGGAGGACGTTTTCGGTCAGGGTCTGGGCAGAGTCGCGGTTGTGCGCACCGGTGTCGCCCTCTTCAATGATGGTGGCGTTGGGGAAGGCGGCCAGGACCGTCTCGGAGAAGCCCGTAAACCGGTCGGCGGACACCTGCCCGGACGAGGGAACGGTGATGAACAGGCACGTGGGATCCTCTTTGCCCAGGGTCTTCAGGTACTCCACGGCCAGCTCGCCGGCCTTGACGCCCAGCGCCTTCATGTCGTGGCCGACGAAGGTGGACCAGACGATGTCGTCCTCGGAGGTGGGCTCCTGCGCATAGTCGCCGATGACGAAGGGGATGCCCTCGGCTACGTACTGCTTCATGGTGGGGATGGCCGAAGAGGCGTCGGCGGGGAACAGGATGATGCCGTCGCAGTTGGCGGAGACCATGTTCTCCACGTTCGTCAGCATGGTGGCCACGTCGGAGCGGGAGTCCTCAAACATGAACTCGATGTCCACATTGAACTCGTCCCCGTTCTCCTCGAGCCACTGGTTGCAGCCGTCGATGACGCCCTGGTACCAGGTGTAGGCCGTCAGCTCCATGATGGAGACGCCGATTTTCAGCTGCGTCTTCTCTCCGTCTGCGGTGTCGGTTGCGGGTTCCTTCGTGGTATCGGTCGTGGTGTCGGTGGCCGTGTCGGTCGGGGTATCGGTGCTCGTGGTGTCGTCGGAAGGGGTGGCGGCCGGCTCGTCGGCCGCGCAGGCGCCCAGGGCAAACACCATGGCCAGTGCAAGAACCAGAGCGATGAGTTTCTTCATGACATTTCCTCCTTGACGTGTGATGTATGTGTAAGGCCCAGGCCTTAAACGACGGGTTCGGGCTCCCCTACCGGCAGAACCCCTGGTTGATGTAGAAGTGCATCGGCTGGTCACTGGTGTCCAGGCGGCCGTACTGCATGACCACCGGACCGCTGCATTCCCACTTCATGGCGTACTGGACGCCCACCGGCACGGGATGCCCCTGCATATCCTGGCTGTTATTGGTGCGCACACACCGCACCCGCCGGGGCTCCACCAGCACGTGGATGTCGGCGTCAGGCTCCCGGTCCGTGTAAAAGATGGTCAAACGACAGTCCACAGGTTCGTCGGAGGTGTTGAGAATAATGATGGACTCGTGTCCCTTGGCCGGATAAGGCCCCGGCTCGGGAAGCTCTCCGTCCGGGAAAACCCAAACTCTGCTGCCGATGGCTGTTGCCATGATATTCCACCACCTGTTCGTATAATTTCGCCAGTTTATTTCGATTTTTGCTCGCTTCTTATGGTCAGAATATACACCTAACCGGCGTTTCCTGTCAATGAAAAGCGATTATTTTAGAGTGAAATAAATTGAAACGTTTTACTGCCTTTCGTTTTCCGATGGATCTGTTATACTGAATATAAACATTTTGATTGGGAGAGGAGGCTCCCCATGGCAACCATCAAAGACGTTGCGCAGCGGGCCCATGTCTCGATTGCAACCGTTTCCAACTACTTGAATCAGACGAAGCCGGTCAGCAGGGCGGCCTCCCTGCGCATCAAGGAGGCCATCGAGGCGTTACAGTATACGCAGAACCTCTCGGCGAAATCCCTGAAATCCAACGTATACAGCGACGTGGGCGTCATTCTGCCCAACTTCAACGACTCCTACTACGTTCAGATGTACCAGGGCATCGAATCGGTCTTCCAGAGCAGCGGCTACTACCTGAATCTGGCCTTTTCCTCCGACCTGCCGGAGCTGGAGCGGAGCACGGCGGCCAATATGCTGCGCAAGCAGGTCTGCGGGCTGATTCTCGTCACCTGCCAGCCGGAGGACTGGAAGTTCTACTATGAAAACTTCACCCGGCACGACCGGGCGCTGGTGCTGGTGGACCGGCGGATCCGAAATCTGGACGCCAGCTTTCTCGCCTTTGACACCCGGGTGGCCCTCTGCGCCATGACCCGCCGGCTTTTCCAGCTGGGATACCGCCGGCCGATTCTCATGGCGGGCTATGAGCGGTACACCTGTGAGGCCCAGTGCATCCGCGGATTCCTGGACGCCTTCCGCCGGGAGGGGCTGACGCCGCCGCCGCAGGCGGTGGTACAGATGGAGCTGAACAAGGAGGACGCTTTCCGCAAAACATCCGGCCTGCTGCGGGAGAGCCGGCCGGACATCATCCTGGCCACCTCGGAGCTGACGGCCATGGGCATCATGGAGAGCCTGTTGCTGCTGGGGTATTCCCTCCGGGACATCCCGGTCATCACGCTGGGGGAGGAACACTGGAACCGGTACACCCATTCCCAGGCGGCCTTCTCCCTGGCGCGGCCGGCCATCCAGATGGGCGAACAGGCGGCCCGGCTGCTGATTGAGAAGCTGAAGTCCCCCCAGACCCAGGAGAGCGAGGAACGGCAGCTGCCGGTGAACCTGGACACCCTGGAGGCGGACTTGGCGCAGAGCCTCCAGGCCCGGCCGGCGCCCGCCGCGGCGACGGAAAAGACCCTGCGGATTCTCATGCTGGACACGCCGCCTGTCCACACCTTTTGCAGCCTCCTGCAAAACTTTGAACACCAGACGGGAATCCGGACCCAGGTGACCATGGAGCCCCACCACACCCTCTTCCAGACGGTCCACGAGACCTTCTGGAACGGCAGCCCGGCCTCCCAGTACGATGTGTATATGTATGACATTCCCTGGCTCCCCATGCTGGCGTCCCAGGGGATGCTGGCCGATTTGACCGGCCGCCTCCGGTCGGTGGACGTGGAGTCCTTCCTCCCCGGCTGCCTGCGGTACTTCAGCGAATACCGGAAGCAGTACTTCGGCACGCCCTTCATGTACGCCCCGCAGATCCTCTATTACCGGAAGGACCTCTTTGAGGCCCCGGCGCTCCGGGCGGACTTTGAACGGCTCTACGGCGCCTCCCTGCGGCCGCCGGTGACGTTCAAGGAGTTCAACGCCGTGGCGGAGTTCTTCACCGAGCGCACCGACGCCATCGCCTACGGCATTTCGCTGCCGGCGGCCTACGACGAATGCTTTGCGCCGGAGCTGTATATGCGCCTGCGGGCCTACGGCAGCCAGGTCATCGACGACGACGGCCGGGTCGTCCTGGACAATCCCAACGCGCTCAAGGCCTATATCAACGTGGTACAGGCTACCCAGGTGGCAAAGCCCAACTTTCTCAGCGCCAACGACGTCAGCATCATCGACGACTTCCTCCAGGGGGAGACGGCGATGCTCATCACCTACCCGGCCTTTCTGACCAATGTCACCGATTTGCGCCGGGGCAGCATGGCGGGCTCCATCGGATGCAGCGAGATTCCCGGCCGCCGGCCGCTGCTGGGCGGCTGGAGCTTGGGCGTCAACAGCCGCTCGGCCCAGCAGGACGAGGCCTTTGCCTTCCTCCGCTGGACGTGCAGCCGGCAGATGGGAAACTACTTTGCCCTGCTGGGCGGCAACTCCGCCGTGACCAGCACCTACCAGAACGACGAGTTGGTGAAGCTGTATCCCTGGCTGCCGCTGTACCGCTCGGTCTACCCCTACACCCGGCCCATGCTGCCGCCGGTCCTGCGCCATGGACGCATCGTCTCGCCCAATGCCATCGACGCCATCGTCTGCAAATGGGCCTACCGGATGATTCTGGAGGACTGCGAAATTCAGGACATCCTGTCGGGCACCCAGCGGGAGCTGGAGGAGCTGCTCCAGCCGTGAGGACACAAAACGCCCCCGATGCAGTGCATCGGGGGCACAGTCTTTGGGGGAATTACACGTCTTCAATAATCGGAGAGGGCTTTTTCTCCTGGGGGTTCGTCAGGGCGTTGAACTTGGCGCGGGAGTCCTTGACCCGGGCCAGGGCTTCGTTGATGCTGTCCTCGGTGCGCTTGAGCGCGTCGTCTACGTACTCGTTGGTCACCTGGCGCAGCTCCTTGATTTTGGCCTGGGCCTGCTTAATCAGCTCATTGGCCTCCTTCTGGGCCTCCAGGTAGACGTTCTCCTTGGAAATCATCTGCCGGGCGCGCTGCTCCGCCTGCTTGAGGATGTTTTCCGCCTCTTTTTTCGCGTTGGTGATGACCTCATTGCGGGACTCCACAATGGTTTTGGCCTGCTTCAAATCGCCGGGCAGCTGGTTGCTGATTTCATCCAGCAAGTCCAGAACCTTGTCCCGCTCCACCACGCACTTCTCCGCCCCCAGGGGCAGGCTCCATGCGTCCTGAATCATATCGTATAAGGTGCTGATGACCTCTTCAATGCCGTTTGCCATGTCGTATCCTCCTTACAGCGGTTTGTTCATCCGTTGGATGCAGTCGGGGATGATTGCCTCGGGCAAAAAGTCCCGCAAATCGGCGCCATGGCTGCCCAGCTCCTTGACGACGCTGGAGCTCAGATACATGAACTGGTGCTCCGAGGTCAGGAACATGGTGTCCAGGCTGGGGTTCATCTTGTGGTTAATCAGGGCCATCTGGAATTCCTTTTCAAAGTCTGTGGCCGCCCGCAGGCCCTTGACCACCACGTTGACGCCGTTGCGCCGGGCATACTCGGCCAGCAGGTCCGAGGAGCTGTCCACCGTCACATTGGGCAGATCCGCCGTGACTCGGCGGATGAAGGCCACCCGCTCCTCCCGGCTGAACATGGGCCGCTTGTCCACGTTGATCATGACGCAGACGATGAGCCGGTCAAAGATCTTCGAGGCCCGCTGGATAATGTTCAAATGGCCCCGGGTCACCGGGTCAAAGCTGCCCGGATAGATAGCAGTCGTCATAGGCCCTCCCCGCCGGTCTCCTTGGTGTATCGGGTGATGCACGTTTTGCCGTACCGATAGTCCCGGTCGGCCCGCAGGCCCGGGAAATTGCCCGGGTGCGGCTTTTCCGTCGGTCTCTCGCAAATTATTATACCACCTGCGGAAAGAATGTCAATTTCCGATATGGTTCGCAGGGCATTTTCCAAATATTTCTCCGCATAGGGGGGATCCAACAGGATGAAATCAAAGGTTTCCCGGCAGCGGGCCAGATAGGCGGCGTAATCGACCTGGACGACCTCCGCCCGGTCCGCCAGCTTGGTCCGCCGCAGGTTTTCCCGCACCAGGCCCACCGCCTCCCGGCGGCTGTCCACAAAGACCGCGCGGGCGGCGCCGCGGCTCAAAGCCTCGATGCCCAGCTGGCCGGTGCCGGCAAACAGATCCAGCACCAGGCGGCCCTCAATGGCGAACTGGATGCTGCTGAACAGGGCCTCCTTGACCCGGTCGGCGGTGGGGCGGGTCTCCAGGCCGTCGGGGGTTTTCAGGCGCACGCCCCGGGCGCTTCCGGTAATCACTCTCATGGGGTTTCTCCCTCCTGCGCCGGCGGCGCGGCTTCCGGAGCCTCGGCGGCCCCGTGGTAGAACTCGTAAACGGCGCGGGCCGCCTGCTCCGGCAGGACCTGGCGCAGCTGCTCCAGCTCGGCGGCGCGGATTTTAGCCATGGATTTGAAGGCTTTGAGCAGCTGGGCCCGGCGCTTGGGGCCGATGCCCGCGATGGCGTCCAGCTCCGACCCCTGGACCCGCCGGCTCCGGAGGGTCCGGTTATAGGTGATGGCAAACCGGTGGGTTTCCTCCTGAATCCGGCCCACCAGGGCGAAGACCGCCGGCTGAGCGGAGATGCCGATTTCCCGCCCGTCGGAGCGGATAAGGGCCCGCGTCCGGTGCCGGCCGTCCTTGACCATGCCGAACACCGGCAGCTGGAGGCCCAGCGCGGCCAGCTGCTCCTCGACCACGGCGGCGTGGACGCTGCCGCCGTCGATGAACAGGGCGTCGGGCTTTTCGGCGAAGCCGGCGTCCCCCTGCAAGTAGTGGGTGAACCGCCGCGCAATCACCTGGCCCATGGAGCCGTAGTCGTCCTGGTTCTCCAGCCCCCGGACCTTGAAGTGCTTGTAGTCCTTTTTCAGGGGCTTCCCCTCCTGGAAGACCGTCATGGAGGCCACAATATCCGTGCCGGCCAGATTGGAGATGTCATACGCCTCAATGCGGTTCAGCGAGGGCAGGTTCAGCAGCGACCGCAGCAGGCCCAGGGCGCCCTGGACCCGCTCCTCCCGGGAGGTGACCCGCTCGGCCTCCTCCCGGGCGTTCTTGTTGGCCAGCTCCA
Source organism: uncultured Oscillospiraceae bacterium (assembly GCA_904395905.1). Classification (GTDB taxonomy): domain Bacteria; phylum Bacillota; class Clostridia; order Oscillospirales; family Oscillospiraceae; genus Avoscillospira_A. The sequence goes on along the minus strand of CAJFNZ010000052.1, from coordinate 10,277 downwards.
CCAGCCGCACGCCGTCTCCCCGCTGTGGCACCCGCAGCCGCACCCGGCGGCCGTAGTTCTCGCTGAGGAGCCGCTCGAACAGCTCCGCGTCCTCCATGGCCATGGGCAGGAGAATCTCCTTGACGATGCCCTGCTTGGCCAGGTAGTACTGCTTGACCAGGCTGGAGACGGCCTCCTCCGGGCTGTCGGTGGGAGCGAGAATCTGGTAGTCCTTATCCAGCAGGCTGCCGCCCACGTAGTGCAGCACCGTAAAGCAGGCTTTGGCCTCGCTCTGGTAGAACCCCACCACATCGGTGTGGGCCATGGAGCCGGCCGTCACCAGCTGTTTCTGGCTCAGGGCCTCAATGGCTCGGAGCCGGTCCCGCAGCTCGGCTGCCTGCTCGAAGCGCATCTCCTCGGCGGCCTGGAGCATCTTCTCCTCCGTCTCCTTGGCCACCGCCTGGTAGTTCCCACGCAGCAGCTGGACCGCCTGGGTCATTGCCGCCCGGTACCGCTCCGGCGACCGGGAGGGCTGGCACCAGCCGTCGCAGTTGTTCATGTGATAGTTGAGGCAGGGGCGCTCCTTGCCGATGTCCCGGGGGAACTTCTTGTGGCAGCCGGGCAGCTTCAGCGCCAGCCGGATGGCGTCCATGACGCCCTGCGTCACCGACCGGCCGCCGAAGGGGCCGAAGTAGTCGGCGCCGTCGTCCTGGATGCGGCTGACCATAGTCATAGTTGGGTAGTCCTCCCCCATGTCCACCCGCAGATAGGGATAGCCCTTGTCGTCCTTGAGCAGGATGTTATACTTGGGCATATGCCGCTTAATCAGGGAGCACTCCAGCACCAGGGCCTCGAACTCCGACCGGGCCACAATGGTGTCAAAGGAGTCCACCTGGCTGACCATCATCCGGGTTTTGACCGTGTGGGAGGCCGAATCCTGGAAGTACTGGGAGACGCGGTTTTTCAGTTTTTTGGCTTTGCCCACATAGATAATCTGTCCCCGTCGGTCGGACATCAGGTAGACGCCCGGCTCCAGGGGCAGGGACAGGGCTTTGTCGCGCAGTTGGTCTTTCGTCATGGCGGCCTCCGGAAGGGGTAGAAAAAGGCTGCCCCGCGCCGCGGCAAGCACGCAGGCGCAGGGGCAGCCGTCACTCGGCGGGACTTAGAAAATCTCCTTGACGAGCATCTCCGACAGGGCGTTGACCGCATCCTGCTCATCGGGGCCCTCGGCAATGATGTTGACCCGGGTGCCCTTGGTGATGCCCATGGACAGAACACCCAGCAGGCTCTTCGCGTTGATTCTGCGCTCCTCCACCTCAACCCAAATGCTGGACTTGAATTCGTTGGCCTTCTGGATAAAATAGGTCGCCTGTTTGTTGTGCAGGCCCGACTCACATTTTACGATAGACTGCTGCATGTACATTTTGGTGTCACTCCCTCAAAGATTGGCGTGGGTATCGCATATCAGCTACTCTTATCATAACGAAAACATGAAAAAAAGTCAATGATTTTTATTAACAATACACAACTGCGGTAGCTTGACTATCTACCCTGTACCGCCGCGCGAACGCGGCACCGGGCACTCTGAAAAACCTGCCTATTTTGGACAACAATACACGACTGCGGTGGCTTGACTATCTATCCCCTACCGCCGCGCGAACGCGGCACCGGGCACTCAGAAAAACCTGCCTATTTTGGACAACAATACACGACTGCCGGTGCTTGACTATCTATCCCCTACCGCCGCGCGAACGCGGCACCGGGTACTCTGAAAAACCCACCTGTTTTGGACAACAATACACGACTGCCGGCGCTTGACTATCTATCCTGTACCGCCGCGCGAACGCGGCGCTGGGTACTCTGAAAAACCTACCCATTTTGGACAACAATACACGACTGCCGGCGCTTGACTATCTATCCCCTACCGCCGCGCGAGCGCGGCGCTGGGTACTCTGAAAAACCCTCAGATTTCTACAATCGTCACGCCGTCCTCGCCCTCGCCGTAGGCGCCCAGGCGGAACCCCTTGATTTGCCGGTTCTGGCGGAGCCGCGCCTGCACGGCCTTCCGCAGGACGCCGGTCCCCTTGCCGTGGATGATGCGGACCGAGGGCAGCTTGGCCATGATGGCGTTATCCAGGAACTGGTCCAGCACCGTGATGGCCTCCACCGAGTCCATGCCCCGCAGATCCAATTCGCTGGGGGCCGCGGTATTCCGCAGCTGCCGGCGGGTCTTCTCGATGAACTTCTGCACCGACTGCCGCTGCTCGTTCTCCAGCAGATAGACCTCGTCGGCCTTGGCGTTGATTTTCATGATGCCCGCCTGGAGCTGATACGTCCCGTCCTTGTTGATGGCCAGCACCGTGGCCTTGGAGCCCAGTTTCAGCAGCTCCACCGTGTCGCCCACCTGGATCTCCCGGCTGGGCTTGGGCCGCTGGACCGCCTCCCGCTGCGGAGCCAGCCGTGCCTCGGCCTCGTTGAGGTTCCGGCGCAGCTGGGCCTGGCGCTCGTTGATGCCCTGGGCGTCGGCGGCGTCGCGCATCTGCTTGCGCAGCTGCTTGAGCTCGTCGTAGGTGGCGTTGGCCGTCCGCCGGGCGTCCTCCAGAACGGTCCGGGCCTCGGCTCTGGCCTTCTCCAGGGCCTTTTCCCGCTCCTTCTGGATTTCCGCGTAGTAGGCGTCCGACTGGGCTTTGGTCTCCTCCATCTCCCGGCGGAGCCGTTGGGCCTCCACCCGGGCCTGCTCCATCTGCTGCCGCTGCTGCTCCAGCTGGTTGAGGACCTCCTCAAAGTTCAGGTCGTTTTCGCTGACCAGGTCCCGGGCCCGCTTGAGGATGTCGTCGGGCAGCCCCAGCCGGCGGGAGATGGCGAAGGCGTTGGACTTGCCCGGCACGCCGATGAGCAGCCGGTAGGTGGGCTGGAGGGTCTGAACGTCAAACTCGCAGGAGGCGTTGGTGACCCCCTCGGTCCGCATGGCGTAGAGCTTCAGCTCGGCGTAGTGGGTGGTGGCAGCCACCCGGGCGCCGGTCTTCCGGCAGAAGTCAATCAGAGCCATGGCCAGAGCCGCGCCCTCGGCCGGGTCGGTGCCGGCTCCCAGCTCGTCAAACAGCACCAGGCTCCGGCTGTCGCACTGGGCCACAATCTCCACGATGGTGCGCATATGGGCCGAAAAGGTGGACAGGGACTGCTCGATGGACTGCTCGTCGCCGATGTCCGCCAGGACGGTGTCAAAGGTGGAGATGCGGCTGCCGTCGTCGGCGGGGATGTGGAGGCCGCACTCCGCCATCAGGGTCAGCAGGCCCAGGGTCTTCAGCGTGACGGTCTTGCCGCCGGTGTTGGGGCCGGTGATGACCAGGGTGTCAAAGTCGCTGCCCAGGCGCACCGTCACGGGGACCACGGTCTTCTTGTCAATCAGCGGATGCCGGGCGTTTTTCAGCTCCAGCTGCCCGTCGGTGCCCACCACCGGCTCCACAGCCTTCATGGCGAAGGACAGCTTGGCCCGGGCGAAGATGGTATCCAGCGTCACCAGCATCCGGTAGTTCTGCTGGATGGGCTCCCGGTAGGCGGCCGCCTCCTGGGAGAGCTCCGCCAGGATCCGCTCAATCTCCTGCTGCTCCTTCAGTTGCAGCTCCCGCAGCTCGTTGTTGGCGTTGACCGCCTGGATGGGCTCGATAAAAAACGTCCCGCCGGAGGCCGACACATCGTGGACCAGGCCGGGCACGTCATTTTTGCACTCGCTTTTGACCGGCACCACGAATCGGCCCGAGCGGATGGTGACAATCGGCTCCCGGAGGGCTTTGACGTAGGCCGGCGAGGAAATCACCCGCTGGAGGGACTCCCGGATTTTGCTGCTCTGGAGCCGGATGTGCCGGCGGATGTCGGCCAGCTGGCTGCTGGCGGCGTCGGCAATCTCCTCCTCGGAGAGAATCGAGGTGGCAATCCGCTCCTCCAGGTATTTGTTGGCCGTCAGCTCCCAGAAATAGGGGTCCAGGCAGGAGTCCACGGCGTCCGTCTCGGCGTAGGTCTTGACGCCCCGGGCCACTCGGAGGCTGGCGGCAATCTGCAGCAGCTCCTTGGGGCTCAGGGAGCCGCCCCGCGCCGCCCGGTCCAGGCTGGCGCCCACGTCCCGGATGCCGCCCAGGCTCGGCGACCCCTTCCGGGAAATCAGCTGGCAGGCGGCGGTGGTCTGCGCCTGGAGGCGGCGGACCTCATCCAGGTCCTCGGCCGGCCGCAGGGCCCGGCAGGCCTCCTTCGCCGCGTCGCTGACCGCCTGGGCGGCCAGCAGCTCCAGGACCGCGTCCAACTCCAGCTTGTGGAGGGATTTTTCGTACAGTTGGTTCATATCATACACCTTATAAACGCAGGGATTTGTAGAAGTCCAGGGTGAAGAAGCCCCGCTCCAGCTGGGTTGTCAGGTACGTCTCGGTGACCCCCGACAGCTGCCGGGCCGTCTCGTCGCGCAGCTGGAAGGAAAACAGCTCCTTGGGGCCGCAGGCGGCCACGTGGCGGCAGGCCTCCAGGGCCCCCGGCTCCAGGGGCATCCGGATGCCGTCCAGGTCCGGGGCGTGGCAGCCCTCGCACTGGAGCAGGCCATGGGAGACGTTGAACCGGTCCGGCCACGGGTTCCCGCAGACGGCGCAGCCGGAGAGGTCCGGCGCGTAGCCGGCCAGGCAGGCGGCCCGCAGTTCAAAGACCGCCTTGACCAGCGGTTGGGGCCGGCCCAGCTTGCCCAGGGCGTACATGGAGTTGAGCAGCAGGGACAGCAGTTCGGGATTGGGGCTGTCCTCCTGGGAAATCACCTCGGCCACCTGGGCAAAGTAGGAGGCCAGGGCCAGCCCTTCCAAATCGGAGCGCAGCTCCACAAACATCTCCCGGGGCGCGGCCTCGGTGACGGTCAGATAGCCCCGGCGCTCCAGGATGGTAAATTCCGAGTAGGCCAGCAGCTGGCAGGCGGCCTTGAGGGGACTGCGGCCGCTGCGGACGCCCCGGGCCTTGACCGACAGCCGGCCCCGGTCCCGGCTCAGCACCGTCAGCATCCGGTCCGTGTCGTTGTAGTCCGTCTCCCGCAGGACGACGCCGTCCGTCTGAAAGAACACTGGCCTCTCCCCTATCTATGTCCGGAGGGTTACCCCTCCCGGCCGGCTTGCCGGCTGAGCAGATACAGCTCCGGCGCGCCGGTCTCGAAAAACAGTTCCCGCAGCAGCTGCGGCTCCATGGAACATCCCTCCTCAGCCTTTAGGGTTTGCAGAAGGAGCCGGCCTATGCGGAGATCTTTCAAGGGCAAACACGCCGCCCGCAGCGCACGATTCCCATTCATGGAACATTTTTATCATACCACACGGATACTGGAAAAGCAATCATCCGCATTGCGCAGAAAGAGGCCGCCGCAATTTGCGGCGGCCTCGGCGCTGTTTTCCTCAGCCCACAGCCTCTCGATGGAACGTGAATTCCGCAGTCAGGTTTTTCAGCAGCTGGGACTGGCTGGACAATTCCTCGCTGGCCGCGGCGCTCTCTTCGGCCGTGGCGGAATTGGTCTGGACGACACTGGAAATCTGGTCGATGCCCTCCGTAATCTGTTCGATGGAGTCGGCCTCCGCAGCCATATTTTCGGCCACCTGGTTGATGAACGTCCCGGTTTCGTGGGTCAGCTGGGCAGTCTCCTCCAGGGCGGCGCTGACCTCCTCGCTGAGGGCATTGCCCCGCTCCACATTGGCGGCCGACCGCTCAATCAGGTCCTTGGTCTGCTTGGCGGCCTGGTCGGACTTGGAAGCCAGATTCCGCACCTCATCGGCCACCACGGCAAAGCCCTTGCCGGCGGAACCGGCCCGAGCGGCCTCCACGGCGGCGTTCAACGCCAGAATGTTGGTCTGGAACGCGATATTTTCAATGGTCTCGATAATCTGGCTAATCTCCTGGTTGTCCTTGAGGATGCTGCCCATGGCCTCCCGGAGCTGGCTCATCTTTTCATAGCTGTCCTGGACATGGCTGCCGGACTCGTCGGATTTGGCCTTGGCCAGCTTGGCGGTCTTGGCGTTTTCCTTCGCGCCGTCGTTAATCTCCGACACGGTGGCCGACAGCTCCTCCACGGCGCTGGCCTGCTCGGTGGCGCCCTGCGCCAGGGCCTGGGCGCCGGAGGACACCTGCTCGGAGCCGGAGGACACCTGGTCGGCGGCCACGTTGATTTGCTCCAGCGTGTTGCTCAGCCGGCGGTTGATGTTCCGCAGGGATTCCAGCACCGTGGTGAGATCCCCCCGGTAATAGTCGTAATTCCGGGACTTGACGTCGAACCTGCCCTCCGCCATCTCGCTGAGGAGGTACCCCATATCCCCGATGACCTCCTGAAGGGAGCGGACAATGACGCCGGTGGTGTCCGCCAGAGAGCCAATCTCATCCTGCCGCCGGTAGGCCGGGACCGGAGAGCTGAGGTCGCCCTCCGACAGCTTCTGCAGCCGCTGCACACACGCGCAGATGGGCTCGCCGATGGTCCTGGAGGTGCGAATCGCCACGAAAACGCCCACAAGGAGAATGACGACCATCGTGATGATGATGAGAATCATCGCCTCATAGGCCGTGCCCATGAAGTCGCTGGTCGGGGCGGTGATGCCGATGCTCCATCCGTCGGTCCCCTCCACCGGCGCGTAGGCCAGGACACGCTGCTCCCCGTTCATCTGGTACGTGCCGCAGCCGCTCAGGCCGCTGCGCATATTGCTGTGCAGGGCCGCCAGAGCGTTCAGGGAGGAATCCCGGGCGGCTTCCTCCTCGATGTTCTGGATGCCGACCGTGTCCATGGTGGTGTCGGCGATGGTGATGCCCTGGCTGTCAATCATATAGGCGCCGCCGTTTTCGCTGACGTGAATCGACGACATGATGTCGTTGAGGAACGTCTCATGGGGGACAAAGTACACGACGCCGACCACGGAGCCGCCCGGCTCCCCGTTCTCCCAGAGAGGAGCGGCCACCATAATGGACAGCTCGCCGGTGATGCGGCTGACCGTCGGCGTAGAGAACCAGGTGTTGCCCTGGAGCGCCTCCTGGAAGTATTCGCGGTCGGCGTAGCTGTTGCCGTCAAACAGGCTGTCTCCGTTGCGGGCCAGCAGATTTCCCCGCTCCATGCCGTAGTAATCCGCCCACTGCTGAACAATGCGCTCTTTTTCCGTGTTGGAGATATTGGTGTCGCTCAGCTCCGAAACCATGCCCAGCGCGGCTGCCGCATTGCGGTAGGACTCCAGCTCATAGGCAACCCGGCCCGCCGCAACGGACGCCGTGGCCTGCAAATCATTCTCCAGCATGGCGTGGGTGCTGGAAAACAACTCCAGAATCCCAATGCCGCCGCAGAGTACCGCTGCGGCGGCAGCCGTACAAAGAAGGATGACAAGGATCCGCTGTTTGATGCTTTTCATGGGGATGAACCTCCTCTTTGCTAAAACCTCACATCTATTTATATCGACCAAACTTCCGTGAAAATAAGTCAAATCGACAAAAAGCCAGAAAAACCCCCGGAGGGCCTTTTCTCCGGGGGGTGCCGTCAGGAGGCCGGCAGCTCCACCGCCATGCCGGTCGCCGAATCCAGCCGGTACAGGTGCGCGCCGTCGGAAGTCACCATGTACGTCGCGGCAATCTGATGGGTTTCAGCCAGATAGACGTCAATCTTATAGCAGGCCACATCGTTGACCAGTACCACCCCCTCCTCGGCGAACAGGCTGTACTGCTCCATGGAGCCGGGCAGGCCCAGCCGGTCCATGGGGGTGTTTTTCACGGTCTCAATCGCATCGGCCAGGGTGATGGAAGCCGGCAGCGGCTCTGCCGGCGGCGGCAGAATCTCGGCGCCCTCGGCAAACTGCGGGGTGACGCTGCATCCGTCGGCCTCCCACTGGACGTCCAGGGTCAGCAGCCCGTCGTTGCCGACGCTCTCCTTGGCCACCCAAACCTGGCCGCTCTCGCCGGAAAAACTGGGCGTCTCCACGGTGCGGTTGCCGCTGTCCACAACGGTGCAGCCGTAGTCGTCCACCAGGGCCTGCACGTATTCCTGGGCCGTCTGGGCCCCCGATGTCAGGCCGGTGTAATGGTAGGTGGTGGGGAGAGGCTCCGTCGCGGCGCCATCGGACGCCGCAGTGGTATCCGCTGCATCCTGGCTTGCCGCCGCGTCGGCGTTCTCGTCGGGCGCCGGATTCTCGCCGTCACTTGCCGCTGTGCTCTCCTCCGGCGTCTCCTCGGTGAAAACCGCCGTCTCCTCCAGCGCAACCAGCTGCGAAAGCGCGGGCAGCGTCTCCACGCGGACAGGATATTCTCCGGGCAGCACCACCGGCTCGCTCTGCCCGCCGCAGGCGGCCAGCGTCAGAAACAGGCCGACGGCCAGCAGCGCCGCGCCGCCTCTACGGGCCATCCGGCCCATTGTTTGTCTCTTCATAGTGAATCTCCACAGTATCTCCGGGATGCAAAAGCCGCTGAAACGCACTGTCCTCACCGTTGACGCGCAGGACCACCGGCCGCTCCACCTTTTGAAAATCAATACCGGACCGCTCCAGCAGGTCCATCAGATAATACGGGCGGCCGTCGGCCCGGGACGGCAGATGCAGTTCGCTGCCGTTGAGGGTTACCATCAGCGAACCGGCTGCCGCCGCGGGCGCCGTCTCCGGCCCTTCCTCTGCCGCGGGGGCCGCAGGGACAGCGGCCGGAATGGTCGTCAGCTCCATGGACGGTTCCAAAGGGCAGTCGTCCGGCAGCCGCTCCCCGTCGCAGCGGAGCCCCGCCGCATGGAGGTGCGCAGCCAGCTGGCCGGCCGTCATGGTCCGGTCGGCGCCGGCCCGGGCCGGTGTGAAACGGATGGCGTCGCCGCTGACGAGAATCCGGGTCAGCTGGGCCTGGACGCCGTTGATTTCCAGGCGCGCCGGCGTGGCCGGCTGGCCGAAAAACACCTGCCGCCGGCCGTCTACCTGGAGCGCCAGGCTCCGGCCGCTGCGGCCAATCAGATCCCCGTAGGCGTATCCGTTCATCATCAGCAGCTCCAGGGCCGTCAGTGCGCCGCTGCGAAACAGCTGCGCCGGCTTCCCGTTCAATTCCACCCGGTAGCTGTCGCGTATCAGGCCCAGGCCGGAGGAAATCAGAATTCCCAACGGCGTTGTGAGCGCCGGGTTGTCCAGGGCCTCCTGGTCCGAGAAGACACTGGCCTGAAAATACCGGCCGGCCAGGGCGACCCGCCGCGGGTCCATATCCAACGCCTTGGCCAGGCGCGCGCAGAGCCCCTTCAGCTGGCTTCCGCCGCCGGCCAGAAACAGCGCCGACGGCGCCCCGCCGTTGAGCGCCACAATCCGTCTGGCAATCTCGTCAACCAAATTTCCGACGGCCCCGTCAATCCGTTCCAGAACCTCCCGGGCAGACAGCTGCTGCTCGATTCCCATGATGTCCGTGACACGCAGGTCCGTCTCCTGGAAAAGCGCGACTTTCATCTGCTCCGCCGTGGGGAAGTCCACCAGATACTCCCGCATCAGGGCCTCTGTGATTTCGTCGCCGGCCACGGTGGCCATGGTGTAGCCCACGACGCTCCCGTCCCGGCAGAGGGCAATATCCGAAGTCCCGGCGCCGATGTCGGCCAGCGCAAGGTTCAAAAGGCGCAGATCTGCCGGAATTGCGGCGTTGAGCGCGGCTATGGGCTCCAGGGTCAGACTGGCCACCGTGAGGCCGGCGCGCTCCATGACGGCATAGAGGCTGTCCACCACGCCGCTGGGCAGAAACGTGGCCACAACGGAAGCGTCCAGGCGGCGGCCGGTGTGGCCTTCCAGACTGGTCATCGGGTACTGATCGAGCAGATACCGGGTCACGGTGTATCCAACCAGAAACAGCCGCTGTCCCTCCCCGCCGGTTTGCAGGGCCTCCTCGGCCTGGGACACGGCGCGCAGCTCCAGCTGGCGGATCTGCTCGGAACCGATGACCTCCGGCGCCGACAGCTCCACCGTGCTGCTGCCGGCTTCCGTCCGCAGGGCGCGGCCGGCGGCCGCCACCGATGCCCGGAGCAGCCGGAAACGGACCTTCTCCTCCAGCCGGGCGGTTACCAGGCGGACCGTATCGGCAACCTGGCCGATGTCCTCAATCTGCCCGTCCATCATGGCGCGTCGGGCGTGGGGCTGCTGCTCGATGGCGATGACGCGGATGCGCTCCCCTTCCCGCCGGCCCAGGATTCCCACGACGCTGCGGGTCCCAATGTCCAGGGCATAGAGCAAGTCCGCTTCCTGGTCGGGCAGGCGCTCCGAAACAGCCATACGGGTCTTCTCCCCTTTCTGACGTGGCATGGCCGTCCGGCCTGCCGG
>CAJFNZ010000051.1 GCA_904395905.1 uncultured Oscillospiraceae bacterium | reverse complement strand
GCCGAAGGGACAGTTCACCAGGCACATACCGCAGGAGACGCACTTGTCCTGGTTGATGCGGGCCCGGCCGTGCTCGTCGGACTCGATGGCGTCCATGCCGCAGGCCTGGACGCAGGGCCGGTCCAGCTTCACAATGGCGTTGTAGGAGCAGGCGTCGGCGCAGCGGCCGCACTTGATGCACTTGTCCTGGTCGATGACGGCCTTGCCGTGGTTGAAGCGGATGGCGTCCTTGGGGCAGGCCAGGTGGCAGTTCTGGGCCAGGCAGCCCTGGCAGAACTCCGAGACCCGGTACTGCTTGGTGGGACAGGCATTGCAGGCATAGTTGATGATGTTAATCAGCGGCGGATCGTAATACTTTTCCGCAATGGCGCTCTCGTTGACGCCGTCGGAGAGCATACTGTGCTCCTGGATGGACCGCAGCGGCAGGCCCATGGCCAGGCGGACCCGCTCGCCGGCAATGGCCCGCTCCAGAAAGATGGACTCCCGGTGAGCCGCCATCTCGCCGGGACAGATGAGATAGGGCAGCTTCTCCATCCGGGTGTAGTCGCCGCCCTCGTAGGCCAGGCGAGCCACCTCGGTGAACACTTTTTTGCGGATGCTGGTGACGGTTGAGGGTACTCCCCGCATAGATGACTTCCTTTCTGTCGTAGGTTCTCCTTGCCTTAACGGAACCATTTTACGATGCCGGACCGCCCTTGTCAACGCGCCAACTGCGGAAAGTGGAGAAAAATTTCTATTTAATGGATGTCAATTTGAGCCGCCCTCTGTGCAAGTTGTCGAGGCCTGTCAGCCCTCCTGCCAACCCTTCCAGACGTCGGGGCAGTAGCCCACGGTGGCCTGGCGGCCGTTGCGGACCACCGGCTGGCGCAGCAGCTTCTGGTTCTCAAAGACCAGGTCCTCCTGCTGCCGGCGGTCGGCCAGGTAGCGCAGCAGGTCCAGGTCGCGGGATTTGCCGTCCCAGTCCACCAGGGCGTCCAGGCCGCCCACGGCCCGGAGGACGCTGTCGAACTCCCCGGGGGACATGGGCTTCTTGGACAAATCGATGAACTGGAAGCGGATCCGCCGCTCCTGGAACCACCGCTGGGCCTTCTTCGTGTCAAAGGACTTGGCGGTTCCGAAAATCTGAATGTTCAACGGTAGTACACCTCCATCAGGCACAGGCCCCGGGCCGGGGCCGTCTCACCGGCGTTTTCGCGGCGGCGGCTCTCCAGGATGGCCGGCATCCCGTCCGCCGGCCGCCGGTGGAGCCCCACCTCCAGGAGCGTCCCCACGAGGATCCGCACCATGTTGTAGAGGAAGCCGTCGCCGGTGACGGTGAACCGGACTTCCTCCCCCATCCGCTCCACCGTCAGGGCCGTCACCGTGCGGACCGTGGATTTCTTCCCCGGCCGGTTGGAGCAAAACGCCTGGAAATCGTGGGTCCCCACCAGGTCCGCCGCGGCCCGCTCCATGGCCGCCAGGTCCAGCGGCTCCGGCAGCTGGTAGACGTACCGGCGTTCAAAGACATTGGGCCGGGGGCTGTTCCAGACCCGGTAACGGTACGTCTTCCCCACGGCCCAGAGCCGGGCGTGGAACCGGGGCGGGGCCTCCTCCAGCGCCAGCAGGCCGATGTCCCCGGGCAGCACCCGCCGGAGGGCCGCCTCCAGCCGCCGGCAGGGCCAGTCGGTGTCTGCGTGAAAATGGGCCACCTGGCCGGCGGCGTGGGCCCCGGCGTCGGTGCGGCCGCTGCCGTGCACCTCCACCGGCTGTTCCAGCAGCCGGGTCAGGGCCGTCTCCAGCTTCCCCTGGACGGTCTCGCCGCTGCCGCCCAGCCGCTGCCATCCCTGGTACCGGGTGCCGTCGTAGGACAGCACCATGCGAAAATTGCGCACGTCAATCCTCCATCATGGCCCGGGCCTCCTGCTCGCTGTCGGCGGAAAACAGGAACCGCCCCCGGGCGTCGTACACCTCGACATGGTCCCGCACGTGGCGAAGCTGATACATGGACAACCGCTCCTTTCTGGTTGTCCCCAGCATATCGCAAATACAGTCCCATAATTCGTACACAAACCGCCTGCCCCGCAAAACATCCGGCAGGCGTCAAACCGGGGCGCTGCGGCCGCAGCGCCCCGGACTTCCGCCTTACTATCGGTTCACCATCGACCAGACCATCCTGGCGAACTCCGCCCGGTTGAGGGTGTCGTCCGGATAGAACATCCGCCGCCCCTGGGCATCCAGGCTGCCCTCCAGGATTCCCGCCTCGTAGAGGGCCATGACGTAGCCGTCGTCCGTGTCGGAGAATACCGACGCCGCCGTGCTGCGCTCCAGGGCCATGGCGTTGCAGGCCAGCTTCGCCACCACCTGCCGGGTGATGGGCGCGTCCAAGTCCGCCACGTCGCCGTCGTCCAGCATCTGCGACTGGAGCGCCAGCGTCTGATAGCCGCTGGCCCAGTGGCTGTTCACCGGCGCCTGCTCCGGGAAGTCCGCCGCCAGGAGAATCACCTTCAGGGCCTGTCCGGCCGTGACGTCGTCCAGCGGGCGATACGTGCCGTCGCTGTATCCGCTGAGCAGGCCCGCCTCCGTCAGGTCCGTGACCGCCTCAAAGTACCAGTCCGTGGGCACCACGTCGGAGAACTCGCCGGCCACTTCCCCCTCTCCCGGAGGATCCGCCGGCACCTCCGGCGTCTCGTCTTCCGCATCTCCGGCTTCCTCCCAGCGGGCGTAGACCGTCAGGCTCTCCTGGGCGGTGTCCCCCTCCTGGATGGGCCGGCCGTCCCGGGTGTACCAACCGGAAAAATGGTATCCGGTGCGGCTGACCTGGGGCAGGACGTCGTACGGCCCCAGCTCCTGGTAGAGCATCACGTCGTGCTCCACCTGACCGCCGTTGGCGTCAAAAATCAGATATGTAAAGTCCGGGGAGGCCGTTCCGGCATAGTCCCCATAGAGGAACAGCCGGATTTCCGTAATGCGCCGCTGGAGGATGCTGGTGTTGATGGCCGTGCCCACATGGCACCAGATGCCGATGGCGCTGGCAATCTCGTTGTCCGAGTATGCCTCCAGCCCTTTGATGACCATGTCCCAGAACCGGTACGAGGCGCTGAGCCACGAGGGCCCCAGGTTGTACGTGATGCTGACCAGAGCGTCGAACTGGTACTGCTCCAGCTGGACGCCGTAGGTCTCCAAAAAGCCGTTGAGCTGCTCCTCGTAGAGTTCCACCGCCTCCAGCAGCAGCACCTCGGCCTCCTCCTCGGTGATGCCGTAGGGATAGTCGGCCGGGTCGCAGGCGCTGCCGTATCCGATGGACCACTGGCTGCCGTCTGCAATGGGCATGGCGGTAAATCCCTCAAACTGTTTGATTAAATCCAGGCCCTCCTGGCTGATGGCCAGAGGCGCCGGCTGGGCGGCGGCAGCAGACGTGGGCAAAACGGTCACAACCATGGCCAGCACCAGAAACAGCCCTATCATTTTCTGTTTCATGTGTTCGCTCCTGTGGACGGGGCAAGCCCCTTGGGTGGGTGCGTCGGAAGACGCCTTCGAAATAGGATGGTTTATTCTAGCACACTTTGTAACCGTTTGCAACTTTTTTGGTAATTTTTTCTCCCTCCGAAAAAAATTTTCTGCCGTTCCTAGGGATTTTGCCGGAGGCGCGGCGCCAGCCAGGCCCAGAGATCTTCCATCACCTGGCGGCGGTTGGGCTCGTTGAGCATCTCATGGCGGCCGCCGGGATAGAGCCTCACCGTCACGTCCGAAAGCCCCGCCGCCCGGAAGGCCCGGGCCGACCGGAGGACGCCGCGGCCCATGGAGCCCACCGGGTCCTCCCGGCCGGAAAAGAAGTAGACCGGCAGGGACTTGTCCATGGCCGCCAGGTTCTCCGGCCGCTCGTTCATCCAGAGGCCCCGGAGCATATCCCGCGCCAGGCCCACCGTGGGCCGGAAGCCGCAGAGGGGGTCTGCATTGTAACCGTCTACAACGGCCGGGTCCGAGCAGATCCAGTCGTTGGGCGTCCTGACCGGGCGGAACTTCCGGTTGTAGCCGCCGAAGGCAATTTTCTGGAGGGCGGCGCTGCTGCCCGTCTCCCCCCGCCGCCGTTCCTCCACACGGCACAGGGCCAGGCCGAAGCGCAGCGCCGTCCGCGGCTGCCAGGCGGTGCCCGACAGAATGACCGCCGTCAGGCCGGCGTCCGGATAGCGGTAGAGGAACGTCCTCGTCAAAAAAGACCCCATGCTGTGGCCCAGGAACACGTAGGGCAGCCCCGGAAGCTGTTCCCGGACCCGGTCACACAGGCGTTTCTCATCCTCCACGGCCCCCAGCCAGCCGCTGGGGAAAAACCCCATGGCTTGGCCGTGGCCCACGGACTTCCCGTGGCCCATGTGGTCGTCGGCCACCATGGCCACGCCCCGGTCCGTCAGGAACGCGCCCAGCTCCTCATAGCGGCCGATGTGCTCGGCAATGCCGTGGACCAGCTGCACCACCGCCCGCGGCTGCCCCACGGGCATCCAGACGCCGCAGCGCAGCTGGCCGCCGCCGGTGGAGGCCAGGTAAAACTCCCGCATGGCTGTCATCTCCTTTTTGATTCTTCTCCTTGACATTATACACGCTTTGGCCCAAACTAGGAAGGAGAAAAACACGCGGAAGGAGCAGCGCTATGAACGGATACGTCCTCGCCCTGGACCAGGGCACCACCAGCTCCCGGGCCGTCCTCTTCGACAGCCGCGGCGCCATGCACACCGTCGCCCAGTACCCCCTGCGGCAGATCTACCCCCGGCCCGGCTGGGTGGAGCACGACCCCATGGAGATCCTCAGCACCATCCTCCACGCCATGTCCGAGGTCTATGAAAAGAGCGGCCTCTCCCCCACCGACATTGCGGCCATCGGCCTGACCAACCAGCGGGAGACGGCCGTCCTCTGGGACCGGGAGACCGGCCAGCCGGTCTGCAACGCCATCGTCTGGCAGTGCCGCCGGACGGCCGGCCTCTGCGAGCGGCTCAAGGCCGACGGCCTGGAGGAGCCCATCTACCGGAAGACCGGCCTGCTCATCGACCCCTACTTCTCCGCCACGAAGCTGCGGTGGATGCTGGACCAGGACCCGTCCCTCCAGGCCCGGGCCGAGGCCGGGCAGCTGCTCTTCGGCACCGTGGACAGCTGGCTCCTCTGGAACCTCACCGGCCGCAGGGTCCACTGCACGGACTACTCCAACGCCTCGCGGACGATGCTCTTCGACATCGACCGCCTCCGGTGGGACGAGGACATCTGCAAGGCCCTGCGCATCCCCCTCTGCCTGCTGCCGGAGCCGGTGGGCTCCAGCCAGATCTACGGGACCATGGCCCGGGGCATCCCCGGCCTGACGGCCCTGGCCGGCATCCCCCTGAGCGGCGCGGCCGGCGACCAGCAGGCGGCCCTCTTCGGCCAGGGCTGCTTCCGGGAGGGTATGGCCAAGAACACCTACGGCACCGGCTGCTTCACCCTGATGAACACCGGCAGCCACTCCATCCGCAGCGCCAGCGGCCTGCTGACCTCGGTGGCCTGGTCCCTGAACGGGCAGGTGACCTACGCCCTGGAGGGCAGCGCCTTCAACGCCGGCTCGGCCATCCAGTGGCTCCGGGACCAGTGCGGCGTCATCGCCGCCTCCCACGACGTGGACATCCTGGCCGAGTCGATTCCCGACAACGGCGGCGTCTACTTCGTCCCGGCCTTCACCGGCCTGGGCGCCCCCTACTGGGACAGCTACGCCCGGGGCAGCTTCTTCGGCCTGACCCGGGGCGCCGGCAAGGCCCACCTGAGCCGGGCCATTTTGGAGAGCATCGCCTTCGAGGTGGCGGACCTGGTCCACACCATGAACCGCGAAGCCCCCACCCCTGTGTCCCAGCTGCGGGTGGACGGCGGCGCCAGCGTCAGCGACTTCATGCTGCAGTTCCAGGCGGACCTGCTGCGCCTGCCGGTGGACCGGCCGGAGAACATCGAGTCCACGGCCATGGGCGCAGCCTTCCTGGCCGGCCTGGCGGCCGGCGTCTGGACGGACACCGCCGAGCTGGAGCGGCACCGTCGGACCGAGCGGACGTTCCTGCCCCAGATGGCCATCCAGGACCGGAACCGCGCCCTGGACAACTGGCACACCGCCGTGGACCTGAGCCGCCAGTGGGGACAGCGGTACCAGCCATAAAACTTCATGCGCCACGCAGCGCAAGCGCAGGCAACGGCACCCACGCATGAAGTGTCTGCGCATCTGTTTTGGTGACTCCGCGGAGATGAAACACGGATACATTTCCGATTTCACAGTGCGTTTACATGGCAAAAGGCCGGAGCAAAGCAAACTTTGCTCCGGCCAAACGTCTCTGCCGCTGTCCAGGCCATGACATCTGTGGCACACAAATTTATAGCGCTTCCCCGCAGTAGGGGCAGAATTCCATAAACAGGCACCCTCGAAGTGGCAAATGCCTGCGGCAAAACGGGCACCGCAGTGTCGCCCATCCCCAGATGAATCCCAAAACGACGACTGCCCCGCCGATAAAAACACCCGGCATCCCAAGTTTCCAATACAGCATACCTGTCATTACAAAGCCCAATCCCATGATGCCGTATGTGATAAGCCGTTTAATGAACATCAGTACCCCACATCCGTAGGAGCCATTTTAAGGTTTTTCTGTTCCACATAATTAGAAACCTCCATATTTTTAGTTTTAGGGCCCCTGTATATAATATACATTGTACCTTGAAATTTCTTTGCCATCAACGATATTTCTGTATGGCACCTGTAAAATATTTATCAATTCCGGGCAGCACACAGTGCTTTGTCTGTAACCTCTCCGCCAACAGCAGATGAAGACAGGAAGCGGCCCGGCGCAGCTGCGCCGGGCCGCCGCGATTCCTTCGCCGGCGCGCCTCCCTGCCGCTATTTCTCCGCCCGGACGCCCTCCCAGCCGACGGACAGCTGCTCGGTCTCCAAAAGCCGGTCATGGGCCTGCTCCACCAGCAGGCGGACGCTGCTCTCAATGCCCGCCACCGTCTCCTGGTAGAGGCGCTTGAGACAGCGGGGATTCCCCTTCTCCTCCGCCACCCGGGCATCCCGGCAGAGGCGGCGGATGCTGTCGGAGACCGTCGAGCGGTTGACCGCCCGGCCGCTCCGGGTCCGAAACACCGGGCCGGACGTCAGTCCCTGGCGGTGGGTGTACGCCAGCAGCTCCCGCTGCAGGCAGGCAGGGATGTGGATCCTCTGGGCCGCCCCGTTGGACACCGTCTCCACAGAGCCGGCCTGGACGGCTTCCACCGTCAGCTTGGGCAGCTCCAGCAGGGTCAGGCCCGTGGAGGCAAAGAGCTTCACCAGCAGGTACGTCCGCTCCCGCCCCAGGGACCGCGCCGCCGACAGGAGCCGCAGGTATTCGGCCCGGGTCAGCTCCGGCTGCAGCTGATCCGGGGGCAGCTGCAGCTGCCGCGGCAGCTGGCAGTCCTGCCGCCCGAGAAACGCCAGAAAATTGTTGGCCGCCGAAAGGCAGACGTTGACCGTCCTGGCCGTATAGCCGCGGTCCAGCAGGCCGTCCCGCCACCGGGCCAGCGTATTCCGCTCAATCTCCCGGCTCTGCGGCAGCGCCTCGTAGAGCAGCAGCAGGCAGCGCCGATAGGACTGGACGGTGCTTTCCCGCCGGCCCCGCTGCCGCAGCGTCTGCAAATACGCCTCCACATTCTCCCGGGTCATGGCAGCGCCTTCCTCCGGCTGAACCGTCTCCGCAATCGCCATGGTTCCATCCTCCTCTCCGGCCGCTCTGGCGGTAGTCCCGCAGGCGCCGGAAGAAAGTGGCCTGGCTCAGGCCGCTGCGGCGCAGGGCCTCCTCCAGGGTGATTTCTTTTTTCTCCCAGGCCTCCACGATGTCCTCAAAGCTGGAGGGCACCCGGACCAGCGGGCGGCCCATGGGAACGCCCCGGGCCTTGGCCGCGGCGATGCCCTCGGCCTGGCGGCGGCGGATGCTCTCCCGCTCGCTTTGGGCCACAAAGGAGAGAATTTGCAGCACCAGGTCGGCGATGAACGTCCCCATCAGGTCCTTCCCCTGACGGGTATCCAAGAGGGGCATATCCAACACGGCGATGTCCACCTGCTGCTCCTTCGTCAGCAGCCGCCATTGGTTTTGGATTTCCTCATAATTTCGTCCCAGGCGGTCGATGCTCTGGACATAGAGCAAATCGCCCGGCCGGAGCCGCTGTATCAGCTTCTGATACTGCGGCCTGGCGAAATCCTTGCCCGACTGGCGGTCGGTGTAGGTGTTGCTCCGCGGCACACCCGCCTCCTGCATGGCGATGCGCTGACGCGCCTCATTCTGGTCCGCGCTGGAGACGCGGATGTACCCATAGATTTTTTTCAATGACTTGTCCTCCGTTTCGCTCCTCAGCCTGTCGCTTGGGGATGGTATCGTCAGGACGGCTCCAGCGGAGGTCGCCCCTGCTACTGTACCGTAAACGGGACCGCATTGGCAAACGCTTTCCTGGCTCCGGACCGGAGGGCGGCGCGCAAAAAACGCCCCCGAACACCCATTGTGTTCGGGGGCGTCCCAGACTGCTTCTGGCAGAGGTCCGTCAGTCTCTTTTGCGGGAGAAGAGACCGCGTTTCTCCCACGGCGCGCTGGTGATGGCGCCGACGGTGTAGCCGGTTTCACCGAGAACCTGGCGGAGGCGCGCCTCGTCAATGGGGCCGTCGGCCAGAAAGACCGTCTCGTTTTTCGTGTGGGAAGATTTGAGCTTGCGGACCGGGAAGGCGCGCCGGATGGCGTCGTTGACATGGGCCTCACACATGCCGCACCGCATTCCCTCCACCACCACGGTATACTGCACCATGGCTTTCCCTCCTTTCCCGAAAGTTAGAACATGCTAACATCAGCATAACACGGACATCCGGCCCTGTCAAGGCCGCCGCTTCGGGGGCGCCGTTAAAATCTTAACGGAATCTTAGCGGTTTTTTTACGCCCCAGCCCATATAATAACCTTTATTAGACTGCATAGAGAAAGGAAGAGCGCGATGGACAGCAGCACCCTGCAGATCCTCATTGCCATGTGCGGCTACATGGCAATCGTCATCATTATCGGCGTCGTCTTCGCCCGCCGGGCCAACCAGAACTCGGAGAACTATTTCCTCGGAGGCCGGAGCCTGGGGCCCTGGGTGGCCGCCATGAGCGCCGAGGCCTCGGACATGAGCGGCTGGCTCCTGATGGGCCTGCCGGGCGTGGCCTACTGGTGCGGCCTGGCCGACGCCGCCTGGACGGCCATCGGTCTGGCCGTGGGCACGTACATCAACTGGCTCATCGTGGCCAAACGCCTGCGCCGGTACAGCGCCGCCGCCGGCAACGCCATCACCCTGCCCGACTTTTTCAGCAACCGGTTCCATGAGGGGAAAAACGGAACGAACAAGGCCATCATGACCATCTCCGCCCTGTTCATCCTGATTTTCTTCTGCGTCTACGCAGCCTCCTGCTTCGTCACCTGCGGGAAGCTGTTCTCCACGCTCTTCGGCGCCCCCTACGTGGCCATGATGATTGTGGGCGCGGTGTTCGTCCTGGTTTACACCGTCCTCGGCGGTTTCCTGGCGGAGAGCGCCTCGGACTTCATGCAGGCCCTGGTGATGATTACGGCCCTGGCATGTATCCTGATTCTCGGCACCATCGCAGCCGGCGGCGTCGGCGCGGTGGTGGAGAATGCCAAGAGCATCCCCGGCTATCTGGAGTTCTTTGGCATTGCCACGCCCCAGACTGTGGACGGCGTCCAGCAGGCGGCCGGCGGCGTGCCCCTCTTCGGCGAGGCTGGCTCGTACAGCCTTCTGTCGGTGGCCTCCTGCCTGGCCTGGGGCCTGGGCTACTTCGGGATGCCCCAGGTGCTGCTGCGGTTCATGGCCATTCGTCATGAGGGCGAGCTGAAGAAGTCCCGCCGCATCGCCACCGTCTGGGTGCTCATCTCGCTGTTCGCCGCCGTCTCCATCGGCGTCATCGGCCGGGACCTGTTCCCCACGGCCCTGACCACGGCCTCCGACGCGGAGAATATTTTCATCCTCCTGTCCACCAACCTGCTGCCGCCGCTGCTGGCCGGGCTGGTCATGGCCGGTATCCTGGCCGCCACCATCAGCTCGTCGGACTCCTATCTGCTCATCGCCGCCTCGGCCTTCTCCAAGAACCTGTTCCAGGGCGTTTTGAAGAAGGACGCCTCGGAGAAGCAGGTCATGACCGTCTCCCGGGCGACGCTGCTGATTCTGGCCCTGGTGGCCATCATCATCGCCCTGGATGAGGACAGCGTCATCTTCACCCTGGTCTCCTTCGCCTGGGCGGGCTTCGGCGCCACCTTCGGGCCGCTGATGCTCTTCTCCCTGTTCTGGAAGCGCATCAACCGGGCCGGCGCCATTGCCGGCATGGTGGGCGGCGGCGTGATGGTCTTCGTCTGGAACCTGGCCATCAAGCCCCTGGGCGGCATCTTCGGCATCTATGAGCTGTTCCCCGCCTTCCTCTTCTCCTGCCTGTGCATTGTCGTGGTCTCCCTGCTGACCAAGGAGCCCGAGGCGGAGATTCAGGCGACCTTCGAGGCCGTCCGGGCCGAACAGTAAACAGCGTTCCTCCGTCGCCCCAGGCCCTCTCGCGAGGCGCCTGGGGCGATTGCCGTCTCCGAAAACCTGACAGGATTCTCCTCTTGCCAAAGAGATGGTTTCGCGATATAATAGAACAAACGTTCGATTTCGTGTTGGGAGAGGGGCGCGTCTGATGGAGCAAGTCTGCAATGTGCCGATTCAAATTCTCACGGTCTGCGGCGTTGACGGCGCGCTGAAACCGGTGCGCTTCCGGCTGGAGGACGCCGCGCACCGGCTGCACACCGTCTCCGTCAAGCAGGTGGTCAGCGTCAAGGAGGTCCAGTACGTGGGCATTGAGGCCCTGATATACCTGTGCCGGGCCGATTTTGGCGGGCGGGAGCGGCTCTTTGAGCTGCGCTACACCGTGCGCAGTCACCGCTGGGTGCTGCTGCGGATGGTCTACTAGGGGGCGCGGGCGATGGAACGGGTGATTTTTCACGTGGACGTCAACAGCGCCTTCCTCTCCTGGACGGCGGCCTACCGCTGCCTGGTGCTGGGGGAGCGGCAGGATCTGCGGGAGATTCCCTCGGCCGTCTGCGGCGACCGGGCCGAGCGCCACGGCATCATCCTGGCCAAGTCCCTGCCGGCCAAGGCCCGGGGCGTCCGGACCGGCGAGCCGCTGTTCCGGGCCCGGCAGAAGTGTCCGGAGCTGGTCACGGTGCCGCCGGACTACGAGCTCTACGTCCAGGCCTCCCGGAAGTTTGTGGCGCTGCTGCGGGAGGTGTCGCCGGCGGTGGAGCAGTACTCCATCGACGAGGCATGGGCCGACATGAGCGGCACGGCCGGCCTCCACGGCTCCCCGGTGGAGGCCGCCTGCGCCCTCAAGGACCGGATCCGCCAGGAGCTGGGCTTCACCGTCAACGTGGGGGTGTCCAGCAACAAGCTGCTTGCCAAGATTGCCGGGGACTTCCAGAAGCCCGACCGGGTCCACACCCTCTTCCCCGAGGAGATTCCGGCAAAGCTCTGGCCTTTGGGGGTCCGGGACCTGTTCTCCGTGGGGCCGGCCACCGAGCGGAAGCTCCGCCGCTTCGGCATCCACACCATCGGCCAGCTGGCGCAGGCGGACCCGGGGTTCCTCCGGGAGAAGCTGGGCAAGGCGGGGGAATCCATCTGGCATCTGGCCAACGGCCGCTGTCCCGACGCCGTGCTGCCCGCCCCCGAGCCCAACAAGGGCTACGGCAACTCCGTCACCACCGCCCGGGACGTGACGGGCCTGGACGAGGCCCGGCGGGTGCTGCTGTCCCTGTGCGAGACCGTGGGGATGCGGATGCGCCGGGACGGCCAGCGGGGCATGTGCCTGACGGTCCATCTGCGGACGGCGCAGTTTCTGGATTTCTCCCACCAGCGGCAGCTGGCCTCGGCCACCAACGTCACGGCCGAGCTGTACCAGGCGGCCTGCGCCGCTCTGGAGGAGGCCTGGGGCCGCCGGGAACCCCTGCGCCAGCTGGGCGTTCAGGTAACTCGTCTCCGGCAGGAGGGAGCCTACCGCCAGTACAGCCTCTTCGACAGCGCCCGCTACGACCGTCTGGAGAAGGTGGACGCCGCCGTCGATGCCCTGCGGGAAAAGTTCGGCGAGGAGGCAGTCTTCCGCGCCCGTTTTCTCGACCGGCCGGAATCCCACATGGCCGGCGGCCTCTCCCGCCACCGCCGCACCGGCGTCACCAAAGAAGTTTAGACAGTAATCCACAGCTGCGGCGGCTGGATGCCGCGCACCGGGACGGAACGCCGCCGGCGTCGGAACAGGACGGTTTCCATCGCCCGGAGGTGTGGTAAAATGGAAGAGAGGTACATCACCATGAACCATCGGATTGCATACTGCGGGCTGGACTGCGAAGCCTGCGACGCCTACCTGGCCACCCTCCACAACGACCAGGCGCTGCGGGAAAAAACCGCGAAGCTGTGGGCCGAACTGAACAACGCCCCCATCCTGCCCGAGCACATCCACTGCCAGGGCTGCCGTGCCGACGGCGCCAAAACCATCTTCTGCGAACAGCTCTGCGAGATTCGCCGGTGCGCGCGCCGGAAGGGCGTGGCAACGTGCGGCGGCTGCCCGGAACTGGAGGGATGTCCGACCGTGGACGCCATCCTCTCGCGGAACCCCGAGGCGCGCAAAAACCTGAAGGGCTGAGCCCCAAACCGCCGGGGAGTTTTCCCGCCGGCGGTGCATGATTTGAGAGAAATAGCAAACAATACCTCCGACGAATTTGAAGGAGGTATGACTCTTGACACAAACCGTTCATCCCAAGCGCAGCGCCGCCCTGTCCGTCGGGGCAGTCCTGCTCCTCGTCTGCCTGCTGGCCACCGGCGCGGCGGCCGCGGAGCGGGAGACCCTCTGCTCCGCCGACTACTGCTTCCAGGCCGACGACTTCACCGCCGCCGGCGACGTGCTGACCGGCATCTTTGTGACCGACGTGCCCTCGGCCACCGTGGGCAGCGTCCGGTACGGCAGCCGCACCCTTCGGGCCGGCGACGTCCTGCCGGCGGAGGTCCTGTCCTCCCTGACCCTGACGCCGGCCTGCACCGGCAGCCGGGAGGCCACCGTGGGCTATCTGCCCATCACCCCGGACGGCCTCGGCGCGGCCCAGACCGTGGGCATCTCCATCCTCTCGGACCGGAACGAGGCCCCCACCGCCGCCGACAGCCGGCTGGAGACCTATAAGAATGTGGCCAACGGCGGGACTCTGAACGTCACCGACCCCGAGGGCGGCAGCCTGGAGGTCACCCTGGTCTCCGACCCCAAGCGGGGCACGGTGGAGTTCTCCGCCGACGGCGCCTTCACGTACACGCCGGCCAAGAACAAGGTGGGCAAGGACAGCTTCACCTACACCGTGACCGACGAGGCCGGCAACGTGTCCAACGAGGCCACCGTGGAGATTGAGATTCTCAAGCCCATGGACAAGGTGACGTACAGCGACATGGCCGGAGACCCCGACCAGTTCACGGCCATGTGGCTGCGGGACAACGGGATTTTCTCCGGCGAGAGCGTGGCCGGCGTCGCCTGCTTCTCCCCGGAGAAGACCGTGACCCGCGGCGAATTCCTGGTGATGGTGGCCCGGCTGACGGGCCTGGAGCCGGACGACGCGGCGATGACCTCGGGCTTCGCCGACGAGGGGACCACGCCCCAGTGGATGCGGCCGTATATCGTCTCGGCCCTGCGCTCGGGGATGATTTCCGGCGTCAACTCAGAGGAGGGCCTGGTCTTCCGGCCCACCGAGGCGCTGACGTCGGCGGAGGCCGCCGTGATGCTCCAGAACGTGCTGCATCTGCCGGGCGTGCAGGAGGCCTCGGCCCTTCTGGGAGAGGACGCTGCGCTCACCTGGGCGGCCGACTCGGTGGCGGCCCTGTCGGAGGCCGGGATTCCGGTCAGCTGCAGCGGCGAGCTGGTCACCCGCCGGGAGGCGTCCCGGATGCTCTACGCCGCCGCCCAGCTGCTGAACGAAGCCTAATTGCAAACACCCCGGGCGGCCTCGGCCGCCCGGGGTATCTTGTGCGGGCGGGAAAACCATGGTATACTAATTTATATCCATCCGCCCCGAAAAGGAGGCCACGGCCATGGCTGCACCGCTGCTTGCCCAATGGAAAGCCCTGCTCGACACCCTGTACAGCCCCGGCGCCCCCAAGGCGCCCCTCTCCCAGAAGACCCTCCGGGCCTACGGCCGGGAGGCCGGCTTCCCCGAAGCCCTGGAG
The DNA here is from genome assembly GCA_904395905.1 of uncultured Oscillospiraceae bacterium. Taxonomy (GTDB): domain Bacteria; phylum Bacillota; class Clostridia; order Oscillospirales; family Oscillospiraceae; genus Avoscillospira_A. The sequence continues at coordinate 8,550 of CAJFNZ010000051.1, read as the reverse complement.
GCCTTCCATCCCGCCGGCCGCGTCCACTGCGGCCGGCTGCTGTCCCTCTGCCGTCCCCTGCTCGACCGACTGAGCCCCGAACCCCCCGGGGGATGGCTCCCCTTCTTCTATGAGGCCCTCAGCCACGGGCTCTACCCCGACCCCGGCCGCCCCGCCGACACCCGGGGCCAGCGGCAGGCCCTCTGGCTCTTCACCGCCCTGCTGGAGCAGCAGCTGGCGGCCGAGGCCCGGCGCTGCCCCCGTGACCCCCTGAGCGACGTGCCGGCCCTGACCCCCGAGGAACTGGCCGCCAGCCGCCTGGCCGACGAGTACGGCCGCTTCCAGGAGGCCATCCGCACCGACCACTTCCTGGCTCTGCTGCGCCTGGGGCGGGACATCATGCCCTTCGACCCGGCCTCCCACACCATCGGCGTCCACCACGTCGCCCTCTCCGCCGCCCGCCAGGCGGCCCAGGCCGGCCTCCCGGTGGACGTGGCCCTGGTCAGCGCCGCCGCGCTGAGCCACGACATCGGCAAGTTCGGCTGCCGCGGCCCCGACGCCCGGCGGATTCCCTACCTCCACTACTACTACACCTGGCAGTGGCTGGCCGACCACGACTGCCCCGCCATCGCCCACGTGGCCGCCAACCACTCCACCTGGGACCTGGAGTTCGAAAACCTGCCCCTGGAATCCCTGCTGCTCATCTACGCCGACTTCCGCGTCCGGGGAACCCGGGAGGACGGCCGGGAGGTCATCCGCATCCACTCCCTGGCCGACGCCTACGACATGATTTTCTCCAAGCTGGCCGACATGACCGACGTCAAGCGCCGCCGCTACGAGACGGTCTACTGCAAGCTGCGGGACTTTGAGACCTTCCTCCGGGTCCGGGGCGTGGACCCCGACGGCGACCGCCTCCTCCCCGCCGCGCCCCGGCCCGACGCGGCCCTGCTGGACCTGCCCGGCGCCCTGGACGCCCTGTGCGACCTGACCTTCTCCCACAGCGTGGAGCTGATGCACACCGTCACGGTGGACGCCTCCTTCGAGCAGCTGCTGGAGGACGCCCGCAGCGAGAAAAACCTCAACCGGATCCGCATTTACCTGCACCTCTTCTCCGAGTACCACACCTACATGACCGGCGCCAACAAGCGGCTGGTGCTGGGCCTGCTCTATGAGCTGCTGATGCACCAGCAGGGGGATGTCCGCCGCCGGGCCGCCACCCTGATGGGCCGGATCCTGGCCAACAGCGGCCCCCGCTACCGGAAGGAGCTGCCGTCCAACGCCCCCAACGAGGCCATGGCCCCCACCCTGCTGGCCTTTTTGACCGAGTCGGTGGAGCTCTGGGAACGGTACCTGGAGGGCTGCCTCCATCCGGACCACAAGATCTCCGTCAAGCACGCCCTGCGGATCTCCAACTCCCTGAAAATCATCGCCGAGAGCCTGTTCCTCTCCTGCGCCGCCGACGAGGCCGCCCACTACCTGGCGCCCCTGCTGGAGCGCCTCTGGACGGCCCGGGGGCAGGACCGGTTCGTCCTGGCCGACACCTTCCTCCACGTGCCCGTGGCGCTGCTGGACGAGGCCCAGCGGCGCAGGACCCTGGAGGCCCTGAAGCCCATGGCGGCCGACGGCGAGCTGCGGCTCCAGATTGCCGCCCTGCGGTGCCTGGAGCGGCTGCTGCAGGCCGACAGCCGGCTGGCGGAGGACGTCGCCGCCTGCCTGCCAGCGGTGGCCGGCAGCGGCGAGAGCGCCGTGCAGTACCTGGCCGGCCGCCTCTGGACCGCCCTGGGCCGGCCGGAACAGGCCCCGCCCCTGCCGGAGGCCTCCCAGCTGTACCTGGCCAACCTGAAAAACGCCGTCCACTGGAGCGTCAAGCTGACCCACATCGAGCTGCTCTGCGACGACGCCCGCCGCTGCCCCCAGGGGGCCTTCCACACGGCGATGCACCTGTCGAACCTGCTGTCGGTCAGCGAGCATCTGCCGGTGCGGATGAAGGCCGGCGAGGGGCTGCTGGCCATCGCCGACCTGCTGACCCTGGACCAGCGGAACGAGATTGTCGTGGACCTGCTCCGGGAGCTGGAGACCGGCCAGGAGGAGGTCTCCCGCTACATCCCCCAGTACCTGGGCCCGCTGCTGTGCAGCCTGCCGGACAAGGAGGTCGAGGAGGGGCTGACCTTCCTGGAGGACTTCGTCCGCTCCTCCAGCGTCTCGCCGGCCCGGGCGGCCCTGCTGACCCTGGGGAACATCCTCACCAACCTGGCCCGGTCCGGCCGGGCCGGGGACGCCCTGGCCACCCGGGTGGTGGGCCTGCTCCTCAAGGGCGTGGCCCACTACGACGACACCATCCACCAGACGGCCCTGTCGGTCCTCTGCCGGGACGTCCTGGGGGACGAGTCGGTGCCCCTGGCCACCCGCCGGGCCTGCTTCCTGGGCCTGGGCAAAAAGCTGCTGACGCTGCTGGCCGAGCCCCGGGCGGGACAGCTGACCTTCTTCACCCGGGCGGCCACCCTCAACCACCTGTACCGCTTCCTGGTGGTCTGCCAGGTGGAACTGGGCCCCTTCCCCTTCCCGGACCTGCGGCCGGTGGCCTTCTTCCCCGGGACCTTCGACCCCTTCTCCTCGGGCCACAAGCGCATTGTGGAGGAGATCCACGCCCTGGGCTTCGACGTGTACCTGGCCATCGACGAGTTCTCCTGGAGCAAGCGGACCCTGGCCCGGCTCCAGCGGCGGCAGATTGCCTCCATGTCCGTGGCGGACCTGCTGGACGTATTCGTCTTCCCCGACGACGTGCCGGTGAACATCGCCATGGCCGAGGACTTGGCGCATCTGGCCTCGCTGTTCCCCCGGCAGGCGCTGTACCTGGTGGCCGGCAGCGACGTCATCCGCCACGCCTCGGCCTACCGGACCGACGCGCCGGGGTCGGCGGCCGACTACAACCACATCCTCTTCTCCCGGGACGAGCCCGGCGAGGCGGACCGGCGGCCCCTGTCGGAGGTCATCCGCGGGAAGCTGATTACCCTCTCCCTGCCGGCGTACTACGAGACCGTCAGCTCCACCCGGATCCGCGAGTATGTGGATAAAAATATGGACATCTCCATGCTGGTGGATCCCCTGGTCCAGAACTATATCTACGAGAACGGCCTCTACCTGCGGGCGCCGCAGTTCAAGAATATGCTGGCCCCCCAGGAGCTCTACTTCCAGTGGCAGCGGGGGATCCCGGCGGCCATCGCCGACCAGGTCCGCCGGCTGGACTGCCTGCCCGAGGGGGCCGAGACGTATACGGTGCTGCTGATTTCCCGGACCACCGGCCGCCTGCGGGGCTGGGCACTGGGCCACACGGTCCGGGCCGGCGCCCTGTACGACGCCCTGGGCTCGCTGGAGTCGGCCAGCGCCGTGCGCCGGCACACCTCCGGCCGGGTGCTGATGGTGGACGCCGCCCGGGACGCCGGCCGCAACCGCGATTTGTGCCGGGCCCTGGTCAACGAGCTGCTGGTCCGCAGCCTCCTGGACGACCACACCTACGCCCTCTACCAGGCGCCCCGGAGCGGGACCGACCTGCTGGGGCCCATCCTGCCGGAACTGGGCTTCCTGCCGGTGCCCGGCAGCCCCGGCGTCCAGGTGGTGGATATGCGGATGCCCATGACCTTCGTCCAGGACGTGTTCCTGCGAATCAAGGACCCCCACCACGACGACCCGGCCGTCCGCCAGGCGGTGCTGGCCACCCGGCCGCGGATGCGCCTGGCCCTGGCGCGGCTGTTCCCGGGGCGGCTGGTCCTCAGCTTCGACGCGGAGATCCTCAACCAGGCCCTGCTGACGAAGGTCCAGGCCTGCAACGGCGTCCTGGACGTGCCGGCCGGGCAGCGGCGTCTGGGGCCCTATATGTGCGTGCCCTACGGCAAGATCCTCTCCGGGGAGATTGTCCCCAACACCGTCACCAAGACCCTCCACGCCGACAAGGTCTACGGCGAGGACCTGCGCAGCTTCCGCATCCTGGAATACCCCGGCTACTCCAACCTCCACAACCAGGCCCGGACCATCAAATCCTTCCGCCGGCCGGTGCTGCTGGTGGACGATTTGCTCCACAAGGGCTACCGGATGGAGAAGCTCGACCCCATCTTCAAGGAGGAGGACGTGGAGATTGACCGGATTATCGTCGGCATCATGTCGGCCCGGGGCCAGGACCTGATGACCCGCCAGGGCCGCCAGGTGGAGTGCGAATACTTCGTCCCCAACCTCTCCTACTGGTTCACCGAAAGCCTCCTCTATCCCTTCCTGGGGGGCGACAGCACCGAGGGCCAGCGGCGGACCGAGGGGATGCTCTCCTCCATCAACCTGATTCTCCCCTACGAGTTCCCCGAGTACCTGCGGGGCGCCCAGGAGCACGACCTGCGGGTGCTGTCCCTGACGGCCCTGGAAAACACCCGGGCCATCCTCCTGGCCCTGGAGGAGCGCCACCAGGCGGTCTTCTCCACCTCCCTGACCCTCAAGCGCCTGGCCGAGGCCGTGGACCAGCCGCGGATCCCCGACAAGGGCCGCCATTTGCAGTACAATCTGGCCATGCCCGCCTCCTTCTATGTGGAGGATGACATCGCCTCCCTGCGGCGCATCTGTAAGGAGGATGATTTGACATGACGCAATATTTTGAAAAAGACGGCGTCTGCTACGGCGCGCTCGGCGGGCGGATTCCCGCCGGGGCCCGGGCGGTTCCCGCCCCCTTCGCCCCCCTGGTGCTGTGCGTGGACCGGGACCCGGCCGTCTGCCGCGGCCTCTTCGCCGCCGAAACCCCCGGCGAGGTCCTGGAGGCCGAGGGGCCGTCCCTGCTCCTGCCGCCGCCAGCCGGCTCGGTGGACCCCCAGGCCGACGCCGTCATCGCCCGGGACGGGGCCGCGGTGCTGAACACCGCCTTTGCCCGGGCCTTCCCGGTCTGGGAGCGGTTCCGCCGGCCGAAGACCGAGGGCCTCCGTCTGACCCTGGTCGGCCTGGGGGACGTGGGCGGCGCGATTCTCACGGGGCTGGTCCTCCTGGGGGAGTCCATCGCGGAGATTGGCGTCTACGACGCCTACGCGCCCCTGATGGAGCGGTACCGGCTGGAGCTGAACCAGGTTCTCCCCACCCGGGACGGCCGGACCATGCCCCGGATTGTCCCGCGGAGCCCGGAGACGCTCTTCGACTGCGACGTGTTCCTCTTCGCCGCCACGGCCGGGGTGCCGCCGGTGGGCAGCGCCGTGGCCGACGTCCGCATGGCCCAGCTGGAGGCCAACGGCCGCCTGGTGGCCCGGTACGCCCGGCAGGCCCGGGAGGCCGGCTTCTCCGGCCTGTTCTGCGAGATCTCCGACCCGGTGGACCAGCTGGCCCGGCGGGCGTTCCTGGAGAGCAACCGCGCCGCCGACGGCACGCTGGACTTCGCCGGCCTGCTGCCCGAGCAGGTCCAGGGCTTCGGCCTGGGAGTCATGGCCGCCCGGGCCCGGTTCGCCGCCCGGGAGCGGGGGCTGCCGGAGGAACCGGTCACGGTCTTCGGCCCCCACGGCCGGAGGCTGGTGGCGGCCAACGACCCCGGGGCGGGCTACGACGAGGCCCTGTCCCAGGCCCTGACCGAGGCGGCCGCCACGGCCAACCTGGCCGTCCGGGAGCTGGGCTTCAAGCCCTACATCGCCCCGGGCCTCTCCTCGGCGGCCATCAGCATCCTGGCGCTTCTGGCCGGCCGGTACCACCACGGGGCCGTGGCCCTGGACGGGGCGTACCTGGGCTGCCGGAGCCGCCTGACGCCCCGGGGCCTCCAGCTGCTGCGCCGGCCCCTCCATCCCCGGCTCTTTGACCGGGTCGCCGCGGCCCACCAGGCCCTGCGGGAGGACGGCCATGGATAAGCTGCTCGTGCTCCGGGCCGGCCCGCCGGGGCGGCTGGACGGCGTGCTGGCGGCGGCGCTGGCCGGGCTGCCCCGGGAGGACTGCCAGGTGAAGGACGACCTGCCCCCCGCGCTCTCCGGCCGGATTCTCTTATTTTCCATCTCCCTGGGGCCCACCGGTCTCGACGAGGACTTTTGCCGTCTGCTCCGCTGGATCCGGTCCCATCCCCATTGCCTGGAGGGGTCTGCCGCCGGGGTGGTCATCGACGGCCCCGGCGAGCTGTACACCAAGCAGGCGGCCCATCTGCTGGTCTTCTCGGCCAACGGCGCCGGCTGCGCCTTCCCGGGTCGGCCCCTGGTGGAGGCCACCGGTTCCCTCCACAACCTGGACATCCAGTGCCGCCGCCGGGGCCAGGACCACGAGACCGTCTACCGGGCCCTCGTCCGGGACCTGGCCGAGGGGCTCCTGGCCTTCGCCCCGCCGCGGACGGCCCGGCCGCGGATCCTGATGCTCCACGCCTCGGACCGGCGGACCTCCAACACCCTGGCCCTGGGCAGCCGCCTCCAGGCTCTCCTGGCCGACCGCTTCGACTGGGAGGAGCTGTCCCTGCGCAACGGCGCCGTCCACGACTGCCGCGGCTGCTCGTACACCGTCTGCGCCCACTACGCCCAGCAGAACTCCTGCTTCTACGGCGGCGCCATCGTTGAGGACGTCCAGCCGGCCCTGCTCCGGTGCAACGCGCTCCTGCTGCTCTGCCCGAACTATAACGATTCGGTCAGCGCCAACATCATGGCCTTCATCAACCGCCTCACCGGCCTCCAGCTGATTCACCCGCTCCACGGCAAATATCTCTATGCCGTCGTGGTCTCCGGGTACAGCGGCAGCGACCTGGTGGCCCAGCAGGTCCTCGGGGCGCTGTGCCTCAACAAGGCCTTCCTGCTGCCGCCGCGGTTCTGCCTGCTGGAGACGGCCAACGACCCCGGCGCCGCCCTGGCCCTCCCGGGCATCGAACAGCGGCTGGAGAACTTTGCCCGCTCCATGGCCGACACCCTGCTTCCCCGCCCCTGAGACCGCCGCCGGAGATTTTTTTCGGCGGCCGCCGCGGGGCGTTTTTTCTCGGCACAACCGAGAAAAAACGGAAGTTTTCGTCTTTTTCTGGTAAAATCTCCGACGAATTTTACAATTTCTCTCCGCTTGCTTTGGGCAAGTGGCCAAAAAAATTTTTGGATTCCCCCTTGACAACACTCCGGCACGGTGCTACAATGCGCCCATCAAGCAAATGAACAAGACGAAATGCCATGACGAAGACAAGTACCTCGGGAAGGCCAGTTCCAGTGAGCGGAGGACAGTGCAAACTCCGCACCGGGCGCCCGGGCGAATAACACTTCCGAGCAGCAAGCTGAACGCGAAAGCCAGTAGGTGCGCCGGCAACGGCCCGTTACGCCGCATGGGTTTGTTAGAACCCGAGAGTGACTGCCCCCCGGGCAGTAAGTTAGGTGGCACCACGGATTTGCAGCGAATCCGTCCTAATCAGAGGACGGTTTCGCTGCAAATTTTATTTTTTCGAGGTGTCAGATATGTGTGCGATTATGGGCTTCTCGTCCAAGACCGTGCCGGTGGAGACGGTGCGGCAGCAGTTCGCCAAGACCATCTCCCGCGGGCCTGACCGGAGCCGCATCGTGGATACCGGCAGCGGCTGGCTCTGCTTCCACCGGCTGGCCATCATGGGCCTGACCGACGCCGGGATGCAGCCCTTCGAGCTGGACGGCGACTACGTGGTATGCAACGGCGAGCTCTACGGCTTCCGCCCGCTGAAGGCGGAACTGGCCAAGAAGTACACCTTCCACAGCGACTCCGACTGCGAGCTGCTGCTGCCCCTCTACCGGGAGTACGGGCTGGAGATGTTCGCCCGGCTGGACGCCGAGTTCGCCCTGGTCCTCTACGACCACAAGAAGGACCAGCTGATTGCCGCCCGCGACCCCATCGGCATCCGGCCGCTGTACTACGGGGCCCTGGAGGACGGCTCCCTGGTCTTCGCCAGCGAGCCGAAGAACCTGGTGGGGCTCTGCAAGGAAATCCTCCCCTTCCCCCCCGGCCACTACTACGCCGACGGGAAGTTCACCTGCTACCGGGACATCACCCACGTGGACCGGTACACCGACGAGGGCATTGAGGCCGTCTGCGCGAAGATCCACGAGAAGCTGGTGGCCGGCGTCGAGAAGCGCATGGACGCCGACGCCCCGCTGGGCTTCCTGCTCTCGGGCGGCCTGGACTCCAGCCTGGTGTGCGCCATCGCCGCCAAGCTGACCGACAAGCCCATCCGCACCTTCGCCATCGGCATGGACACCGACGCCATCGACCTGAAGTATGCCCGCCAGGTGGCCCAGTACCTCCACAGCGACCACACCGAGGTCTACATGACCCGCCAGGAGGTGCTCGACGCCCTGGAGACGGTCATCGCCCTGCTGGGCACCTACGACATCACCACCATCCGCGCCAGCATCGGCATGTACCTGTGCTGCAAGGCCATCCACGAGCGGACCGACATCCGGGTGCTGATGACCGGCGAGATCTCCGACGAGCTGTTCGGCTACAAGTACACCGACTTTGCTCCCTCCCCCGCCGCCTTCCAGGCGGAGGCCAAAAAGCGGGTGGATGAGCTTTATATGTATGACGTGCTCCGGGCGGACCGGTGCATCAGCGTCAACTCTCTGGAGGCCCGGGTGCCTTTCG
>CAJFNZ010000050.1 GCA_904395905.1 uncultured Oscillospiraceae bacterium | reverse complement strand
GGGCATGACCGGCACGTTGGTGGGAATCTCCACCACGTCCAGGTTGTAGATGGCGCCGAACTCCTCCTCCTCGGTCAGGGCCGTGCCGGTCATGCCCGAGAGCTTGCCGTAGAGGCGGAAGAAGTTCTGGAACGTGATGGTCGCCAGGGTCTTGCTCTCGCCGGCCACCACGACGCCCTCCTTGGCCTCGATGGCCTGGTGGAGGCCCTCGTTGTACCGCCGGCCGTACATCAGCCGGCCGGTGAACTCATCGACGATGATGACCTGGCCGTCCTTGACGACGTAGTCGATGTCCTTCTTCATCAGGCCCCGGGCCTTCATGGCCTGGTTGATGTGGTGGGAGATGGTGGTGTTCTCCACGTCGGCCAGGTTTTCCAGCTGGAAGAACTCCTCGGCCTTCTGGATGCCGCGGGCCGTCAGGGAGACGGTCCGCTCCTTCTCGTCCACGATGTAGTCGCAGTCCAAGTCGTCGGTGGATTCCTTGCTGTCGGTCTTGGCGAAGACCTGCTTCTTCATCCGGCTGACCAGGAAGTCGGCCATCTGGTAGAGCTTGGAGGAGTCGTCCCCCTTGCCGGAGATAATCAGCGGCGTCCGGGCCTCGTCGATGAGAATCGAGTCCACCTCGTCCACGATGGCGAAGCTGTGGCCCCGCTGGACCTGCTCGCTCTTGTAGATGGCCATGTTGTCCCGGAGGTAGTCGAAGCCCAGCTCGTTGTTGGTGCAGTAGGTGATGTCGGCGGCGTAGGCGGCCCGGCGCTGCTCGGCGCTGCGGCCGTGGACAATCAGCCCCACCGTCATCCCCATGAACCGGTAGACCTTGCCCATCCACTCGGAGTCGCGGCGGGCCAGGTAGTCGTTGACCGTGACGATGTGGACGCCCTTGCCGGCCAGCGCGTTCAGATAGGCCGGCAGAATCGCCACCAGGGTCTTGCCCTCGCCGGTCTTCATCTCGGCGATGCGCCCCTGGTGGAGGACGATGCCGCCGATGACCTGCACCCGGTAGGGCCGCATCCCCAGCACCCGGTCGGCGGCCTCCCGGACGGCGGCAAACGCCTCGGGCAGCAAATCGTCCAGGGTCTCGCCCTGGTCCAGCCGGCCGCGGAACTCGGCCGTCTTGGCCTTGAGCTGCTCGTCGGTCAGCTGCCGGTAGGCCGGCTCCAGCGCCATCACTTGGTCCACCAGGGGCCGCATCCGCTTCAGCTCCCGCTCGGAGTGGGAGCCGAACAGCTTGTCCAATAAACCCATTGTTGGGATTCCCCTTTCCTGCAAACTGCCGGCGAAGCCGGCAGGAAGTCTATCAAATTTGCCCATAGAGTATACCACACTTTGCGCCGCGAAAAAAGAATAAACTGTGAATTTCCGGCGAAATTCAGATCCAGCAGGCGGCGCCCCAGACCCGTTAGGGCCTGGGGCGCTCGCGCTAGGATTCGTCTTGCAATTCGCCTTCGGGCGGCGTCCCGTCGGCGGGGGGCTCCGCCTCTGCCGGCGCCTCGCCGGCGGGCGCTTCCGCCTCTGGCGCCGCCTCGTCGGAAGTCTCCCGGCCCTCGCCGGTGACGAAACGGAAGCCGCCGCGGCCCTGGGGAATGGGCTTCCCCGCCATGGCCGCCTCGAACTGGTCGCGGGACATGGTGTCGTGCTCGAGCAGGTACGTCCCGACCTCCTCCACCTGGTCGCTGTGGGCCTGGAGGATCTCGGTGCAGCGCGTGTAGGCCGCCTGCATAATCTCGGCCACCTCGTCGTCAATCTCGCCGGCCACCCGCTCGGAGTAGGACTTCTGCTTCTCATAGTCCCGGCCGACGAAGATCTCCCCGTCGTCGGCGTAGGACACCGGCCCCAGCCGGGCGCTCATGCCGTACCGGGAGACCATGTCCCGGGCGATGCCCGTGGCCCGCTGGAGGTCGTTGGACGCGCCGGTGGAGATGTCGTCCAGCAGCAGCTGCTCGGCCACCCGGCCGCCGAGGAACGCCACAATGTTCTCGAACATCTCGTTCCGGGAGGCGAAGTTCCGGTCCTCCAGGGGCAGGCTCACGGTCATGCCGCCGGCGCCGCCCCGGGGGACGATGGTAATCTGGTGGACCGGGTCGTGGGTCGGCAGGTAGTGCATGACGACCGCGTGGCCGGCCTCGTGGATGGCGGTCAGCCGCCGCTCGTGCGCCGTGACGACGCGGCTGCGCTTCTCCGGCCCGGCGATGACCTTCATCATGGCCTCCTCCATGTCGGCCATGACGATGACGCGCCGATCCCTCCGGGCGGCCAGCAGGGCCGCCTCGTTGAGGAGGTTCGCCAGGTCCGCGCCGGTGAAGCCGGCCGTGGCCCGGGCGATGACGTCCAGCTGCACCGTCTCGGCCAGGGGCTTATCCTTGGCGTGGACCT
>CAJFNZ010000049.1 GCA_904395905.1 uncultured Oscillospiraceae bacterium | reverse complement strand
CGCTGCGCCCGCAGGCGCGTTTCGGAGCGCAACCGCCCGGAGGGCGGCTCTTAGCGCGGAGATGGCGGCGAAACTCTGCCGAGGGCCTTTTCCTGTGCAAGATACATGCCGGTATCTTGCACGGCAACACAGTTTTTTGACAGTCAGGCCCTCCCGCAGCGCACTGCGGGAGGGCCGCTTTTTTATTGCTTTTGCGGCTTGGGCCGCTCGCGGCGGGCGAAGGCCATGGCGACCGCGACGGCCGTGACGCCGCCGACCAGCTTGCCCGCAATCATCGCGGTGAGCATCTCCGGCGCGAAGCCGGCGGTGAAGCCCAGGTGGTCGCCGAAGACGAAGGACGCCGAGACGGCAAAGGCCACGTTGAGGAGCTTCCCCCGTCCGTCCATCTCCGGGAACATACCGAACATCGGGATGGAGTTGGCCAGGCTGGCCACCAGGCCGGCGGCCGCCGTGTCGTTGACGCCCAGAAGCCGGCCCAGGGCCAGCAGAGGGCGGCGCAGCAGCCGCGTCAGGGCGTACACCAGGGGGAAGGCCCCGGCCAGCAGCACGGCGATGTCGCCCACCACCTCGACGCCCTCGGAGAGGGGCGCCATGCCGGGAATCAGCGCCAGGCCCGTCAGGGCCTCCAGCGCGGCGGCCGCCAGGCCGACGGTCACGACGGCCACCACCAGCCGGCCGAAGATCCGGAAGCCGCGAATCATCCCGGCCTCGAACCGCCAGAGGCCCAGGGCGATGAGCAGGGCGATGAGGACGATGGGGACGAGGTTCCGCGCCACGAATCCCACCGGGAAGCCTGCGATGAGGCCGCCGACGAAGGCGCCGAGGGGGATGGTGACGACGCCGGCCAGGACGCCCCGGGCCAGATACGGCACGTCCTTCTCGCGGAGGATCCCCAGGGACACGGGGATGGTGAAGACGATGGTCGGCCCCAGCATACTGCCGACGAGGATGCCGCTGAAGAGGCCGGCCTCCGGCGTCTCGGCCAGCTGGGCCGCCAGGGCGGCGCCGCCCATGTCGCAGGCCAGCAGGGAGCCGGCAAACATGGCCGGGTCTGCGCCGAAGAGCCGGAAGACAGGCCCCAGCACCGGCCGGAGCCACCGGGCCAGGACGGGCGCCAGGCACAAAATGCCCACCATGGCCAGGGCCAGCGAGCCCATGGCCAGGATGCCCTCCTCAAACTGCTTGCCCAGGCCCAGGCGGCCTCCGAAGATTCGGTCCAGCGCGCCCAGGACCAGAAAGGCCGCCATGAAATAGACGATGGCTTCGTTGATGGTCATAGGGGTTCCTCCCGGGGGTCCAGAATGGCCACAATGGCCGCGTCGGCCGGGGCCTCGGGGCAGTCCAGCCGGGCCGCCCCGCCGAAGGCCACCAGCACCCGGTCGCCGACGCCGGCGCCGACCCGGTCGGCGGCCACGGCCTCGCCGCCGTCCAGGCGCACCACCAGCAGCGTTTGGCCGGTCAGGCCAGGGCTCTTGCGGGTGGCCCAGACGGCGGCCGTCACGGTGCCCAGCATCATGAGCGCGTCCCTCCTTCAAGAAGTTCCCGGGCCAGGGGCGTCAGCAGGGCCCCGGCCGGCGGTGTGCCGCCCCGGGCCAGCAGCTGCCGGGCCCGGGCCGCGGTAATCAGCGTGCGGCCGCCGTCGGCCCCGTAGAACCGGACGCCCCACTGGCGCAGGGCCCGCTCGGCGGCCGTAATCCGGGCCCAGAGGGAGCGGTTGGCCGTGGCGGCGTGGGCCCGGTACCGGAGCCCGCCCTCATAGAGATAGACCGGGAGCCCCCGGAGCAGCGCCTCCAGCACCCGGCCGTCGGCGAAGGAGAGCAGCTCCGACGCGGTCAGGGAGCCAATCAGGACGGCCTCGTAGGGCGGCGCGGCCGTCAGATGGTAGCCCAGGGCGTCCGGCGGCCGGTCGCCCACCAGCAGCGCGGCGGGGCCGGCGCTCTCCAGCCGCCGCAGGACCTCCTCGGCCACCCGGTCGGCCAGGCGTTCCTCAGTCATGGAGAATCCTCCCCAAGTCGCCCCGCCGGTGGCCGCAGGCGTTGGCCTCGTCAAAGTCGATGTGGACGTAGGTGGCGAACCGGTCGCTGACCCGGACGGCCACGCCCTGGAGAATCAGCGGCCGGGCCGAGAGGCACTGGATAGACACGGTGTCACCGTTTTGCAGGCCGTAGCGGGCGGCGTCGGCGGGGGTCATGTGGATGTGCCGCTGTGCCGCCAGGACGCCGTGGTCCAGGTCCAGGCGGCCGGCGGGCCCCTCGATGGCGATGCCGGGGGTGCCGGCGGTGTCGCCGCTCAGGCGCACCGGCGCGTCAATCCCCAGGGCGCGGGCGTCGGTCAGGGAGATCTCCACCTGGGCCTCGGCGCGGGCGGGGCCCAGGACGGCGACGCGGTCCAGCCGGCCCTTGGGTCCGACCAGGGCGACCCGCTCCCGGCAGAGGAACTGCCCCGGCTGGGAGAGGGGGCGCTCGGCGGTCAGGCCGTGGCCGAACAGCTGCCGGGCCTGGGCCTCGGTCAGGTGGACGTGCCGGCCGGAGGCCTCCACCTCCACGAAGTGCGTGTGTAAGATGGCGTCGGTCAGCGTATCTAAATGGGTCATGGACAGGATCCTTTCATGGCGTCGGCGTCGGGGCAAAGTCCGCTCAGCTCCGTTTCCGCCTGGCGGCGAAAACTGCGTTCACTCCCTTGCCCCTCCTCTCCCCACGCGGCAGCAGCCGCGTGGGGCCCCGGGGCGCCCCCGGTCGCCCGCCGCAGCGGGCGAAATCCCCCCGCGCCCAAAGGGCGCGGTCTGCTTTGCAAAGAAAAGCGCAGGAGGGGGTCCGGGGGAACCGCGTCGAGGCAAAGTCCGTTCACCTCCGTTTCCGCCTGCGGGCTGTGCCCTCCGGCGAAAACTGCGTTCACTCCCTTGCCTCTCCTTCTCCCCACGGGACTGGCGTCCCGCGGGGGCCCCGTTTGTGCGGATGCATGGGGTTCCCTCTGTCGCCGTTCCGCAGCCGGCGGGGGTTACTGGGGCTTGTAATACCCGGCTTTCAGGCGAATTTCCAGAATCCAGCAGAGACTGGACGCCCGGTTCAGGGCCTGGAGGATGTCCTCCCGCGTCACGCCGCCGTCCGGATCCCGGAAGGCCCGGTACGCCGCCAGCTCCGCCTGGCGGACGACCGTCCGCAGGCGGTTCACCGCCAAAAGCGCCGCCGGGTCCTCCCACGAGGGCTGGAAGTGGCTCTGGTTGTAGTACCGCTGGGGATAGTGGCTCTGCTCCCGCAGCTCCGCCGGCGACAGGCCCAGGAGGTTCCACGGTGCCACCGGCTCGCCCAGCACGTCGGCGCGAATCAGCCGCCGGAGGAAGCCCAGAAGCGCCTCCAGCTCCTCCACCAGGCGGCCGAAGCCCTCCCGATGGGCCGCCTGCTGGGCCAGGAGGAGCTCGGCCTCCACCGCGTCAATCCAGCCGCGGAAGGCAATCCGCGGGTGGTCCTTGGGCACCAGTACGTTCTCCCGCAGGTGGGTCATGTGCTCCGGCTTTTCGGTCAGCACGCCGCCGCCGGGCGTCGTGTACGTCCGCTGCCGGGGCTGCTCCCCCTGGAGAATCTCCACCTGCTCACGGCGCAGCCACTCCCGGGCCGACGGCGTCAGATGGTCCCCGGGGCCCAGATAGAACACCCGTTTTCCATCCCGGACCCGGAGGCAGGCCCGGGCCGCCTGCTCCGTGTACAGCGCCACTCAGCCCTCCTGGGCCGGGACGCCGCCGTGGGGCTGGGGCAGGATGGCGTCCACCTCGGCGTGGGGGCGGGGGATGACGTGGACGGAAATCAGCTCGCCCACCTTCTCGGCCGCGGCCGCGCCGGCCTCGGTGGCGGATTTGACGGCGCCCACGTCGCCGCGGACCATCACCGTCACCAGGCCGCCGCCCACCTGGACGCGGCCCACCAGCTGGACGTTGGCCGATTTGACCATGGCGTCGGCGGCCTCGATGGCGCTGACGAGGCCCTTGGTTTCAATCATTCCCAGTGCGTTTGTATTGGCCATGCTACATTCTCCTTACTGTCGGTTGAGTTTTTCCAGAATCCGCGCCGCCAGCCGGTCCACCAGCTCGTCGGACACGGGCGGCTGTTCCCCGGTAGTATGCCCCGGCCCGGCCGGCCTATGCCCCCAGGCGATGCGCCGCAGGTTCACCAGGTCCAGCGGGCCGATGTTGTTGGACGAGGAGCTGCCGCCCACGGCGCCGCAGCCCAGCGTCAGGGCCGGGAAGAGGCCGGTGGTGGCGCCGATGCCGCCCAGGGCCGCCGGGGTGTTGACCAAGAAGCGGGAGACCGGCACCTGGAGGCCGAACCGGCGGACGACCGCCTCGTCCCGGGCGTGGAGGGCGTAGGTGTGGCCGCTGCCCTCGTGGCGGAGAATCTCGATGCTCCGCTGCAGGATGTGCGCCTCGTCGGCCTCCACGTAGAAGGCCAGGACCGGGCACAGCTTCTCCCGGGAGTAGGGGTGGGTGGGACCGGCCTCGTCCTCCCGGGCCACCAGGACCTTGGCGGTGTCCGGGACGCCGGTGAGGCCGGCCTGCCGCGCCAGCTCCGGGGCCGCGCGGCCCACGGCGGCGGGGTTGATGGTCCCGTTGGGGCGGAACAGGAACGCTGCCAGCCGGCGGGCCTGCTCGGTGTCCAGGAACCAGCAGCCCTGGCGGGCCATCTCCTCCCGGACGGCCTTCTCCATCGAGGCCTCCACCACCACGCTCTGCTCTGAGGCGCAGACGGTGCCGTTGTCAAAGGTCTTGGAGGCCACAATGTCCGCCACCGCCTGGCGGAGGTCCGCCGAGTGGTGGATATAGGCCGGGCCGTTGCCCGCGCCCACGCCGATGGCCGGCTTCCCCGAGGAGTAGGCCGCCCGGACCATGGCCCCGCCGCCGGTGGCGAGAATCAGCCGGACCGGCTCGGCGCGCATCAGCTCCCCCACGGCGTCCATGGTGGGCTCGCGCAGGGCCGAGAGGGTCCCCGCGGGACAGCCGGCCTTCCGGGCGGCCTCAGCGGCCAGCTCCACGGCCCGGAGGGTGCACTGCCGCGCCCCCGGGTGGGGCGAGAAGACGACGGCGCTGCCGGCCTTCAGGGCAATCATGGCCTTGTATAGGACCGTGGAAGTGGGGTTGGTGGAGGGGACGATGGCGGCGATGACGCCCACCGGGACGCCCACGTCCACCACCTGCCGCGCCCGGTCCTCCCGGAGGATGCCGACGGCCTGCTGGTCCCGGATGGCCTCGTAGACCCGGCCGGCGGCAAACTCGTTCTTTTTGATTTTGTCCGGCACGTTGCCGAAGCCGGTCTCGGCGCAGGCCAGCTCGGCCAGCTCCCGGGCGTGGGCCAGGCCGGCCTCCGAGACGGCCCGGACGGCCTCGTCCAGCTGCGCCTGTTCCCAGCCGGCCAGCACCCGGGCGGCCTCGCCGGCTTGGGCGGCCAGGTTCCGGGCCTCCTGGCGGGCCCGCAGATCCTTGTCCAGTTCCATGGTCAACCTCCGTTGTGTCGCGGCGCCGCGGCCACCTGGGCCACAGCCTGGGAAAAGGCCTCGCAGGCGGCGATGCAGGCGCTCTGGGTGCCGGTCAGCAGGCCGCCGGCGAAGTTCGTCTCGCTGGGGGGCGGGAAGAAGCGGGTCATGGCGACGTCGGCCGCTTTGAGGGCCGCGTCCAGGCCCATCACGGCCTCCACCGGCGGGGCAATCAGGTAGGCCGCGGCCTCGCCCCGCCGGACCTTGGCCAGGCGGGAGAGGTACGTGCCCGTCCGGGAGACGCAGTGGGCCAGGTAGAGGACGCCGCCGCCGGCGTCCCGGAAGCCGGCCCCGGAGGCCAGGAAGTCCGCCGCGCTCTGGAGGCCGGCGGTCACCTCCGAGGGGTTCGGGCCGGCCAGGATGCCGATGGCCTCGCCGGCCAGGGGCGTCGTGGCGTTGGCCGCGCCGGCGTAGAGGCTCCGGGCGTAGACCACGTCCACGGCCGCCTTTTTGGTGGCCTCGTCCAGGGCGATATAGAGCATATCGTCGCTGTCGGCCGAGAGGAGGCCCAGGGAGCTCTGCCCCGGCCCCAGGCCGAGGCCGCGGGCCAGGTCCGGCGAGACGTTGGCAATCAGCTGGCTGGCCAGCAGGCGGGTGGGGATGGGCTGTCCAATCATCCCTCCACCTCCCGCCGGAAGGCGACGCCGGAGCAGCGGTGCTCGAGGATTTGGAGAATCAGCGAGGCGATGTGGGCCCCGGCCTCCACGGCGGGGGTGCCCTGGCGGTGGATGTTGGAGACGACCGTCCGGGCCGACTCGGGCACGCCGATGCGCGGCTCGTAGGTGAGGTAGGCCGACATGGATTCGGCCGTCACCAGGCCCGGCCGCTCGCCCACCAGCATACAGACCAGCTCCGCGCCGGTCAGGGAGCCGATGTGGTCCGAGGCCCCCACCCGGCAGTACTGGACGTAGAGGGTCTTGCCCAGGGAGAGGCCGCCGGCCTCCAGCCCCTGGGCGATGGCCCGGGCGCAGTCCATGGCGTTGGCGGTGATGGCCTTGGGGCTCAGGCCGTCGCCGATGACCAGCACCACCCGGGGGGACGGGCCGCAGGCCTCCCGGATGACGGCCTGGTTGGCCTCGTCGAAGCGGCGGCCCAGGTCGGGGCGGGTCAGGTACTGGTCCTTGTCCTCGCAGCGGGTCTTCACGTAGACGAGGCCGTTGTCCTTCCAGAAGGACTCGGGCACCTGGGAGAAGACGCTGTCCTGGGCCGCCGCGTGGTCGGCCCGGAAGCGGAGCATGGTCACCGTGCGGTACCGGGCCCCGGCCCGGCCGACGCCGATGCGGGCCGGCGTCCGGGCCTTCAGGGCCAGGAAGGCCTCCCGGTTGGCCGGCCGGTCCACCAGGTACAGCTTGCGCAGGTCCAGCTGGGAGATGTCGTCCACCGGCGGGACCTCCGGGGCTGCCGCGCCGGGGCGGGGGGCCGGGGGTTCGGGGGCGCTTGGGGGCTCGGGGGCTTCGGGCGCTTCCTCCCGGAGCAGCTGGGCCACCAGGGCCCGCAGTTCTTCTCGGTTCACAGGGAACCCTCCTCTCCCAGCAGAATGGAGCCGTCGCCGGCCCGGGGCGTCAGACGGCCGTTTTCCACGAAGCCCATGGCCTCCAGCCACCGCTGGAACTCCGGGATGGCCGTCAGGCCGAAGAGCTCCCGCAGGGCCGCCGTCTCGTGGAAGCCGGTGGTCTGGTAGTTGAGCATCACATCGTCGCCGTGGGGGATGCCCATGAAGTAGTTGCACCCGGCGGCGGTCAGCAGCACCGCCAGGTTTTCGATGTCGTTCTGGTCGGCGCGCATATGGTTGGTGTAGCAGGCGTCGCAGCCCATGGGGACGCCCAGGAGCTTGCCCATGAAGTGGTCCTCCAGGCCGGCGCGGAGGACCTGGCGGGCGTCGTAGAGGTACTCCGGGCCGATGAAGCCCACGACGGTGTTCACCAGGAACGGCGAGAACCGCCGGGCAAAGCCGTAGCACCGGGCCTCCATCGTCACCTGGTCCCAGCCGTGGTGGGCCTCGCTGGACAGCTCCGAGCCCTGTCCGGTCTCGAAGTACAGGACGTTGGGGCCGGTGGCCGCGCCGTCGGCGAGCATCTGGGCCCGGGCCTCCTCGAGGGTCTCGGCCCGAAAGCCGAAGGCGGCGTTGCCCTTCTCGCTGCCGGCGATGGACTGGAAGATGAGGTCGGAGGGCGCCCCCTGGGCCACGGCCTGCATCTGGGTGGTCACGTGGGCCAGGACGCAGGTCTGGGTGGGAATCTCCCAGCGGCGGCGGACTTCGTCGAACCGCTTGAGGATCCGGGTGACGCTCTCGACGCTGTCGTCCACCGGGTTCAGGCCCAGCACCGCGTCGCCGGCCCCGTAGGTCAGGCCCTCCAGCAGCGAGGCGAGGATCCCGTCCGGGTCGTCGGTGGTGTGGTTGGGCTGGAGCCGGCACGAGAGGGTGCCCGGCAGGCCGATGGTGGTGTTGCAGTGGGCCGTCACCCGCAGCTTGGCCGCGGCGTAGACCAGGTCCAGGTTGCCCATCAGCTTGGCGACGGCCGCCGCCATCTCCGCCGTCAGGCCCCGGGAGATCCGGGCCACGTCCCGGCCGGTGGTCTCCTCCCGCAGGAGCCACTCCCGCAGCTCCGAGACGGTCCAGCCCTGGATTTCCCGGTAGATCCGCCGGTTGACGCCGTCCTGGATGGTCCGGGTCACCTCGTCCTCCTCGTAGGGGACGGCCGGGTTTTCGTAGAGGTCGTGGAGCGTCGCCTGGGCCAGGACGGCCTTGGCGGCGACCCGCTCCTGGGCGTCCTCGGCGGCGATGCCGGCCAGGCGGTCGCCGGATTTCTCCTCGTTGGCCTTGGCCATGACCTCCCGCAGGTCGCGGAATTGGTAGGTCTTTCCGAATAGCGTGGTTTTCAGCTGCAAAGGATTCACCTCACTGAAAGAGTAGCGTCTTGATGACCACCGGCAGGGCGCTGCCCACCGGGCGGCCGATGTCCAGGTACGACCCGTCGGCCAGCTCGAGGCCGTCCAGGGCCAGGAGCCGCCGGGGCCGGGGCAGGCGGCAGAGCATCGCCTGGCCCAGGGCCTTGGCCATGTCCCGGGCCGTGGCCACAATCAGCGGGAGGCCGGCCTCCCGCAGGGGCGCGAGCCCCGCGAGCAGCCCCTCGGCCAGCCGCTGGATGTCGTCGAAGCCGGGGCTGGGGAGGCCCCGGAGGGCCAGGACCACCGGCCCGCCCTCCCGGGCGAACCACGTCAGCTTCCGGCCCACGGCCTCGGCGAGGGCCGGGCTGGCCAGCGCCTCCTCCGCCGGGGAGAGGGCCAGGACCGGCAGGTTCTTCAGGGGGAACTCCACCCCCTCGTAGGCGATGGTGCTGCCGGAGAGGCTGGTGGCGTGGCTGCCGGCCCCGACCACCGTGGCCCGGATGGTCTCCCGGGGCCGGAACCGGGGGGCCGCCCCCAGGGCGGACTGGCCGATGGCGCGGCCCAGCAGGACGCCGATGTCCCCGTAGGCCAGCCAGGGCGGGGTGGGGTCGGCGTCGATGAGGTCGGCCACGCCGCCGGAGAAGGACAGCAGCGCGCCGGGCGGCGGCAGGGGCGGCAGGCGGTCGGTGGCCAGGCGGCGGCTCAGGTCCGTCCGGGGCCGGAGGCCGGCGGCCTCCTCCAGGGCCTCGGCCAGGCGGCGGCAGAGGGGCGTCAGGTCCTCGGCCGTGACGCGCCGCCCGACGGCCGGGGGAGACAGGCCGGAGAGCACGGGGGAGACGTAGGCGACGGTCCCGTCGGGCTCCAGCTTGACGAGCCGCCCGCCCACGTTGAGGCAGCCGGTGCCGGCGCACGTCTCCCGGTCGAAGAGGCAGCCGTTGGCCGTGCCGCCGCCGATGTCGAAGTTGAGGACCGCCGCGCCGTGCTCTGCCGCGTAGACGTCGCAGCCGGCGCCCCGGGCGGCCAGGACACCCTCCAGGGCCGGGCCGGCCGTGGCCACGACGAAGTCCCCGGCGAAGCCGGCGAGGGCCGCAAGGACCTGGCGGGCGTTCTCCTTCCGGGCCGTCTCGCCGGTGATGATGACGGCGCCGGTCTCGATGGCCGACCGGTCCACGGCGGCCCGGCGGTACTCCGCGGCGACAATGGCCTCCACGCCGCGGGCGTCGATGACCGTCTCCGAGCGGAGGGGCGTGGTGTGGATGCCGCTGCGGTAGACAATCTCCCGCCGGGTGATGGCCAGACGGGGGACGGCGAAGGCCGCGGCGGTGTTCTGTACATGGAGCCGCGAGAGAATCAGCTGGGTGGTGCTGGTGCCGATGTCAATGCCCACCGAGAGCAGGGCGCGTCCCACGGCCGTCACCGGGCGGCCCGCCGGAGGAGGGCCCGCAGGTCCTCGGGCCCGGCCGGGCGGGGGTTGGCTGCGAGGCACGGGTCGGCCAGGGCGGCCTCGACGAGGCTGTCCAGGGCCGCCTCCAGCGCCCCGGGGTCGATGCCCGCCTCGGCCAGGGTGGCCGGCAGGCCCAGGGCGGCCCGGAGCCGCTCCAGCGCCGCGGCCAGGCCCCGGACCAGGAGGCTGTCGGCCGTCCCGGAGACGCCGGCGGCCTTGGCGGCGGCCCGGTAGCGCTCCGGCCGGGCCGCGCCGTTGAAGGCCACCACCGCCGGCAGCAGCACGCCGCCCAATCGCCCGTGGGCCACGTGGAAGCGGCCGCCCAGGGCGTGGGCCAGGGCGTGGCAGAGGCCCAGCCCCGCGTGGTCAAAGGCCAGGCCGGCCATGGTGGCGGCCAGGTGGAGCCGGCCGCGGACGGCCGTCTCGCCCCGGTAGGAGCGGGGCAGCAGGGCGACGCAGAGGGCGAGGGCCTCCAGGGCCAGGCCGTCGGTCAGCGGAGAGGCCCCGTCGGCGGCCAGGGCCTCCAGGCAGTGGGTCACCGTGTCCATGCCGGCGTCGGCCACCAGGGCCGGCGGGAGCCCCTGGAGAAGGCCGGGGTCCAGGATGGCCCAGTCGGGCCGCAGCGTCTCGTCAATCAGGGGGTGCTTGACGCCGCCGTGGCTGACGATGGAGAAGCGGGTCACCTCGCTGCCGGTGCCGGAGGTGGTGGGGACGGCGATGAACAGCGGCCGCCGGTCGGCGGTGTAGACCATGGCCTTGGCGCAGTCGATGGGGCTGCCGCCGCCCAGGGCCAGGAGGGCCTCCGGCTGCAGCCGGTCGAGGACCTCGGCGCCCCGGGCCACCAGCTCCACCGAGGGGTCCGGGGTGACCTGGGAGAAGATTGTGACGTCCGCGCCGGGGATCCGGCCGGCCACCTGCCGGGCCAGGCCCGACCGGTCGAAGAACGAGTCGGTCACCACCAGCACCGAGCGGGCCCGGCACCGGGAGAGCTGGGAGAGGGCGTCGTCGCCGTAGTAGAGGATGGGGCCCAGGGAGAAGGATTGCATCACCGCACCGCCTTTCTTTCCGGTAGTATGGCCCGGGCGCCGGAAAAACATGAGAGCCCGGACAAAAGTTTTCCGGCGGGCACTTTCCGGCATGGGGAGCCGGAACCGGGCATAGCCTGGACGGGGGGCACATTCGGAAGCCGGGCCGGCGCATCAAAAAAGGTCTTTCCATTTTGGAATCACGGATTCCGATTCGATATTGGACGCGGCGCGGCGGAACGGTGTAAGATTGTGTCATCCCGACAAAGCGATGTTTTCTGAATGGCGCGGATTTAGAGAAAGCGCACAAGAAAAGATGGCTTTCATTCTGTTTTACCTGGTTCAGAAAAAAGGAGGAATCCAAGATGGCAGAACCCCAAGCAACCGCCAACACCCAACAAGTACAGGACAAAAAGCGGCTGAAACTGCTGAAGGTCCTGTGGCCCGCCTCTGAGTTGGGCGGCGGGTTCAACAAGGCGTATTTTTCCACGTACGTCAGCTATCTGTACACCAACGTCTACCGGCTCAGCACACTGTTTTCCGGCATTCTCTCCCTGATTCAGACCATCGTCGGCTGGATTGGCGGCCCGCTGATTGGCACGTTCCTGGACCGCTTTTCCTTCAAGAAGTCCAAGTACTATCCGTGGATTATCATCGGCACCATCATCGCCTACTCCGGCTGGATGCTGCTCTTCGCCCTGCCGGTTCTGGGATTGGCCGGCTCGGGGATGCAGGTGGCGGCCCTGATTCTGGCCATCATCATCGCCGTGTCCACGCCGTTCTCCACGACGCCCATTTCGGCGGTTTACCCGCTGCTGTCCAAGGACCCGAAGGACCGCCAGTTCTTCGCCATGTTCCAGAAAATCGGCCGTGACGGCGGCAAGACGGTGTTCGGCTACATCGTCCCGGCGCTGCTGGTGTTCTTCACCGCCAAGATGGGCGAGTCCAACGCCTACGCGGTCCTGGGCTTCATCATCGGCCTGATTACCATCGCCTTCTACGTCGCGCTGGCCCTGGGCCTGCGGGGCTCCTACGTGGAGCGGGAGGCCATCGCCCGCAGCCGCGCGGCGGACGGCTCCAAGAAGAAGAATATCTCCCTGGGCAAGATGGTCGCCACCATTTTCACCAACAAGGCGCTGCTCTCCATGTTTTTCTTCATGGCCATCCACAAGAGCTACTACTTCATCTACGTCACCTGCGCCACGTACATCTTCACCTATGTCTTCAATGACTTCGGCCTGATGGGCACCTTCATGGTGGTCTTCAACCTGGCGGCCATCATCGGCGTGGCCTTCGGCCCGCTGTGGCGGAAGATCTTCAAGGAGACGAAGCGCTGCTTCATCGCCTGCATGACCACCCACGTCGTTGTGATGCTGGTGATGGCCATCTTCTTCAACAGCTTCAGCGCCGTGTCCTACATGGTCATCTTCGCCGTGTCCAGCTTCTTCATGGGGATGCTGGAGAACTACATCATGCCGATGTTCGCCGCCTCGTCCGACTACGGCGCATGGAAGAGCGGCAACCGCCTCGACGGCGTGACGATGTCCATCTACGGCCTGACCATCACCACCGGCACGCTGGTGGCCACCATCGTGCGCACCGCCGTCCTGAACCGCGTGGGCCTGGACGCTGTGGTCGCCGGCGCCGCCGTGACGGCCTCCTTTACCAGCGGCCTGTCGCTGCTGTTCTCGTGGATTCCCTTCATCATGAGTGTCATCTCCCTGCTCTTTGTCTTCGTCTTCCCGCTGAACGACAAGCGGATTGCCCAGATTAACGAAGACCTGGCCGCCGGCAAGACCGCCGCCACCTCGGAATATCACTTCTGAGACGGTGAGAAACGGGGGTTATCGATGAAAAAACAAGCGTCGTCACCGTCCACTTCTTATGGTGCTCTGGTCGTCGCTGCGCTGTTGCTGGCAGGGGCCTTCTGGGCCCCCGCGGCAGGAGTCCTGACCGGTCAAATGGTCAGCGCGCTCTGTCTGATTGCCTTTGCGGTCGTGCTGTGGGTCAAGCAGCCGCTGCCCATCGCCGTGACCAGCTTGATTGTCGTCATTCTGCTGCCCATCCTGGGCCTGAGCGAGTCCCTGAACACAGCGTTCGCCGGATACAGCAATCCGTCCAACTTCTTCGTCATCGCCTCGTTCGGCGTGGCCATCGCCATCCGCAAGACCTCGGTCTCCGGCCGGATTCTCAAGCGGATGCTGGCTATGAGCGGCGGCAAGGCCAACCGGATTGTCCTGGCCTTCATGCTCCTGACGTACCTGCTGTCCACCATCATGAGCGACATCGCCGCCGTGATGATTGCCCTGGCCTTTGCCGAGGGGCTCCTGGAGGGCATCGACGACGCCGAGCAGAAGAAGCGCTTCGGGCGGCTGCTGCTCCTGTCGCTGCCCCTGGCGTCGATTATCGGCGGCACCGCCACGCCAGCCGGCTCGACGGTCAACGTCATGGCGCTGAACATCCTGAGCGCCAACACCGGCATCGAGGTCTCGTTCCTCCACTGGTGCTTGCTGGGCCTGCCGGTATCCCTGGTGATGATTTTTGCCGCATGGTTCGTGCTGACCCGGTTTTACCGGGCGCCGGACCTCTCCCAGGCCCAGGCCGGCGCGTTCCTCCAGAAGATGGACGCTGCGCCGCCGCTCAAGTCCGAGAAAATGATTCTGGGCATCGTGGTGCTGATGGTCGTGGCCTGGATTGCCGGGTCGTGGATTTCGGCCCTGAACACCACCACCGTGGCCATCATCGGCCTGGCGCTGATGCTCTTCCCGGGCATCCAGGCCTTCACCTGGAAGGAATTCAAGGCCGGCGTCCCGTGGGAGATCTTCCTGATGGGCGGCGCCACCGTCTCCCTGGGCACTGTGGCCCAGCAGACGGGCCTGGTGGCCCTGCTGGCTGATACGGTCCAGCGGAACTTCACCTCCATCAACGGCCCCGTGCTGATTGTCATCCTCGGCGTCATGGTGACGCTGGTGCTGCTGGTGATTCCCGTGGGCCCCGCCACCGTCTCGATGCTGACGATGCCCATCTATGCCATGGTCTCGGCCATCGGCCTGGACCCGGTGATGGCCGTGGTGACGCTGGGCATTTTCGCTTCCAACTCCACCATCCTGCCGCTCAACGCCGTGGTCCTGCTGTCGTACACCCGCGGCTACTGGAAGATCTCGGAGCTGGCCCGGGTGGGCATTGTGATAACCGTCATTTGGATAGCCCTGGCGGCTCTCTGGATTCCCGCCATCACGGCGGTCTTGGCCTGAGACCCGCCGTCCCGTGAACTGGATTTTGAAACATGAGGAGGAATGTACCATGACTGAAGAGGCCAAGCAAAAAAAGCAGGAACGTACGCAAATTTACCACGATGTCTATGACAATAAGATCCCCAAGCGGGTACCTGTCAACGTCAGCCTGAATCTGAACGTGGTTGCCGACTACGCCGGCATCTCCGGCAAAGAGGCCCTGTGGCACCCGGAAAAGCTGGAAAAGGCCGCCGACGAACTGTGCAGCATGATTTATTCGGATGTCTGCCTGTTCGCGTTCCAGATTCTCCTGCCGGCCAAGTACCAGACCATGGGCGCCAACAACATGAAGGTCAGCAACACCGGTTTCATGCAACATCCGAACCATGTGGGCTTCTACCCCGAGGACTATGACGCCTTCATTGAGAATCCCTATGACTGCATCGTCGAGCGGGTGCTGCCCCGGAACTTCCAGGAGCTGGCGACCCCCGGGCGGAATATGTTCGCCATTGCCAACGCCATGAAGGCCTCCAACGTTGTGGCGGGCCAGAACCTGGCGGTCATCGGCCGGCTCAATGAGAAGTACGGCTACTACACCACCGAGCCCGGCACCGGCGGCGGCGTCTACGCCCCGCTGGACATCCTCACCGATACCCTCCGGAGCCTGAGCGGTATGTCGATGGACATCCGTCGGATGCCCGACAAGGTCAAGGCCGCCGTGGAGGCCGTCTATCCCCTCAACTACCGCGTGGGCCTGCCCCAGAAGATTGACAACTACGGCCGCGCGTTCTTCCCGCTGCACCTGGCCACCTTCATGAAGGAGAAGGACTTCGTGCCGCTGTTCTGGGAGCCGTGGCTCCGCCAGGTGACCGACTACGCCTCCCTGGGCTACCACTCCGGCGCCTTCTGCGAGCACGACTGGATGCGCTACCTGGACTACCTGGCCCAGCTGCCGGTGGACACCACCCTCCAGTTCGAGCAGGGCGACCCGAAGGTCATCAAGGAGAAGCTGGGCCGCCGCTTCATTCTCACCGGCCTCTTCCCGCTGTCCACGCTGCGGGTCTGCTCGAAGCAGGAGTGCATCGACAAGACCAAGGAGTTCCTGGACATCATGATGCCCCACGGCAAGTTCATCTTCGGCTTCGACAAGAACCCCCTGGCCCTGGCCGACGTGAACCTGGACAATCTGGCCGCTGTCTGCGAGACGGTCCGCGACTACGGCGTCTACGACAATCCCGGCGAGGTGGCCGGCGAGGTCTTCCGCAAGGAGGACTACCAGCACTCCGAGGTGCCGCCCTTCACCAGCAAGTACTACAAGACCTGGGAGCAGTACCTGGAGGAGAACCCCAACACCCCCGAGAGCGCCAAGGATCTGGTCATGCGCATGGAGGACGAGATGGTCAAGTTCGTCTACGGCTGCTGCCAGTAACCGCCGCCCGTAGCTGAGAAAGGAATGGTATCAACAATGGAAGATATGAAGCTCTTGAAGGAAGCCATGGGCGACCTGGAGGAAGACAAGGTTCTGGAAATCCTGAACAAGGTGATGGCGGACGGCGGCAGCCAGGCCCAGGAGGCCATGCAGGCCTGCCAGGAGGGCATGAACATCGTCGGCGACCGGTTTGCCGACCAGGAGTACTTCGTCTCGGACCTGATTTTCTCCGGCGAGCTGATGAACAGCGCCATGGACATCCTGCGCCCGGCCCTCATCAAGGCCACCGGCGAGGGGCTGGGGAAGATGATTCTCTGCACCGTCGAGGGCGACCTGCACGACATCGGCAAGAACATTGTCCGGGCCATGCTGGAGGCCAGCGGCTTCGAGGTCATCGACCTGGGCATCGACGTCAAGCCCGCCGACATCGTGAAGACGGCCCGGGAGCAGGGCATCAAAATCATCGGCCTGAGCGGCGTGCTGACGCTGGCCATCGACTCCATGAAGGCCACGGTCGAGGCGTTCAAGGACGCCGGGATGCGCGACCAGGTCCACATCGTCATCGGCGGCGCGCCGGTAACTGCCGACGTGTGCAAGCTGGTGGGGGCCGACGGCTGGGCCATCAACCCCGCCGACACCATCAAGCTGTGCCGGGAGTGGGCCCAGGAAGGCTGAACCGGAGGGGCGCGCATGATTATCATCGGTGAAAAAATTAACGGCGCCATCCCGTCGGTCTCCCAGGCCATCGAAAACCGGGACGAGGCGTTCATCCGGGACCTGGCCCGCCGGCAGGCCGAGGCCGGCGCCAACTACCTGGACGTCTGCGCCGGCCGCGCGCCGGAGCACGAGGAGGAGGAGCTCCTGTGGCTCATCGGCGTGGTCCAGTCGGAGACCGACACGCCGCTGTGCGTGGACAGCCCCAACCCGCGGCTCCTGGAGAAGGTCGTGCCCCAGGTCCGGGGCAAGGGCCTGGTGAACTCCGTCTCCGGCGAGGGGGAGAAGTGCGAGATCCTCTACCCCATGGTCCGGGACCTGGGCTGGGATGTGGTGGCGCTGACCTGCGACAACGACGGCATCCCCAACGAGACCGACAAGAAGGTGGCCATCGCCTTCGACCTCATCGAGCGGGCTGCCGGCTACGGCATCGGCCCGGAGCGGATCTACATCGACCCCCTGGTGCTGTCCCTCTCGGCGGTCCACGATGCGATGCTGAACTTCACGGCGGCCATCCGGACCATCAAGGGCCGGTATCCCACGGTGAAAATCACCTCGGGCCTGTCGAACATCTCCTTCGGGATGCCCTACCGGAAGATTATCAACCAGGTGTTCCTGATTCTCTCCCAGGAGGCCGGCATGGACTCGGCGATTATGGACCCGACCAACCGGGACCTGTACGCCTCCATCCTGGCCACGGACGTGATGATGGACCAGGACCCCTACTGCCGGAAGTACAACCGGGCCTACCGCAGCGGGCGGATTGGGCCGGTGAAGAAGTAACCGCTGCCGGCGGGAAGTGCAAATCTGCGCCCGGGCCCAGCCCGGGCGCAAAATTTCGGACCGCCACAGGCCCCCGCGCGGAAAGGAGCGCAACCCCCATGGAAACTGTCATCATCGGCTGCCGGACCCTGGAGCGGGAGCTGCTGGCCGCCATCGAGGAGACCGGCTGCACGGACCCCGTCACCTGGATTCCATCGGGCCTCCACGCCGACCCGCGGCAGCTGCGCACCCACCTCCAGTACCTGCTCGACGAGCTCTCCGGCGTGGACCGGGTGCTGATGGCCATGGGGTACTGCGGCCACGCCGTGGTGGGCCTGCACACCGGGGACTTCACCCTCGTCGTCCCCCGGGCCGACGACTGCATCACGCTGCTGCTGGGCTCCGAGGCGCGCCGCCAGGCCATCCGCCGGGAGGGGGAGGCGTACTTCTTCACCCAGGGCTGGCTGGACGGCGAGCAGAACCTGATTACCGAGTACGACCACGCCGTGGCCAAGTACGGCAGCCGCAGCGCCCAGACTCTCTACCGCAGCCTCTTCCGCCACTACCGGCGTCTGGCGCTGATTGACGCGGGGGTCTACCCGGTGGAGGCCGTGGCCGAGCAGACCGCCCGGCTGGCCCGGACGCTGCGGCTGGAGCACACGGTGCTCGACGGCACCCTCGCCTTCCTCCGGCAGCTGCTGACCGGCCCCTGGCCCGCCGACCGCTTCCTGACGGTGCCGCCCGGCGGCTCCATTTCCCTGTCGGACGTCACGTGAACCCTTCCCAGCTCCCCGATTTTGTGCTATAATACTGGAGAACGCTGCGCAGAGGAGGGGTTTTATGGAGAATTTCACAGAGAAGCTGGCCCAGACCATCGTCGAGGGGGATGTGCAGCAGGTGACGCGGCTGGTCAAGCGGGCCCTGGCGGCCGGCGTTTCCGCCGATGATTTGCTCCATCAGGGCGTCTTCCGGGGGCTGGAGATTGTGGGACAGCACTTCCAGGACAACACGCTCTTCGTCTCGGATATGCTCTACTCCTCAAAGCTGGCGAAAAAGGCTATTTCCCTGCTGCGGCCGCAGCTGAAAAATCAGGGGCTCCAGAGCCGCTGCCGCGTTCTCATCGGCACCGTCCAGGGAGACCTCCACGACATCGGCAAGGATCTGGTAGCCATGGTGCTGCGCCTGGGCGGCTTCGATGTGGTAGACCTGGGCGTGGACGTCAGCGCCGGGGATTTCCTCGAGGCCCTGGAGAAGTACCCAGACACCCGTCTGGTCTGCCTGTCGGCTCTGCTGACGGCCACCATGTCCCACATGGCCGACACCGTGGCGAAGCTCCGCGCCCGCTGCGCGGACGGGTCGGTGAAAATCATGGTGGGCGGCGCGCCGGTCACGGCGCAGTTCGCCGCGTCCATCGGCGCCGACGGCTACTCCGAAGACGCCGTGGAGGCCCTGGAGGTGGCCAGGGCGCTCTGCTTCCCAGGGGAGACGGCCTAGTCCTCCGGCAACCGCTCCGCAGCCTTCCGGCTCCGGGGCTTTGGTTTGCTCGGGGTGTCAAGAAAAAATGCTTGACACCTGCGCCCCGGTCTGGTATCATAACGGGGCAAACGGCCGGGTTTCCGGAGAAAGCGGGAGGGACGCCATGAAGGATTCCGTCGCCATGGGTCTCCTCTACGACTACTACGGCGACCTGCTCACCGAGAAGCAGCGCGCCTGTTTCGACCTCTACTACAACCAGGACTACTCCCTGGCGGAAATCGCCGCCGAGGCCGGCATCAGCCGCCAGGGCGTCCACGACGCCATCGCCCGGGCGGAGACATTGCTGCGGAACTTCGAGGAGAAAATCGGCGCCGTGGCCCGGGACGCCCGAATCCAGCGGGCCGTCGGCGCCATCGAGACGGCCGCGGCCGCCCTGAGCGGCTGGGACGACGCCGGCGTGCGGGCCCTGGCCGCGGAGATCCGCCGCGCCGCCGCTTCCATAAAGGAGTAACACATGGCATTTGAAGGCTTGACCGAAAAACTGTCCGCCGCGTTCAAGAAGCTCCGCGGCAAGGGCCGCCTCAGCGAGAGCGACGTCAAGGAGGCCATGCGGGAGATCCGCCTGGCCCTGCTGGAGGCCGACGTCAGCTACAAGGTCGTCAAATCGTTCGTCCAGTCCGTCACCGAGCGGGCCGTCGGCGCCGACGTCCTGGAGAGCCTGACCCCGGCCCAGATGATTGTCAAGATTGTCGATGAAGAGCTGACGAAGCTCATGGGCAGCGAGAATCAGAAGCTGACCATCGCCTCCAAGCCGCCCACGGTGGTGATGCTGGTGGGCCTCCAGGGCGCCGGCAAGACGACCAACGGCGCCAAGCTGGCCGGCCTCTTCAAGAAGCAGGGCAAGCGCCCGCTGCTGGTGGCCTGCGACATCTACCGGCCCGCCGCCATTCAGCAGCTCCAGGTGGTGGGCGAGAAGCTGGACATCCCGGTCTTCCAGATGGGCAAGACCAACCCGGTGGAGATTGCACGGGCCGCCGTGGCCCACGCCGAAAAGCACGGCAACGACATGGTCTTTCTCGACACCGCCGGCCGGCTCCACATCGACGAGGCCCTGATGGACGAGCTGAAGGCCGTCAAGGCCGCCGTCCACCCCACGGACATCCTCCTGGTGGTGGACGCCATGACCGGCCAGGACGCCGTCAACGCCGCCACGGCCTTCGACGGGCAGCTGGACATCTCCGGCGTCATGCTCACCAAGCTGGACGGCGACGCCCGCGGCGGCGCGGCGCTGTCGGTCAAGGCCGTCACCGGCAAGCCCATCCTCTTCATCGGCACCGGCGAGAAGCTGGACCAGATAGAGCCCTTCCACCCCGGCCGCATGGCCTCGCGGATTTTGGGCATGGGCGACGTGCTGACGCTGATTGAGAAGGCCGAGCAGGCCTTCGACCAGAAAAAGGCCGCCGAGCTGGAGCAGAAGCTCAAGACCAACAAGTTCACCCTGGCCGACTTTTACGACCAGCTGGTGCAGCTCAAGGGCATGGGCTCCCTCCAGGACGTGCTGGGGATGATGCCGGGCGTCAACGCCTCGGCGCTCCAGAACGCCCAGGTGGACGAGAAGGCCATGGGCCGCATCGAGGCCATCATCCTCTCCATGACCCCCTACGAGCGGGAGACGCCCGCCTGCCTGAACCACAGCCGCAAGCGGCGGATTGCCGCCGGCGCGGGCGTCAAGGTGGAGGACATCAACCGCCTGCTCAAGCAGTTTGACGCCATGCAGCAGATGATGCGCCGGTTCTCCGGGCCGGGCGGCGGCAAAAAGCGCAAGCGCATGGGCAAACTCGGCCCCATGGGCGGCTTCCCGGGATTCCCGGGCATGTGACCACGCTGGCAAAGCGACACCGCTTTCCCAATAGAGATTCCAGAGAAGTTGGAGGTGAAACCCCATGGTGAAAATCAGACTGCGCCGCATGGGCGCCAAGAAGAACCCCTACTACCGCATTGTGGTGGCGGATTCCCGTTCCCCCCGCGACGGCCGCTGCATTGAGGAAATCGGCACCTACAATCCCCTGACGTCCCCCTCCACCGTCACCGTTGACGCGGAGAAGGCCCAGCAGTGGATCCGCAACGGCGCCCAGCCGACCGACACGGTCAAGGCCCTTCTGAAGAAGGCCGGCGTCCTGTGAGTGCCGGAGGAGGCATCGCAATGAAGGAACTTTTGCTCTATATGGCCAGGAATCTGGTGGAACATCCCGACGCCGTCACCGTCACCGAGGTGTCCGGCGACACCACGGTGCTGGAGCTGCGGGTGGCCCCCGAGGACATGGGCAAGGTGATTGGCCGCCAGGGCCGCATCGCCAAGGACATCCGCACGATTATCAAGTCCGTGGCCCAGCGCACCGGCCAAAAGGTCTCGGTGGAGATTGTCGATTGATTCCGGCCGAGAAACGGATTGTGCGTGGCGCTTCCGCCACGCACTTTTTCCGTATGGGCAGCACGGCGCAAGGAGGTTCGTCCTGTGAAACACCCCTATCTGGAGGCCGGCGAGGTGGTCAGCACCCACGGCGTCCGCGGCGAAGTGAAAATTTACCCCTGGGCCGACAGTCCGGCGTTCCTGCTGGACTTCGACACCCTGTACCTGGACGGGAAGCCCTATCCGGTGGAGAGCATCCGGGTCCACAAGGCCGTGGTTCTGGCAAAGCTCCGGGGCGTGGACACGGTGGAGGCCGCCCAGGCCCTGCGGGGCCGGGTGGTCACGGTGGACCGCAGCGGCCTGGAGCCGCCCGAGGGGTCGGTGTTCATTGCCGATCTGCTGGGCCTGCCGGTCTACGCCGGGGAGGAGGAGATTGGCCGCGTGGCCGACGTGCTGACGCTGCCGGGGAACGACGTGTACGTGGTCCGGGGGGAGCACGAGTACATGATTCCGGCGGTGGCGGAGTTCCTCCAGGAGGTGGACGTGGAGCGGGGCCTCGTCCGGGTCCGGCTCATCCAGGGGATGCGCACCGATGAGAATTGACATCATGACCCTCTTCCCCGACACCGTCGGGGACATGATGAACGAGAGCATCCTGGGCCGCGCCCAGGAGCGGGGCCTGATTCGCATTGAGGCCCACCAGATCCGCGACTTCACCACCCACAAGCAGAACCAGGTGGACGACTACCCCTACGGCGGCGGCCACGGGGCCATCCTCCAGGCGGACCCGCTGTACAACTGCTGGACGTACCTGTGCGACGAGGCCGGCGGGCCGGTCCACACCGTCTTCCTGTCCCCCTGCGGCGAGACCTTCACCCAGGCCAAGGCCCGGGAGCTGCTGCAATACGAGAACCTGATTCTCGTCTGCGGCCACTACGAGGGGGTAGACCAGCGGTTCCTGGACGAGTGTGTGGACGAGGAGATCTCCCTGGGGGACTTCGTCCTGACCGGCGGGGAGATCCCGGCCATGGCCGTGGCCGACTGCGTGGCCCGGATGGTG
>CAJFNZ010000048.1 GCA_904395905.1 uncultured Oscillospiraceae bacterium | reverse complement strand
GGGGTCCGGGGGAACCCTCGCCGGGGGTTCCCCCGGTGCCGGCGAATCCGTAGGCAGCGTCCATGCTCCGCAACGGGCCCGGACGAATTCACTGCGCATCATCAAGGCAAACACTATCCGCTCATAAGCGCCGTCCCGCGGTTACCCCCGCTGGCGCACGGGCAAGGGGTCAAACAGCGCCTCCGGCGTCGGGAGGGCCGATGCGCCCATCCGGACGAGCAGCGCCGCCGCGGCGGAGCCGTCGTCGTAGACGTACAGCCTGGACCAGCTCCGGCGGAGGTTCTCCGCCGCGCCGCTCCAGGTGCCGCCCCGGCGGAAGCCCGGCTGGATGGCCACGGTCCGCTCCCCCATCCGGTGAATCAGCGTGTTCCGGGCCAGGGCCCGCTGGGCGGTGAAGGCCAACTCATAGCCCCCTTCGCTGCACACCAGCCGCCCCGGGCCGGCCCCGGCGGCCCGGCGAATCAGGTCGTCGGGCACAAAGGTCAGCGTCCGGCCGCCGGCCGCCTGGCAGGCCTCCACGGCGGCCCGGTCGGCGCCCCGGGCCCCGCCGGTGACCAGTGTCAGCCCCTGCCGGGCCGCCAGCGCGCCCGTCCGGGCGGCAAAGTCCAACGCCGCCGGCGAGGCGTCCCGGGCGCCGGCCAGGCCCAGAAAGGGCCCCTCCAGCACCCGCCGGTCCCCGGCGCAGAACAGCACCGGCGGCCGCAGCGCGCCGCCCTTTTCCGTCAGCTGCCGGGGATACCCGGGGCTGACCCGAGTCAGCGGAAAGATGCCCAGCGCCGCCGCCGCATCCAGATACCGCTCCAGCACCGCCTCCCGGTCCAGCAGGGCCGCGGCCCGGCAGGCCAGCACCCGGCCGACCCCCAGGGCCTCCAGGTCCGACGCCCGCACGGGGCCGTCCCCGGCGGGACGGCCGGCAGCCAGCACCCGCCGCCCCAGATCCCGGAACTGGGCCGCCGTCAACGGCCGGGCCTCCGGCTGGCCCAGGGCGCAGCACAGCAGCAGCACCCCCCGCTCGCCGGCCGTCACCGGTACCGCTTCTTGATGGGGCGCTTCTTCACCTCGTAGGGGACCAGCTGCCCCGCCTCGTCAAAGCGCATGGTCTGGATGGCAAAGTGGGAGTACTTCGCAATCTCCTCCAGCTTGGCCTGCTCGGGGAACGTGCCCACGATGGACCAGGCCACGCCCTTCTTCTTGGCGCGGCCGGTGCGGCCGATGCGGTGGATATAGTACTCGTTCTCCTCGGGCACGTCGAAGTTGAGGACGCAGTCCACATCGTCCACGTCGATGCCCCGGGAGGCCACGTCCGTGGCAATGAGCACCTGGACCTTCCCGTCCCGGAAGGCCTGCATATTCTTCTCCCGCTGCTGCTGGCGGATGTCGCCGTGGATGCACTCGGCGCTGACGCCGGCCCGCTTCAGGTCGTCGCTGAGCCGCTGGCACATGACCTTGGTGTTGCAGAAGACAATCACCCGCTCGAAGCCCAGCGTCCGCAGGAGCCGCAGCGTCATCTCGGTCTTGGCCAGGGGGGAGCAGGAGATGGCGAACTGCTCGATGTCGGGCCGGTCCTCGGCCTCGGGGCGGACGGTGATTTCCACCTCGTCCCGCTGGTACATCCAGCTGACGGTCATGACCTCCTGGGAGATGGTGGCCGAGAAGAGGCCCATGTTCCGCTTGTTCTTGATTTTGTCGAGGATCCCGGTCACGTCCTTGAAAAAGCCCATGTCCAGCATCCGGTCGGCCTCGTCCAGGACCACGGTCTGGATCTTGTCCAGCCGCAGATGCTTGTGGCGGTAGTGGTCCATCAGGCGGCCGGGCGTGGCCACGACAATCTGCGGGTTCTTCTGGAGGGCCTTTATCTGCGTCTCCATCCGCTGGCCGCCGTAGACCACCGCCACGCGGATGTTCTTGTAGTAGGTCAGCAGGCCCCGCAGCTCATCGCAGATCTGGATGGCCAGCTCCCGGGTGGGGGCCAGAATCAGCCCCTGGAGGTCCTCGCTCTCGGGGTTGATGTGCTCAATCATGGGGATGCCGAAGGCAAAGGTCTTGCCGGTGCCGGTGGGGGCCTTGGCGATGACGTCCTTCCAGGCCATCAGGGGCGGGATGGCCTCGGCCTGGATCCGGGTGGGATAGCCGTACCCCTTCTTCTCCAGCGCCCGGAGGATCTCCTCCGAGAGGCCCAGGTCCTGAAAGGTCAGTTGTTGTTCGTCCATAGTCTGTCGTTCCTTTTGTTGATAATGAGATTCCTGTTTCTGTTGTAGTATTATACCAGTCTTTGGCCGCCCTTGCAACGGCTATCTGGCGGCCGCGGCAAAAGCCTTGGCAGGGCTGGGGATTCTGTGGTACAATATTAAAAAAACCGCAACCAGGAGGCGACCTTATGAGCTATGCCGATCGACTGTACCGGGAAACCTGCCGCCAGATCCTCGACCACGGGGTCTGGGACACCGACCGGGCGGTGCGTCCCCGGTGGGAGGACGGCGCCCCGGCCCACACCGTCAAGATCTTCGGAGTGGTCAACCGCTACAACCTCCAGGAGGAGTTCCCGATTATGACCCTGCGCCGGACGGCCTTCCGCTCGTGCATCGACGAGCTGCTGTGGATCTGGCAGAAGAAGTCCAACCGCGTCGCCGAGCTCCACAGCCACGTCTGGGACGCCTGGGCCGACGAGAACGGCACCATCGGCAAGGCCTACGGCTACCAGCTGTCGGTCCCCCATCAGTACCCCGAGGGGATGTTCGACCAGGTGGACCGGGTGCTCTACGATTTGAAGCACAACCCGGCCAGCCGCCGGATCCTCACCAGCCTCTACAACTTCCAGGACCTCCACGAGATGGCCCTGTACCCCTGCGCCTACTCGATGACCTTCAACGTCTCGGGGGACACCCTCAACGCCATCCTCAACCAGCGGTCCCAGGATATGCTCACGGCCAACAACTGGAACGTGGTCCAGTACGCCGTCCTGGTCCACATGATGGCCCAGGTGTCGGGCCTCCGGGCCGGGGAGCTGGTCCATGTGATTGCCGACTGCCACATCTACGACCGCCACGTGCCCCTGGTGGAGAAGATGCTCCGGAACGAGGAGTTCGACGCCCCGGCCTTCCGCATGGACCCGTCCGTGACCGATTTTTACGCCTTCACCGTGGACAGCTTCTCCCTGGAGGACTACCGCTACGCCCCGTTCTCCGAGAAGATTCCCGTGGCCGTCTAGGGAGGCGCGCCATGGAGTGTATCGTCAACGTGACCGAGGACTGGGGCATCGGCCTGGGGGACCGGCTGCTGGTGTCCCTGAAGCCGGACCTCCAGCGGTTCCGAGAGCTGACCACCGGAAAGACCGTCCTCCTGGGGCGGAAGACCCTGGCCACCTTCCCCGGCGGCCGTCCCCTGGCGGGCCGCCGGAACCTGGTGCTGTCCACAAACCCGGATCTGGAGATTGCCGGGGCGGAGGTCTTCCACAGCCTGCCGGCGCTGCTGGCGCGGTGCCGGCAGCTGGCGCCGGAGGAGCTGATGGTCATCGGCGGCCAGCAGGTCTACGAGCAGCTGCTGCCCTACTGCGCCCGGGCCCAGGTGACCCGGACGCGGCTGCGGCCGCCGGCCGACCGGTTCTTCCCCGACCTGGACGCCCTGCCCGGCTGGCGCCGGACGGAGGCCGGCCCCTGGCAGACCTGGGAGGGCACGGCCTTCCGGTACGAGACCTACGTCCAGGACCGCCCCCGTCCCCTTTGACCAGCAAAGCGGCCCGCCTTCCATCCGGAAGGCGGGCCGCTTCGGCTGATGAAACCTCCGTCCCGGCCGGCGCGGGCGGGCGTCTCAGGGGCAGGCCGGATACGCCTCGGTATCCCAGAGGTAGCCGGTCATGGCCCCGTCCCGGTAGAGCGTCAGGCTCTCCGCGCCGGAAATCAGGGCGCGGTACAGGTCCACATGGCAGTAGACCCCGTCCACGCAGACGATGTTCCACACGTGCGCCCGGCCGTCCCGGGTCCCCTCGACGGTGTAGCACTCCAGCTCCATCTCGTCGCAGATAATCTGGAGGCTCCGGGCCGCCCCCTCGCTGCTGGCCACGCCCTCACAGAGGAAGGCGTAGGCCGGCACGGTCGTCTCGCCCGCGGCGTAGTTGAAGCGCTCCTGCAGGTAGGTGTAGAGCAGCTGGAGCTTGTCGGTCTCGGTCTCCCGATAGCGGACGTACTCCCGGGCGCCTTCGGCGCTGGTGGTCACGGCCGTCCGGTAGGCGCGCAGCTCCTCGGCCGTGTGCTCGTAGGTGAACAGCACCTCGATAATCCGCACGTATCCCCCCTGCTCCGGATAGACGGACACCGTCACGCCGGGCATCTCCATGGCCTCGGCCGGGTTGTTCCGGTAGTACGCCTGGGCCATGGCGGCCACGTCCTCGCCGTTGTAGTAGGAGACCCGGGCCGTCAGGGCGTCGCCGAAGCTGCCCATGGTCCGCTCCAGCTGGTCCCGGAGGACGGCCATACTGGCCACCCGCTGGACCGAGGCAATCTGCTCCGGCGTCCGGCGGAATTCAATCTGTACGCGGATTTCGTAGTAGGAGACAATCCAGCTGCACTGGCTGGTCATGGACTCCACGGCGTAGGAGCCCAGCGGGTCCTCCCGGGAGACCTCGTAGACCACGTCCTGGAGCTCCTCCTCCAGTTCGCCGTAGTAGTCGTAGACGCGGATGACGCCCTCCGAGACGCTGTCCTCCACGAAGGAGAGGACGGCGCTGCGCAGGCTCAGGTAGTTTTCCGCCGTCAGGTAGTCCTGGTCGGCGGACGCCACCACCGGCTCGGTGTGCGGCGTCACGGAGATGTACTGGCTGGCGCAGCCCGTCAGGCAGGCCAGCAGCGCCAGCGGCGCCAACAGCTTCTTCAGTCCCACGGCAATCCTCCTCCCCGGCAGCCCTCACGGGCCGTCGCCATACCTTCCGAAGCCCTGGCCCAGCACCTGGCGGGCCTTCTGGAGAATCAGGAAGGCCTCCCGGTCCACCTCGGCCACCAGGCTCTGGAGCCGCCCCACCTCCGAGGCGCGGACGGCGCACAGCAGCACCGCCCGGGGCGTCCCGGTGTAGGCCCCCTCGGCCGGCAGCAGCGTCGCGCCCCGGCCCAGCCGGGCGTCGATGGCCTCCGCGATGGCCCGGGGCCGCCGGGAGACAATCAGCGCCACGCCGGCGTTGCTCCGCCCGTACAGCACGCCGTCCACCGCCACCGACATCACCGCCAGGGCCACGGCGCTGTACAGCGTCTTGTCCACGTCCCGGAACACCACCCCGTTGAGCAGCACCACGGCGCAGTCCATGGCCAGCAGCACCCGGCCCATGGGCAGGTGGGGCGCCCGCCGGCGAATCAGCCGGGCCACGATGTCGGTGCCGCCGGTGGAGGCCCCCCGGGCAAACACCAGCCCCAGGCCCAGGCCCACCAGGCCGCCGCCGTAGAGCGCCGCCAGCAGCGGCTCCACCGCAAGGCCCGGCAGCAGGGCAAAGACGTCCAGCAGCACCGACGACACGGCCATGCCCAGCAGGGAGCCCAGGACAAACCGCCGCCCCAGCCGCCTCCAGCCCAGCAGGAACAGCGGCACGTTGCACACCAGGAGGAAGGCGCCCAGGGCCTGGAGGCCCGTCAGCCGGGAGACAATCAGCGCGATGCCCGAGAGGCCGCCGCCGGAGATCTCCGCCGGCCGCAGGAAGCAGTCGAAGCCCAGGGCAAACAGCGCCGCCCCCAGGACAATCCACGCCCCGTCCACCAGGGCCCTGCGCGTTCGCTCCATGGCGCTCCTTCCCCGCCGGGCTCACAGGTCCAGCGTCATCTGGGTCTCGCCGGTGTCCTCCTCCCGCAGCAGCGCCCCGGCGGCCGGCAGCGTGCGGGCCCGGTACCGGGCCGGGTTCTGGATGGCGCTGTCCTCCAGGACGGCCGCGCCGGCGACGGTGCGGCCCTTTTTCGCCGCGAGGACCGCCACGCCCTGGCTGGTGCGGGTGGTCTTGTCCGCCAGCTGCGACGCTGAGAAAATCAGCGCCCGGCCGTCGCTGGTGGAGAGGACCACCTGGAGGTCCTCCCGCTCCACGGGAATCACCGCCTTCAGCGGGCTCTTGTCGCTGTACGCCCCGGTCAGGCGGCGGCGGTTGGTCTTGGTGTCGTAGGCGGCGGCGGCAATCCGGGCCACCTTGCCGTTCTCGAAAACAAAGAGGATGCTCCCCTTGTAGTCCCCCGGCAGGCAGAGGGCGACGACGGACTCCCCCTCGTCCATGGAGAGCTTCCCGGGAAGGTAGTCCCCGAGGACCGAGGCCTTGGTGTCCTCGAACTCGGCGCAGCGGACCTTGTACACCTGGCACCGGTCGGTGAACACCAGCAGCTCGGCCCGGTTGGTGGTCTCCCAGGTCCCGGCCGGGCCGTCGCCCTCCTTGTACTTCTGCTCCCCGGACATCCGCAGGGACTGGGGCGTGATTTTCTTGAAATACCCCTCCCGGGAGAGGAACAGGTGGACCGGGTAGTCGGGGGTCTCGTCCTCCTCCTCGGCCTCGTCGGCCCCGGCGTCGAAGAGCAGGGTCGTCCGCCGGTCCGCGCCGTACCGGTCGGCCACCTGCTCCAGCTCCGAGACGATGATGTCGCGGATCCGCGCCTCGCTGTTCAGCGTGGCCTCCAGGTCGGCGATTTCCGCCTCCAGGGCCGCCGTCTCCTCGGTGCGGCGGAGGATGTACTCCTTGTTGATGTTCCGCAGGCGGATCTCCGCCACGTACTCGGCCTGGACCTGGTCGATGCCGAAGCCAATCATCAGGTTCGGCACCACCTCCTGGTCGGACTCGGTCTCGCGGATGATGGCGATGGCCTTGTCGATGTCCAGGAGGATCTTCCCCAGGCCCCGGAGCAGGTGCAGCTTCTCCCGCTGCTTCCCCAGGCGGAAGTAGACCCGCCGCCGGACGCACTGGCTCCGCCAGGCGGTCCACTCCTCGAGGATCTCCCCCACCCCCATGACCCGGGGCATCCCGGCGATGAGGATGTTGAAGTTGCACGAGAAGCTGTCCTGGAGGGGCGTGGCGCGGAAGAGCTTGAGCATCAGCTTGTCCGGGTCCACGCCCCGCTTCAGGTCGATGGTCAGCTTCAGGCCGTTCAGGTCGGTCTCGTCGCGCATATCGGCGATTTCCCGGATCTTGCCGGCCTTGATCAGCTCCGAGACCTTGTCGATGATGGGCTCGGTGGCCGTAGTATATGGAATTTCGTAGATTTCTATGAGGTTTCCCTCTTTGATATAGCGCCACTTGGCGCGGATCCGGAACGAGCCGCGGCCGGTCCGGTAGATCTCGGCCATCTCCTCCCGGTCGTAGAGGATCTCGCCCCCGGTGGGGAAGTCCGGGGCCGGCAGCGTCGCCAGCAGGTTCGCCTGGGGATCGCGGATCCGCGCCACGGCCGTCTTGCAGACCTCCCGCAGGTTGAAGCCGCAGATGTTGCTGGCCATGCCCACGGCGATGCCCATGTTGGCCGAGACCAGCACGTTGGGGAAGGTGGTGGGCAGGAGGCCGGGCTCCTTCATGGTGTTGTCGTAGTTGTCCACGAAGTCCACGGTGTCGGCGTCGATGTCCCGGAACAGCTCCTGGCAGATGGGGTCCAGCTTGGCCTCGGTGTACCGGGAGGCGGCGTAGGCCATGTCCCGGGAGTAGACCTTGCCGAAGTTGCCCTTGGAGTCCACAAAGGGGTGGAGCAGGGCCTCGTAGCCCCGGGCCAGGCGGACCATCGTCTCGTAGATGGCCGCGTCGCCGTGGGGATTCAGGCGCATGGTCTGGCCGACGATGTTGGCCGACTTCGTCCGGGCCCCGTTCAGCAGGCCCATCTTGTACATGGTGTAGAGGAGCTTCCGGTGGGAGGGCTTGAAGCCGTCAATCTCCGGGATGGCCCGGGAGACGATGACCGACATGGCGTAGGGCATGTAGTTCAGCTCCAGGGTGTCGCAGATGGGCTGCTCGAGCACCTCGGCGTGGAGCCCCTCCACATGGGGGTTGACGGCGTGCTTCGCCCCCTCCTTGGGGGCCTTTTTCCTAGGCATGAATGTGATTCCGTCCTTCAGTCAGATTCTTCGCCGGACCGGGCCGCGTCCAGCCGGTCCAGCAGCGCGTCCACCAGGGTCTGATACTCCTCGCCCCAGCTGCGCGTGTCCTCGTCGGCAATCCCCTCCTGGTGGAAGGAGGCCGGCCACATCCCGTAGGACCCGCCCGCCTCCCGGCCCAGCGTGAAGCACAGGGCCGGGTCCGCGGAGCAGAGCGCCTCGGTGTTGGCGTACATGGCCCAGTGGGCGATGCGGCCGACCCAGTCGTAGTAGTGCTCGGGCTGCTGGTACGCCTCCGGTCCCCGCAGCTGGCCGTTTTCATCCAGCTCCCCGGCGTCGTCGAAGGCGTAGAACAGCGAATTGACGATGTTGCCGGCCATCTGGGCGTAGTGCTGGTGCAGATTTGCCGTGGCTTCATTGTACGCCCGGACCTCCTCGGCCAGCGGCTCGTCCAGATAGCGCAGATAGTCCTCCGGGACCACCTGCCGCTGCAGCACCATGTCGGCAATCTCATCGCGCTTTTCCATCCGGTAGGCCTCCGCCGGATCCGGCCCGGCCGGACGCAGAAACACAACCAGCGTCAGCGCCAGGGCCAGAAGCCCGGCCGCCAGCGCGGCGGCGCTGAGAAGGACAGGCAGCTTCTTTTCCATGGTTCACGCACCCTTTCTCGGCCGGCGGTCAAGAGATGTCCGCCAATTCCAGGTATTTGTAGCCGTTCTCGGCGATGTGGTCCTTCCGGCCGGCCAGGTTGTCGCCCAGGAGCAGGTCGAAGACCTGGGCCGTCTTCTCGGCGTCCTCGGGCATGACCTTGATGAGCCGGCGGGTCTCGGGGTTCATGGTGGTCATCCACATCATCTCCGGCTCGTTCTCGCCCAGGCCCTTGGAGCGGTTGACCGTGGCCTTCTTCCCCTCCAGCCGCTGCAAAATGGCGTTCTTCTCGCCGTCGGAGTAGGCGAACCACGTCTTGTCCTTGCAGGTGATTTCAAAGAGCGGCGACTCAGCGATATAGACGTACCCCTGGCGAATCAGCGTGGGCACCAGCCGGTAGAGCATCGTGAGAATCAGCGTGCGGATCTGGAAGCCGTCCACATCGGCGTCGGTGCAGATGACAATCTTGCTCCAGCGGAGGCTCTCCAGGTCGAACTCGGCCAGGTCCTTGACCCGCTTGTCCCGCACCTCCACGCCGCAGCCCATGACCCGCAGGAGGTCGGTGATGACGTCGCTCTTGAAGATCCGGCCGTAGTCGGCCTTGAGGCAGTTGAGAATCTTGCCGCGGACCGGCATAATCCCCTGGAACTCGGCGTCCCGGGACATCTTGACCGAGCCCATGGCGCTGTCGCCCTCGACGATGTAGAGCTCCCGCTTGTCCCGGTCCCGGGAGCGGCAGTCCACAAACTTGGCCACCCGGTTGGAGATGTCCAGGCTCCCCGAGAGCTTCTTCTTGATGGACAGCCGGGCCTTCTCGGCCGTCTCCCGGCTGCGCTTGTTGACCAGGACCTGGTCGGCAATCCGGTCGGCCTCGGCCTTGTTCTCGATGAAGTACACCTGGAGGCGCGAGCGGAAGAACTCCGTCATGGCCTCCTGGACGAACTTGTTGTTGATGGCCTTTTTCGTCTGGTTCTCGTAGGAGGTCTGAGTGGAGAAGCAGTTGGTCACCAGCACCAGGCAGTCGGCCACGTCCTGGAAGGTGATTTTCGCCTCGT
>CAJFNZ010000047.1 GCA_904395905.1 uncultured Oscillospiraceae bacterium | reverse complement strand
GGTTAAAGTCCATCAAATTTAAGCTGCCCATCATCGAGGAAGACATGAGTATCAGTTTGGACAACGAAGAACAAGTCGAGACGGTTGTCCTGCTGGTAAAGCCATCCTCTCCGGAATAGAAACAGAGGCGCCCCGGTGACGGCTATGCCGTCGCCGGGGCGCCGTGTTGTCGTTGTCAGAGATGTTCCAGCTGGTCCAGCCACAGCCGGGCCGAGGCGTCCGAGGGCATCCGCCAGTCGCCGCGGGGCGAGAGCGTCACCGAGCCCACCTTCGGCCCGTCGGGCAGGCAGCTGCGCTTGAACTGCTGCTGGAAAAACCGGCGGTAGAAGGTCTTCAGCCAGTGGAGAATCGTCTCGTCGCGGTACGTCCCGTGCCAGGCGTACTTGGCCAGCCGGTAGACCTTGGCCGGCGGGAAGCCGAACCGGACAATCTGATAGAGGAAGAAGTCGTGCAGCTCGTAGGGCCCCACCAGGTCCTCCGTTCGCTGGGCAATCTCCCCGTCTTTGGGCGGCAGCAGCTCCGGTGAGACCGGCGTGTC
Source organism: uncultured Oscillospiraceae bacterium (assembly GCA_904395905.1). Taxonomy (GTDB): domain Bacteria; phylum Bacillota; class Clostridia; order Oscillospirales; family Oscillospiraceae; genus Avoscillospira_A. The sequence continues at coordinate 16,203 of CAJFNZ010000047.1, read as the reverse complement.
CAGGATGTCCAGCAGCACGGCCCGCAGGGCCTCGCCGCTGTGGTCGGCGGCGTAGCGGACGATGTGGCGGACCAGCGTCTTGGGCACCGAGGCGTTGACGCCGTACATGCTCATATGGTCGCCGTTGTACGTGGCCCAGCCCAGGGCCAGCTCGCTCAAGTCGCCGGTGCCGATGACCATGCCGCCCAGACGGTTGGCCAGGTCCATCAGCACCTGCGTCCGCTCCCGGGCCTGGCTGTTCTCGTAGGTGACCGACCGGTCGTCCTCGGGCAGGCCGATGTCCCGGAAGTGCTGCTCCACCGCCGCGGCGATGGGCACCGTCCGGAAGCTGACCCCCAGGAGCCGGGCCATCTCGGTGGCGTTGTCCTTTGTCCGCGCGGTGGTGCCGAAGCAGGGCATCGTCACGGCCCAGATGTCCTTCCGACTGCGGCCCAGGGCGTCCATGGCCCGGACCGTCACCAGCAGGGCCAGCGTCGAGTCCAGCCCGCCCGAGAGGCCCACCACGCAGGCCCGGGCGTTGGTGTGGGCGATGCGCTGGCGGAGGCCGGCGGCCTGGATGTTCAGGATGTCCTCGCAGCGGCTGCGGCGGGCCCCCTCGTCGGCCGGGACGAAGGGCATCGGGTCCACAAAGCGGGTCAGGACCGTCTCCTCCGCCGGCAGGGAGAAGCCGGCGCTCTCCGAGCTCTCACCCATCCAGCCGGGGCTGTCGAAGGTGTTCCGGCGGCGGCGCTCCCCAATCAGCTTCTGGACGTCAATCTCCGTGACGACCATGCCCGGGGCCATGTCCTGCCGCTCGGCCAGAATCACCCCGTCCTCGGCCAGAATCTGGTGGCCGCTGAAGACCAGATCGGTGGTGGACTCCCCGTCGCCGGCGGAGCAGTAGAGGTAGGCGCAGGAGAGCCGGCCCGACTGGCCCTTGACCAGGTCCCGCCGGTAGGCGTCCTTGCCGACGACCTCGTTGGAGGCCGAGAGGTTGACAATCACCGTGGCGCCGGCCAGGGCCTGGCTCACCGACGGCGGGTAGGGCGCCCAGAGGTCCTCGCACAGCTCGCAGCCCACCACCAGCTCCGGAAGGTCGTTGCAGGGGAACAGCTGCCCGGGCGAGAGGCAGACGGCCTCCCCCAGCAGGTCGATGGTCTGGCAGACCCCCGCGCCGGAGGCAAACCAGCGGCCTTCATAGAATTCCCCATAGTTGGGCACACAGGTCTTGGGCACCAGGCCCAGGATGGACCCGTCGTGGAGGGCGGCGGCGCAGTTGTAGAGCTTCCCGCCCAGGGCCACCGGCAGGCCGACGAAGACCAGCAGGGGCAGCCCGCGGGTGGCGTCGCGGACGGTCCGCAGGGCCTCCAGCGCGCCGTCCAGCAGGGTCCGCTGGAGGAAGAGGTCGCCGCAGGTGTAGCCGGTCAGGCCCAGCTCCGGCAGGACCAGGAGGCGGACCCCCTGGGCGGCGGCGTCCCGGAGGACGCGGACGGTCTCGGCGGCGTTGTACGGGCAGTCGGCCACCCGCAGGGGGACCGACGCGGCGGCACACTTGATAAATCCGTGGTTCATACTCTCACCTCAAGGTCTGGCGGACGCCGGCCGCGGCCGGCGCATCCGGATGTCGTTGCCGACGAACAGCAGCAGCTCAAAGCGCCCCAGAAGGCGCGAGGCAATCTGCGGCGTGTAGCGCCGGCGCAGCTCGTCGGTGGTCAGGTTGGTGGAGACGACGGTGGGCAGCTCCTCCAGCAGCCGCCCGTTGAGCAGGGCGTAGAGGGCCGAGAGGGTGAACTGGGTCGTCAGCTCCGTGCCCAGGTCGTCGAGAATCAGCAGGTCGCAGCGGCGGTATTTCTCGGTCAGCTCTCCCCCGCCGCCGCCGAACTTCTCGGCCTCGAAGTCGGCAAAGATCTGGCCGGCCGACTCGTAGGCCACCGAAAAGCCGCTGTCGGCCACGGTGCGGGCGATGGCCGCCGAGAGGAAGGTCTTCCCGAGCCCCGGCCCGCCGGAGAAGAGCAGCGACGGCGACCGGGTCGAAAAGTCCCGGGCGTACCGCCGGCACTGCTGGAACACCTGCTGCATCCACACCCGCGGCGAGACGCCCAGCTGGGGGTCCGGCACGTCGGGGTAGCAGTCCAGCCGGAACGACTCGAACCGCTCGTCGCCGGCCAGGAGGGTCGAGAGGGCGCGCTTCTGCTCCTCGCGGCAGAGCGCCTGGAGGCACTGGCACATCCGCTCGCCGATGTAGCCGCTGCCGCCGCAGTGGGGGCAGACGGGCGTGGCGCGGAGGTCGGCCTCGTCGATGCCCGCCCGCTCCAGGAGGCCGGCCCGCTCCTGCTGGAGCGCCAGGTTTTCCGCCCGGAGCCGGGCGATGGCCTCCGAGGGGTCCTGCCCCTGCTGGAAGGCGGCGGCCATGGCCTGGGCCACGGTCACCCGGAGGCGGTTGTCCACCTCCCGGAGCCGGGGGTGGGCGTCGTAGATGGCGGCAATCCGCCGGTCGTTTTCCCGTTCCCGGTCCTCCTTGGCCTGGGCGAGCCGCGCCCGGGCCCGGCGGAGGACGGTGTCTGAATAGGCCATAGGCTACTCTCCTTCCGATAGCTGCCGGCGCATCCGCGCCACGGCTTCCCGCTCCAGCTCGCCCAGCTCCCCCTGGCCGGCGCTGCCCATGGGGACCTTCTGCCGCTGCGGCGGCTGGGCCGGGCGGGTGTCGCCGGCCTCAATCTCGGCCACGGTGTGCAGGCCCTTCTCGTGCCAGGAGCGGAGGATGGAGTTGCAGTAGGGCCACTTCATCGAGCCGGTGTTCAGGCAGGTGCGCTCGTAGGCCAGGGCGACGGCGTCCTCGTCGAAGCCCATCTCCAGCCAGGCGCGGAGATACCGCTCCTCGGCCTGGGTCAGCCGGCGGCCGGTCAGCTGGAGCCGGGCCTGGAGCCGCCGGAGGGTGGTCTGCTGCTGGAGGCGGGTCTGCATATAGAAGGCGGCCTCCTCCAGGGTGTCGATGCCCTCGTCGGCCCAGTGGTACGCCTCCTTTTCAATGGCGCGGAGGGAGGGGGCGCGGCTCTGGCCCCGGGCGCGGGCCAGCTGGGTGCAGTACGTAATCAGCACGCCGATGACCTCCGGCGGGAGGCCCAGGTAGTCGGTCAGCGAGAGGAGGATCTTCAGCTCCTCGGTGGACAGCACCCGGCCGAGGCGGCGCTGGGCCTCGCCCACCAGCAGGGAGAACTCCTTGCCCCGCTCGGTGGCCCGGAGGACGTCGGCCTCGGTGTAGACCGGCGGCTGGCTGCGGACGACCGGCCGGTCCCGCGCCTCCTCCCAGAGGCCCAGCTGCCGCAGCGAGGCCAGGGCGGCGTCGGCCCGGTGGGCCGGCAGGTGCAGCGCCTCGGCGGCCGCGGCCGGCGGCGCGCCGGTCTTGAGATAGAGGTACAGCAGCGCCGCGTCGCCGGAGCCGGCGCCCAGCAGCCGGCGCACCTCGCCCAGGGGCAGCGTCAAATCGTCCACGGGTCCACTCTCCTTTCCGCCGGCCGGCGGCCGTTTTGGAGATAGTATAGCACACCTTCCGTCCCTTTTCCAGGTGGCTTTTGTTGGATGTGTCGAAAATCGCGGAGATTTTATGTCAACGTTTTTTCGTTTCCCCCTTCCGCCGCCCGAGGATTTATGGTATACTGATTTGGTACCAATTTTTGTTGAAAACCCACCCTGCGAGGTTTGTATAGATGTTGGAATTGTTATCTCCGGCCGGCTCCATGGAGGCGCTGCGGGCGGCCGTGCAGAATGGGGCCGACGCGGTGTACCTGGGCGCCGGCGGCTTCAACGCCCGCATGGGCGCAAGGAATTTTTCCCTGGACGAGCTGCGGGAGGCCGTCACCTACTGCCACGTCCGGGGGGCGAAGGTCCACCTGACGCTGAACACGCTCAGCTCGGACCGGGAGCTGCCCCGGGCCGGCGAGCTGATTCGCCACGCGGCGCTGCTGGGGGTGGACGCCTTCATCGTCCAGGACCTGGGCCTGGTGGCCCTCTGCCGCCAGATGGCGCCGGACGTGCCCGTCCACGCCAGCACCCAGATGAGCATCCACTCCCTGGAGGGGGTGCGCATGGCTGCCCAGCTGGGGTGCAGCCGGGTGGTGCTGGCCCGGGAGCTGCCCGAGGAGCAGATTGCCTACATCTGCCGCTCCAGCCCCGTGGAGATTGAGGTCTTCGGCCACGGTGCGCTGTGTATGTGCTACTCGGGCCAGTGCTACTTCTCCGCCGTGGTGGGCCGCCGCAGCGGCAATCGGGGCCAGTGCGCCCAGCCCTGCCGCCTCCCCTACGGCTACGGCCGCTTCGAGCAGCGCTATCCCCTGAGCCTCAAGGACAACTGCGCCCTGGCCCACCTGCGGCGGCTGGAGGAGATGGGGGTGTCCTCCCTGAAAATCGAGGGCCGCATGAAGCGGCCCGAGTACGTGGCCGTGGTCACCCGGATCTACCGGGCGGCCCTGGACGGCCAGACCATCCGGCGGTCCGACATGGAGGAGCTGGAGCGGGTGTTCTCCCGCCAGGGCTTCACCGACGGCTACCTGCGGGGCGAGACCGGGCCGGAGATGCTCGGCATCCGCGGCAGCGAGCGGGAGGGGAAGGACCTCCTCCAGGCGGCCCGGGCCACGTATGAGAACGGCGAGCGGCCGCGGGTGCCGGTGCGCTTTTACGCGATGGTCCGCGCCGGCGAGCCGGCGCAGCTGGCCGTGGCGGACGACGGCGGCCGGCTCATCAAGTGCGCCGGCGAGATGCCTCAGGCGGCCGTCAACCGGCCGCTGACCCGGGAGGCCCTGGCCGAGCGCCTGGCCAAGACCGGCGGCACCCCCTACTACTGCACGGAGGTCCGGGCGGTGGTGGACGACGGCGTGATGCTGCCGGCCAGCGCCGTCAACGGCCTGCGGCGGGAGGCCCTGGCCCGGCTGACGGCCGCCCGGGGCCAGCTGGCCCAGCCGACGCTGGGACAGTACACCGCCCCGATGGCCGTGGACAACCCCGTCGGCCCGCCGGTGCTGACGGCCCAGGTGCGCACCCTGGAGCAGGTGACCGACGCCCTGCTGGCGGCCGGGCCCCAGGTGCTGTACGTGCCCCTGTCCCTCCTGGCCGCCCAGCCCGACCGGGCCCGGGCGCTGGCCGCCGCGACCCAGGTGGCCGCGGTGCTGCCCCGGATCCTCTGGGACGGCGAGAGCGACGGGGTGCTGCGCCAGCTGGACACGGTCCACAGCTGCGGCGTCCGCCAGGTGCTGGCCGGGAATCTCGGGCAGCTGCCCCTGGCCGTCTCCCGGGGCTTCGAGGTCCGCGGGGACTTCGGCCTGAACGTTTTCAACTCCCGCACGGCCGCCCAGCTGCGGCGGCTGGGCTTCGTGTCCATGACGGCCTCCTTCGAGCTGATGCTGGCGCAGATCCGCGATTTGCAAAAGGCGCTGCCCACGGAGCTGCTGGTCTACGGCCGGCTGCCGCTGATGGTCACCGAGAACTGTATCCTCAAAAACCGCACCGGCGTGTGCAGCTGCCAGGGCCCGGCCACCCGGCTGGTGGACCGGGTGGGCGCGGAGTTCCCGGTCGTCTCCGACCCGGGCGCGTGCCGGAGCGTCATCCTCAACGGCCGGAAGCTCTACCTGCTGGACCGGCGGCGGAGCCTGGGCGGCCTGGGCCTGTGGGGCCTGCGGCTGCTGTTCACCACCGAGAACCCCCGGGAGGTGGACCGCGTGGCCGAGGCCTGGCGCACCGGCGAGGCCTTCGACCCGGGCCAGCACACCCGGGGCCTGTACCTGCGGGGCGTGGAGTGACGCCCCGGCGGAAAGGAGACTGCCAACATGGAACTGCTGCTTGCCTCCCAGTCCCCCCGGCGGCGGGAGCTGCTGGGGCGGCTGGGACTGGAATTTGCCGTGGCCGTCCCCGACGTGGACGAGACCATGGACCCGGCTCTGCCGGCCTTTGACGAGGTGGCCCGGCTGTCGGCCGCCAAGGCCGCGGCCGTGGACGGGACGGTCGTCGTGGCCGCCGACACGGTGGTGGTGCTGGACGGCCGGGTCCTGGGAAAGCCCCGGGACGCGGCCGAGGCCGCCGAAATGCTCTGCGCCCTCTCGGGCCGGGCCCATCAGGTGATGACCGGCCTGACGGTCCGCCGCGGGGACTTCGTCCAGACGGACACCGTCGTCACCGACGTCCACTTCCGCCCGCTGGGCGCGGCGGAGATTGCGGCCTACGTGGCCACCGGGGAGCCGATGGACAAGGCCGGCGCCTACGGAATCCAGGGCCTGGCTTCGGTTTTTGTTGACCGGCTGGCGGGGGACTATTATAATGTGATGGGTCTCCCCCTCTGCCGGCTGTGCCGGATGCTCCGGGCTGCCGGCGTGGCGGTCCTGGGCCAGGCGGGGGACGAAGCCGTGGAGACCGAGGTGGTGCGCCGTTGAAAAAACTTTTTACCGGCAGGGTCAAGCTGATTCTGGGCATCGCGCTGTGCCTGGCGATTATCCTGGCCGTGGCCGGCGTCATCAGCCGCGGGGCCACCGTGGGCGAACAGGCCATGGGGGCGCTGCTCTCCCCCTTCCGCAGCGCGGCCGCGGCCGTGACGCGGCAGGTGGAGCGGCTGTACGATTACCTCTTCCGCTACGACGCCCTGGAGGCCGAGTACGAGGCCCTGCAGCAGCGGGTCGCCGAGCTGGAGGCCAGCATCCGCGACGCCCAGCTCTACGAGCGGGAAAACCAGCGGCTGACGGAGCTGCTGAACCTCCAGGAGGACCACCCGGATTTCTCCTTCCTGGCGGCCTATGTGACCAGCTGGGACGCCTCCAACTGGAAGAGCGCCTGCACCATCTCCAAGGGCTCCGGCGCGGGCGTGGAGGTGGGGATGTGCGCCGTCACCGAGTACGGCCAGGTGGTGGGCCTGGTCACGGAGGTGGGCCCCGGCTGGGCGACCATCACCACGGTGCTGGACCCGTCCATGGAGATCTCGGCCTCCATCACCTCCTCGGGCTATACCGGCGTGGTCCAGGGCTCCTACGAAAAGGACGGGACCATGCGCATGAGCTACCTCTCCACCGACGCCACGCTGATGAACAACGACCAGGTGGTCACCACCGGCTCCACCCTCTATCCCCGGGACCTGATTATCGGGTATATCCGGGACGCCGGCCTGGACGAGACCGGCGTGGGCAAGTACGCGGTGCTGACGCCGGCGGCCGACTTCGACGATTTGGAGCAGGTGTTCCTCATCGCCGACTACACCACCTGAGGGCGCGGCCATGGTCCAGAGATACCGCACGATTCTCAAATGGGCCCTGTACGGGGCGGGGCTGCTGCTGGTGATGCTGCTGAACACCGTGGTGCTGGGCAGCCGGACGTTCCTCGGCACGAAGCTGAGCCTGGTGCCGGTGTACACGGCCTGTGTGGCGTGCCGCGAGGGGCACGAGAGCGGCTGCTGCTTTGCCCTGGCCGCCGGGCTGGCCTGGGCGCTCTCCGGCGCGGAGGGCGGCGCGGCGTTCGTGCTGATGCTGCCCCTGGCGGCGGTGCCGGCCGGCTATTTCCCGTCCACGTACCTGACCCGGACGCTGCTGCCGGCCCTGGGCGGCTGTTTGCTGACCCTGGTGCTGTGCGAGGGCGCCGTCTTCCTCCAGCGGCTCTACATGGGCGCGGCCCTGCCTGCCAACGCCCCGGCGCTGCTGGGCCTCCAGATCGGTTTTTCGTTGATTCCAGCCCCTCTCTTCTGGTGGCTGACCCGGCTGATTGGAAAGGCAGGCGGTTCCCATGGAGCGTAAGGCGCGCTTCCGCATCGGCGTCTTCCTGGTGATGATTGCCGTGCTGGTGGGCCTGTACGCGGCGCGGCTGTTCAAGCTGCAGGAGCCGGCGGCCTCCGGCGACGGGCAGAATGTCCGCACGTACACGTATGAGTCCACGGTCCAGGCCGCCCGGGGCGAAATCCTCGACCGGAACGGCAACGTGCTGGTCACCAACCGGGCCAGCTACAACCTGGAGATTGTCAGCAATATCCTCCTCAACTATGCCGACAACCCCAACCAGCACCTGCTGGAGCTGGTGGAGATCTGCGAGGCGCTGGGCGTGGACTACGTGGACAACCTGCCTGTCAGCGAGACGACTCCGTACACGTACACGCTGGAGGAGCAGTCCTCCACCCAGCAGAACTACTTCCGCCTCTTCATGGCGGCCCGGGGGTGGGACACGGATATGTCCCCGCAGAACCTGATTCGGGAGCTGCGGGACGCCTTCAACATCCCCGAGGACTGGACGGAAACCCAGGCCCGGCAGGTGGTGGGCATCCGCTACGAGCTGGCCCTGCGCAGCGTGGACGGCACCGGCCTGGGCAACTATATCCTGGCCGAGGACGTCGGCACCGATGTGCTGGCGGCCATTATGGAGCTGGACACGCCGGGGCTCAACGTCCAGACGACCACGGTCCGGGTCTACAACACCGCGTACGCCGCCCACATCCTCGGGTACCTGGGCGCCATGGATACCCAGGAGTACGAGAGCATCTACGCCGAGCTGGACTACCCCATGGACGCCCGGGTGGGCAAGTCCGGCGTGGAGCAGGCGTTTGAGCAGCAGCTCCACGGCGTGGACGGCCGGCGGCGGACCACCGTGGACGAGAGCGGCGAAGTCCTCAACGAGGAGTGGATTACCGAGCCCGAGGCCGGGGACAATGTGATGCTGACCATCGACATCGACCTCCAGGCCGCGGCCGAGGACGCGCTGGAGGAGATTATCCTGGACCTGCGGGAGAACGGCCTGCCGTCGTCCTCCTCCGACAGCCAGGGCCGCGGCACCGACGCCGAGGGCGGCGCCCTGGTGGCCGTGGAGGTGAAGACCGGCGACGTCCTGGTCTGCGCCAGCTATCCCACGTACAGCTTGGAGACGTTCTACGAGGACTACGCCGAGGTGAGCCAGGACCCGTACAACCCCTACTACAACCGCGCGCTGAACCCCAGCGCGCCCGGCTCCACGTTCAAGATGGTCACGGCCATCGCGGCCATCGACGGCGCCGGCGTCGGGCGGTACCGGGAAATCGAGGACCAGGGCCGGTACACCTACTTCGAGACGTACCAGCCCGAGTGCCTGATTTACACGAACACCGGCACGACCCACGGCATCATCAACATGATGGAGGCGCTGGAGGTCTCGTGCAACTACTATTTCTACGAGGTGGGCCGCGAGACCGGCATCACGGCCATCGACGAGGTGGCGCGGAACCTGGGCCTCGGCGAGCCCACGGGCATTGAAATTCCGGAGTCCATCGGCCACCGGGCGAACCCCGAGACGAAGGCCGAGTTGTACGCCGACAACCCGGATCTCTCGGGCTGGTACGACGCCGACACCGTGGCCGCGTCCATCGGCCAGTCGGAGAACAGCTTCACGCCGATGCAGCTGGCCGTCTACACCAGCGCCCTGGCCAACGGCGGCCCCCGGTACAAGGCCACGATTCTCGAGCGGATTGTCTCGTCGGATTACGAGGAGATCCTCGTGCAGAACGAGCCGGTGCTGGCCAACGACTACACCTTCTCCAGCGAGGCCATGGCCTGCGTGGAGGAGGGGATGCGCCTGGCGGCCTCGGGCAGCCGCGGCACGGCCACGGCCTATCTGGGGAGCTACGATGTCGCGGTGTGCGCCAAGACCGGCACGGCGGAGCACGGCTCGGGCGGCAGCGCCAACGGCCTCTTTGTGTGCTACGCCCCGGCCGACGACCCGCAGATAGCCATCGCCGTCTTCGTAGAGAAGGGCGCCCAGGGCGGCAACCTGGCCCGGGCGGCCATTGCGGTGATGGACGAGTACTTCCAGACCGCCGCAGACGACCAGCTGTCCGGCGAAAACACCGTGGGCTGACCGCAGCGCGGTGAGATTTCGCGGCGTGCGCGCCGCGACCAGGGGCGCGCCTGGGGCCCCACGCGGCCGTTGCCGCGTGGGGAGAAGGAGGGGCAAGGGAGTGAACGCAGGTTTCGCCGCCAAGCGGAACCGAAGTGGAACGGACTTTGCAATAAAAGGGGCCCCCGCGCGGCTGTTGCCGCGTGGGGAGGAGGAGGGGCAAGGGAGTGAACGCAGGTTTCGCCGTCAGGCGGAACCGGAGTGGAACGGACTTTGCCCCGACGAAAAAAAGGAGAATGGATTATGGGATATGATGTTGCCGTCATCGGCGCCGGTACGGCCGGCGTGTACACAGCCTATGAGCTGCTGAAGCTGAAGCCCGGGCTGAAGATTGTCGTCCTGGAGATGGGCCAGGACATCTACCACCGGAGCTGCCCCATTGTAGCCGGCAAGGTGAAGGAGTGCATCTCCTGTAAGCCGTGCTCCATCATGTCGGGCTTCGGCGGCGCCGGCGCGTTCTCCGACGGAAAGTACAACTTCACGACCGCCTTCGGCGGCTGGCTGGGGGATTACCTGGACGCCAAGGACCTGCTGGGGCTGATTGACTACGTGGACAGCGTCAACGTCCGCTTCGGCGCCACGAAGGAGATCTTCTCCACGGACACGCCGGCCGCCCGGGCTATCGAGAAGAAGGCCCTGGAGAACGATTTGCACCTGCTCCAGGCCCGGTGCAAGCACCTGGGCACGGAGCGGAACCTGAAGATCCTGACGAATATCTACGAGTACCTGGTGAGCCAGCAGTGCGAGTTCCGGTTCAAGACCCACGTGGAGAAGATTGTGCCGGTGGACGGCGGCTACCGCCTGGAGCTGAACGGCGGCGACAGCCTGGACTGCCGGTTCTGCATCAGCGCCCCGGGCCGCTGCGGCGCCGAGTGGTTCGCGGACCGCTGCGAGGAGCTGGGCCTGGAGATGACGAACAACCAGGTGGACCTGGGCGTCCGGGTGGAGCTGCCGGCCAAGGTCTTCGAGCACATCACCGACGTGGTCTATGAGTCGAAGCTCCTCTACCGGACGAAGCAGTACGGGGACGTGGTCCGCACCTTCTGTATGAACCCCTACGGCCACGTGGTCGCCGAGAACGTGGACGGGCTGATTACCGTCAACGGCCACTCGTACGCCGACCCGGCCCTCCGGTCGGAGAATACCAACTTCGCGCTGCTGGTTTCCAACCGGTTCACCTCGCCGTTCAACCAGCCGTACGCCTACGGCAAGCACATCGCCTCGCTCTCCAATATGCTCGGCGGCGGCGTCCTGGTCCAGCGGTTCGGCGACCTCATCAAGGGCGTGCGGACGAACGAGCACCGGATGGGCCACTCCTTCACGCGGCCGACCCTCAACGCCACGCCCGGCGACTTGAGCCTGGTGCTGCCCAAGCGGCACATGGACAACATCATCGAGATGATTTACGCCCTGGACAAGATTGCCCCGGGCACGGCCAACTACGACACGCTGCTCTACGGCGTCGAGGTCAAGTTCTATTCGGCCCGCATCAACCTGACCCAGGAGCTGGAGACGCAGCTGCCGGGGCTGTTCGCCATCGGCGACGGCGCGGGCATCACCCGGGGCCTGGCCCAGGCGGGCGCCTCGGGCGTCCTGGTGGCCCGGGCCATCGCCAGCCGCCTGTAAACAGCCCGACAACGCTGCGAGAGGAGTCTTTGCCCATGCTGCACCATGTCATCGAGGTGGCGCTGCCGCCTATCATCGCCCTGTGTGAGCTGATTGGCATCGTGGTGGTGACCATCACGGCCATCCAGTGCTTCTATAAGTATCTGAAGGGGCTGGTCACGCGGAAGCCGACGGACTTCAAGGTGGAGCTGGCCCACGGGCTTGCCTCGGCGCTGGAGTTCAAAATGGCGGCGGAGATCCTCAAGACGGTGCTGGTGCAGAGCCTGGATGAGCTGATTATCCTCGGGGCCGTCATTCTGCTCCGGGCGCTGATGGCGCTGCTGATTCACCTGGAGCTGAAGGAACAGCGCGACCGCCAGCCGGCGGCCGCCGGCTCCGGATGGAAGGATTGAACGGCGCAGGCCGCCCGGTATAGGCGGCTTGTGTGACGCGGACGGAGCGGGCGAGGAAGCGGCGGCCCCTGACGGAGAAAGTAAAGTGGCCCCCGGAACGGTTTTGCGTTCCGGGGGCCGCAGCATAGATGACACTGCCGCTATGGTTTGACGCGTTGGTTTCCGATGGACCACACGTGCTGCGCCTTGGATACCGCCGGCGTGTTCTGCGCCATGACGCCCACCAGCTTGTGGGGAACGTAGGGCTCCTCCAGCCAGGCGCACTCCTCCGCCGTCAGCTTCAGGTCCATGGCCTTGGCGGCGCCCTCAATGTGGTGTAGTTTGGTGGCGCCCACAATGGGAGCGGTCACCTTCGTCAGCAGCCAGGCCAGGGACACCTCCGTCATCGAGGCGCCGTGCCGGTCCGCCAGCTCCGCCACCCGGCGGAGAATCACGCCGTCCTGCTCCGCTGTGGCGTCGTATTTGAACTTGGCGTAGCTGTCCTCCTCCAGGCGCTTGGAGGTCTCTCCAGGGCGCTTCGAGAGCCGGCCGCCGGCCAGGGTACTGTATGGCGTCATGGCGATGTTGTCCTCGGCGCAGAGCTTGGCCATCTCCCGCTCCTCCTCCCGGAAGATTAGGTTATAGTGCCCCTGGACGGAGACGAACCGGGCAAACCCTCCCCGTTCCGCCAGGGCGTTGGCCTTGGCCAGCTGATAGGCAAAGCAGTTGGAGATGCCGATATATCGTACCTTCCCCGCCTGCACCACCCGGTTCAGGCCGTCCAGGATGTCATAGAGGGGCGTCTCATAGTCCCACATGTGGTAGATATACAAATCGATGTAGTCCATCCCCAGGTTCCGCAGGCTGGTGTTCACCATGGTTTCAATGTGCTTTTGGCCGGAGACGCCGCTGGCAATCTCCTCCTGGGTGCGGGGAAGGAACTTGGTGGCCACCACCACATCCTCCCGCCGGACGAAGTCCCGGAGGGCCCGTCCGACATACTGTTCGCTGGTCCCGCTCTGGTAGCCGATGGCGGTGTCGAAGAAGTTAATCCCCAGTTCCAGGCCGCGCCGGACAATCTCCCGGGTGTGCGCCTCGTCCAGCGTCCAGCTGTGCTGGCCGTTCCTGGCGTCGCCGAAGCCCATGCACCCCATGCAGATGCGGGAGATGGTCAGGTCGGAACGCCCCAGTTTTGTGTACTCCATCTGCGCCACTCCGTTACTCCAGACCGCTGTAGGCGGCGTCGTCCACCGGCTCCAGCCACTCGTTGGAGGTCTCTTCGCCGGGGACTTCCACGGCGATGTGGCTGAACCAGCTGTCTTTTTTGGCGCCGTGCCAGTGCTTCACATTGGCGGGGATGGTGATGACCGTGCCGGGGGTGAGGCTGACCGCCTCCCTGCCGGCCTCCTGGTACCAGCCCTCGCCAGCGGTGCAGATGAGGAGCTGGCCGCCGCCGCGTTTGGCATGGTGGATGTGCCAGTTGTTCCGGCAGCCCGGTTCAAAGGTGACGTTGGCCAGGAATACCGGGCACTTGCCCGCCTCGGTCAGCGGGTTCAGATAGGAATTCCCGGTGAAATACTGGGCGTAGGCCGTATTGGGCTGGCCCAAGCCAAAGATATTTGCCTGATGGAAGTTCTCTTGGTCGTGAATACGCATACAAATCGTCCTTTCCTGATGGGTTGCCGGAGCGGTGCGGCGCTCCGGGTGTTTCCGCTGGTGCGGGGCCCCCGGCCCCCGTTCGCCGATGGTGGAGCGTGTCATTCCGCCGCTTCCACGGTGACGTCCCCGGACATCTCGGAAATCAGCTCCGCGCCGGACACCGCATGGCCCAGCTCGTACAGAGCGGCGTTGGCGCGGAAGCTGTCGTAGAACATCACCACGTCGCCCCAGGGGGCGTAGTAGGCCAAAACGCCCGCGCCGCCCTCCGCCGGCGGCGCATCTGCGGAATCCAGCGCCTGAGGCGGGTAAAAGATTTTCTCGTTGGTGCTGTAATCCTCCACCGCGACGGTGAGCGGGAGCTGCGCCAGAAGGGCGTCTGCGGCGGCGCTGTCGTTGAGCGCATAGACCACGGTCCCGCCGTCGAACTGCACCTGAATCTGCCGGGCCGCCGGTTCCGGCTCCGCGCCGGCGTCCGGGGGTTCCGCCTCCATACCGGCGTCCGGGATTTCCGTCTCCCCGGCAATCTCCGGGGATTCCGCCGCCTGTTCGGGCGCGGCGCCGGCGTCTTGGCTGTTGTCGGGACTGTCCGCCGGACCGCAGGCGGCGAGCGGGAATGTCATCGCCAGGGTCAAAAGAAGCGGGAGCCATATTTTCATGGATAGGACCTCCTTCGTCGGGTGTGCAGCGGGAGGGTTGCAGGATGCGCCCCCCCTATTCCATTATAGGAGTCCGCCGTTTCGATGTCTAATACCCAATCCTTATCGCTATCCATACGCCAAACACATAGAAAGGCAAAGCAAAGCGTCCCCGGTCCTTCGGACCGGGGGCGCGAACGTCCGCTGCTGAAACAGATCTGCCGTCGCTTCCGCCCATCAGCTCCGCGGGGCCAAAACGCTGCGCCGGATCTGCACCAGCAGCAGCACCAGGCTGACGCCCAGGAGAATGTGGCCAATCCCGGCAACGCCGGAAATTGCCGCGCTCGCGCCGGAGGAAAGCGCAGTCCCCAGCACCTGGGTCACGCCCCGCACCACCAGCATCACGGCCGTCAGATTCAGGCCGATGTGATAGGTGAGCAGAATCCGCCCGGTCTTGGGGCCGGTGAAAGAAACGCTCTTCTCCAACAGCGGCAGCAACAGGAAGAACACCATGCCCAGCAGGAAGTAGTGCGTATGGACGACGCCCAGGGCGGTTTTGGCGGTGAAGCCGTTGAACTTGGTAAACTCCCGATAAAACACGCCGCCAACCATGGCCAGGACGGCGTACAGCAGCGCGGTATTCATATATCGTTTCATACGCTCTCCCCCTCGATGTGACATTCTTTTTTCATGGCGAAGTACCCAATCAAGACCGTCCACACATAGGCGCAGGTCTTGGGAATCATCAGCATCCCAATCATTGGAACCGCATCGGCCCACAGCACCACCGGGATGTAGAAGCCGAAGCTCAGCACGATGGTCAGCCACATCCAGCGGAACGCCCGGTCCCCGTGTTCTTTTGCGCTGCGATAGAACAGCACAATCACCACAAGCCCCAGAAGCGCAAAGGGAAGGTTGCGGTAGATGCCCCAGGAGAGCGGCGCCTCGGCGCTGAGTCACTGGTTTTGGGGCATCATGCACAGCGCAATCCGGATTCCGGCCAGGCTGTATACAGCGGCCGTCAGGCCGCGCCGTCCGGTGACCCGGTACCGCTGCCGCCACACGTGGTAGAGCAGCAGGTAGAAAACCGTCATGGTGATAGAAGTTATCCATTTGCCCAGCCCCAGGAGGGCGGTGTAGTCCGCCAGCCCGGTGGTGCACAGCGCCAGAGCCCGCGGGACGAGATGGAAGGCGTCCCCCGCCCCCAGCACCACCGCCATCCAGCCGAACAGCCGGAACTGGCGGGTTCCGCCGCTGTGCCGAATCATCAGGACGCCAATTGTGACGACGGAAATCAGATAGACTGCATCGAACAGGGTTTCTGCAACGGCTTGCATCGTTTCACGCTCCTACTCTTTCCGGAAGTGCGGTTTGCCTCCGGGCAGAACATCCGCGCGGCCTCCATAGAGGGTCCTGCGGACGATTTCCAACACGGCGTCCGGCCGATAGTTCCGGCGCAGCACCGCGGACAGCATCAGGGAGAACAGCACGTCGGCAAACGCCTCCGCGGTGAATTGTTCGGTGAAGGCATCCGGGCGAACGCCGGCATCCCGCTTTAGGACGGCGCACAGCTCCTTTGTGATGTGCCGCCAGGTCTGCTGCATCCGCCGCCGTCCTTCCGGCCGGTTCTCCTGCACAAATCCCAGGGAGTGCAGGGTGAAAAAGCCGGGATACTGCCTGCTGCCGTATTCCAACCGTTCGTAGATCCAGGCAACGCAGGCCAGCGTGTCCGGAAACGCGGCGTCCTCTGCCGGGCGGCGAAATATCTCGTGCCAGATGCTTTCAACCGCGTCCGCCATCAGGGCCGCCTTGGAATCGAAATAGTTGTAGATGGACCCCACCGACACGCCGCACGCAAGCGCAACCGAGCGAATACTGACTGCGGCCCAGCCCCGCTGCCGAATCAGCTCCCGGCTGGCTTTCTCCTTGCGAATTCGCCGTCCAATATGTTTGACAAACCTACACGAAAAACGCCCCCTCCGCATCAGACTATTGAGCCTTAGTAAATTGCGACAAGCATTGAGCCAAATCAGACCTTAGACTACTAATTT